>CAYFFR010000026.1:0-20305 GCA_964342675.1 uncultured Gammaproteobacteria bacterium
GCAACAGCAGTTCCTCTATCATTATGAGGATGCAAAGAAACAAGTGTATCTTCTCTAAACTTTAACTCACGAATCATCCACTCAATCTGATCACCATAAATATTTGGTGTTGACATCTCTACAGTTGCTGGAAGATTAATGATAATTTTATGTTCAGAGCAAGGAATGAGTATTTCACTGACTTCATTACATACTTCAACAGCATAAGCTAATTCAGTTCCAGTAAAACTTTCAGGAGAATATTCAAAACGCCAGTCAGTGCTTGGATGATCAGAAGATAGTTTTTTAATTAGGTTTGCGCCTTGTATTGCAATATCTTTAATACCTTTTTTATCTTGATTAAATACTACTTTTCTTTGAAGAGCTGATGTTGAGTTATAGAAATGAACTATTGCTTTATTAACACCTTTTAGTGATTCAAATGTTTTTTCAATGATATGTTCTCTAGCTTGGGTTAGGACCTGAATTGTTACGTCAGAAGGAATTTTTTTATTTTCAATTAGGTATCTAACAAAATCATAATCTGTTTGAGATGCAGCTGGAAAACCAATCTCAATCTCTTTAAAACCAAGATCGCATAATAATTGAAACATTCTTTTCTTTTTTTCAGCACCCATTGGCTCAATCAATGCTTGGTTCCCATCTCTTAAATCCACAGAGCACCAAATTGGAGTTTTATTTATTTTTTTATTTGGCCAGGACCTATCTTCCAAATTAATTGGCTCGAATGATTTGTATTTTTTTGCAATATCTTTCATTATCTATTTTATGTTTTCATCAATTAATAATAGAACTAAATATATTCTTTCAAAGCTGGGTTATTTTGCATATTCTGAGACATTACAACATACCAACCTTAATCAACCTCTTCTTTACACAAGGAGAAGAGGGGCTATTCTAACACTACATTCTAATTCTATGGACTTTTACTCAGAGAATGAAATAGATTTACTAAGTAAAATAGAACTTTCTGTTTTAAGCAAAGATGAGGATATTAAGTTAGACAACTTCTTATTATCAAATAAAGACTTAGCATCTAACTCAATTCATCAATTACAAACTGCAAAGCTGATTATTAACTTTACTGACATAGAGTTTGATCTTCAAAAGAATTCTATTAAAGCTCCAAGCCTTAAGTTATTGTTTGATAATCCAGTCATGAAGAAGAAACTATGGCAGGAGATGAAAATAATACTTGACGAATCTAATTAATACTAGGCTAGGAAAAAAAGATGATCTCAATAACCTGATGGTGATTGAGAAGGCAACCAATATAAAACCTTGGTCCATCCAACAGATGGAATCGTCATTTGATGTTGGTCATACATGTCTAGTGATTGAAGATACAAATATAAAAGGCTTCTTAATTTATGGTTTAGCATTTCCAGAAGCTCATTTGCTTAATATAGCTATTCATCCTCACTATCAAGATATAGGTATCGGTTCACAGCTTATGGATCATTTTATTAACCAATTAAAAGTCATCGGTTCAAACTTAATAACACTTGAAGTCAGGGTATCTAATACTAATGCAATCAAGTTTTATAAAAAATATGGCTTTCATGAAGATGCTATTAGACAAGATTATTATAGCGACCCATTTAAAGAAGATGCTTTATTAATGAGTTTACGTATTTGAGATCTTATAACTGAGACTGAATGAAATCTTCTACCAATTTCATATTATCTTTTGGTGCAAACCTTTTAACTACTTCACCATTTCTATCTACAACAAACTTTGTAAAGTTCCATTTAATCGATTCTGAGCCAAGCACACCTTTTGCAGATTTTTTTAAATGTTTAAATAAAGGGTTAGCATCCTTACCATTAACTTTTATTTTATCGAAGATCTTAAAGCTAACACCATAATTTAAATCACAGAATGACTTAATTTCTTCATTGGAACCTGATTCTTGTTTTCCAAACTGATTACAAGGAAAGCCTAGGATTTCAAGCCCCTTGCTGTGGTAATTCTCATACATCTCTTGAAGAGCTTTATATTGTGGTGTAAAACCACATTTACTTGCCACATTTACGATCAATAAAACCTTATCTTCATAATCCTTCATATCGATTGAATTTAAGTCAATGTCATTAACTTGGTACTCATATATACTCTTCACAATAATTCTCCCTTAAGATAGTGTATTAATTCATATTATGACAAATAATTATAAATTTTATTGGAAAAGTTTTTCTGAGTTAACCGCAACAGAGCTATATTCAATCCTCCATTTAAGAGAACAAGTTTTTATATTAGAGCAGGATTGTGCATATATTGATGCTGATAATTCTGATCAGCATTGCCTACATTTATTAGCCTTTCAAGGAAATAATTTATGTGGTTATTTAAGATTAGCAAAACCAGGAATTAAATATCATGGTCCATCCTTAGGAAGGATAGTTACTTCTCAAGATCATAGAGGGGTAGGATTAGGACATGCTCTGATTCAAGAGGGCATTAAGAAGATCGCTTATAAATTTCCTAATCAACTTATTACAATCTCAGCCCAAAACAGATTAGCAGGATATTATACAAGAATTGGATTTAAATCTGAGGGCGAAGTCTATTTAGAAGATGGGATTGAGCACATAAAAATGGTAATTAATCCAGTAATTAAGTATAAATTTAAGGATAAACTTAAAGCAAACTTACACAGACCAAATATTTTTTTCGTTCTTGGTTTAATAATTGGTGGATTATTAATCTTTGATGCTTTTATAAAAGACTTTGAAACAGACGCTTTAAGTTGGGTGGCTAAGATTGATAATAACTATATAAGCAGATCTAAGTTCAATAAATATCTAGATAGCATTGATCAAACTAGACGATCTGGACTATTAGAGAATGATCCAGATATTGTTTTGGAACGAATGATCGATGAAGAACTAATTATTCAAAGAGCAATAGACATTGGGTTATTAGAGAATGACAGCCAATTAAGAAGTATGATTATTCAAAAAATGATCGAATCTATTTTAGTGGAAATAGAATCATTTAAATTCTCTGATGATGATTTATTAGATTTTTATAATCAGAACTCAGAATTTTTTTCTTCTTCTCCAAAACTCAGATTGATCAAACTTTCTTTTGATATTAATGATCGTGATAAAGCTATTCTTGCATTAGAGTTTATTAAAAATGGTAATTTAGAAGGAGCTAATTTTTTATCAAAACAAGATGTAATAAAGTTACCAAATACACTACTCCCATCAACTAAAGTTAGGGAATATATAGGACCAACTTTAACTGAGATAGCTTTAAGTTTAAATAAGGGGGGCGTCAGTGAAATCATTGATACCGATACAACATTGTCTATTCTTATACTCCTCGATAAACAAGAGGCTTTGGTACCTCCATTTGATGAAATTATGGAACAAGTAGAAACAGAGTTTTTAAAAAGAAAAGGTGATGAGCTATTAGAAGATTACTTAAACAACCTTAGAAATTGGTACGATGTTATTAAGACTAAGAACTTATAGAAAAAGCATATATCTGCTTTGCATAGTTTTTCTTGCAATATCGCTTTATAGCCATAGCAGAAGTGAATCATACTCTAGAATTGATCTTGCACTTGAAGATTCAATATACATAGTATCCTTATCAGGCAATATTAGAAGTGATGTTTTTAATAATCTTCCTAGAGCCCAATCTTTTAAAAATATAGGACAACTGCAAGACTACTTAATTGGTAATATAAATTTTCCTAACCACTGCAAGATAGCTGATGCACCAAATATCATTAATAATGAATCTGCTGGCTTTATAAAATTTAACATAAATTACATATGCGAAGATTACCCCAGTTTTGTGGCAATAAGCTTATTCCAAGATTTAGGTATTAATCATAATCATATTGCTCGATTTTATTTTCAAAAAGAATTAATTAATGAAAGCATCATTAGCAATGCATCTCAAACAATCAATTTAGAGAATGAGACAGGAATAGAAAGGACTAGCTCTTTTAACAATTTTTTTTGGCTTGGATTAAAGCATATTTTATCTGGTTTGGATCACTTAACATTTCTATTAGGCTTAGTCTTATTATTTATTGGGAGAAGTCTAGTGATTGCAATAACAGGCTTTACTATTGGCCACTCAATTACTCTAGGTTTGGGCTCAATGGGTATTTTGATAGTTGATATAACTATCGTTGAGATGCTAATTGGCTTCTCTATTTTAACTCTAGCCCTTGAAAGTATTGCACGACAAAGCCCAAGCTTTCTCAATTCAAATCTATTTATATTAAGTTTTTTGATTATTGGTGGTTTGATTCTATTCTTTGGAGCAAGATTCTATTTGCTAACTGGTTTAGCATTATTTCTATGGGGGTATCTTAATCTTATTAAACAATCTTCTAATAATTATATTCCTCAGATAATCACAATCTTTTTTGGGTTAATTCATGGTCTTGGGTTTGCTTCAAATTTAGCGCAGAATAATCTTATACAAGATCAGATCATTGTTTTAATATTAGGTTTTAACTTAGGTATAGAGGCTGGCCAGATATTTATTGCTTTCATCATGATTATCTTATTATGGATCATTAAGACTCTTTTTAAAGAAAGTTATCATTTATTTGTTATAAGGAGTATGAGCACGGTATTAGTTTCTGCTGGTCTATTTTGGTTTGTAACTCGCTCTATTATGTTATGAAATTTGCTATCCCTTTATCTATGCTACCAATGGAAGAGTTGTTGCCATTAACTCTTGCTGCCGAGGAAGAAGGATTTAATTCAGTAGCTGTTTCTGACCATTTAATCCACCCAGCAACATTTTCAGTACCATATCCTTATACAGAGGATGGGAGAGTGAGATGGGAACCAGGAACGGACTGGCCTGATCCTATAACAACTTTATCTTTTTTAGCTGGCTCCACAAACGAAATAAATTTTTATACCAGCGTGTATGTACTACCCTCAAGAAATCCGATCAGAGCAGCAAAAGAGATATCAACTTTATCAAACTTATCTAAAGGTAGATTTAGCTTAGGTGTGGGAATGGGTTGGATGCCTGAAGAGTTCCAAGCAGGAGAGCAACCCTTTTCAATGAGAGGAAAAAGAGCAGATGAAATGCTTAAAATAATGAAGCTTTTGTGGGCTGGTGAAATGGTTCATTATGCAGGAGACTTCTTTTCTTTTGAAAGATTAGAGATGTTACCAAAACCAGATTATCATCTGCCAATTTATGTTGGTGGATTCTCTGAACCAGCATTAGAAAGAGCGGCCAAGTATGATGGATGGATCTCAGATATGCACAGCCTTGATGAACTTGCTGATCTTATCAAAAAAATTTCTAAATTAAGAGCGACTGTTGGAAATAGAAATGATTATGAAATCATTGCCTTTAGCTCTTGGGATGCATTTAGTTTTGATGGTTTTAAAAAAATGGAAGAAATAGGAGTTACTACTATTACAACATATCCATGGATGCTATATGGCATCACTAATGAAGCTTCTTTAGATAAGAAGATAGATGGCTTAAAAAAATTTTCTAGGAATATTATCAATAAATTCTAGCTCAAGGTTGATTAGACAATGAATTATTCATCAAGCCCTCCTATAAGGGTATAGGCTGAGCATATATATCTTATAATACCCATATGCAAAGAGTCAGGTTAGTTAAAATTAATGATTTATCCCAACTATATGATTTGATAAATTCTGGTGGAAGCGGTCTAACAACCATGCCAAAGACAAAGAATGATCTTCGGTCTAGAATCCTATGGTCAGAAAATTCTTTATCAAAAAAATTTAAGAAACCCAACAATCATTCCTATCTTTTTATCCTAGAAGATAAAAAACGCATTATGGGAATATCCGCAATTTATACTTCGGTCTCAAAATCTAAGCCCTCAGTTTTTTTTAAAAGAAAAGAACTAGACTTTTATTCCAATTCATTACAGATGAAGAAAACATTAGACGTATTTCAGTTAAGTTTTATCAGGAGGCCTTATACAGAGCTTGGAACCTTATTTGTAAACCCAAGATTTAGAGGTTATGGGGGTGGAAAACTACTATCATTTTCAAGGTTTTTATTTATGTCATTAGCCAAAGAGCGTTTCGATCCAAAAATTTTTGTTGAAATAAGAGGGTATAAAGATAAAAGTGGAGTGACAACATTCTGGAAAGATTTTAGTAGTAATTTTTTTGATTTAGATTTCTTCGATGCAGATAGAATATCCTATATAGATAATTATTTTATAGGCGAATGTATTCCAAGATTTCCCTTTTTAATCAGTTCATTACCTAAGAAAGTTCAAAATGTGATTGGCAAACCACATCCTTCTTCAAAATTAGCTTATAAGCTATTATTAGCACAAAATTTTTCTCCAAATAAATTAATAGATGTTTTAGATGGAGGACCATGTTTATCTGCAGACATTAAAAAAATACCTTTAATAAACAATCAGCAAGATCTATGTGTAAAAATAATAAACTACGTCCAAGGCAATTATAAAGGTCTTATCTTTACAAAAAACATTCAACAATTTTTTGCTATTAGTACAGCATATGATTTAGATCAGAGGGGGAATATTTGTATCTCTAAAAATGCTGCAAATGCTTTAAATGTTTTATCTGGCGATACTGTAGGAATAGCTTAAATAAATGAATTATATTAATGGAGATTGGTGTGAAGGTCGTGGGTCCAGCTTTGGATCAATTAATCCAAATACGCGAGAAACTATCTGGGAGGGCAGGTTTGCTTCATTACAGCAGCTAGATGATTGTGCAGCATATGCTAAGAAGAATTTTTTAGCATGGTCTGGGTTAACTTTAGAAAGCCGCCTGAAGATTATCTCAAAATTTTATACCCTTTTAGAAGATAATAAAGATACTCTCTCGAACTTGATTTCTTTAGAAACTGGTAAAATTTTGAAAGATGCAGAGTCTGAGGTTATTGCATCGATTAGCAAGTTTAAAAACTCTTTAATTGGGTATCAATCTAGAACTGGAAAAAAGTCTCAGAAGCACTCAGAGTATTCATCAGCTCTCAGTCATCATCCTCATGGAGCAATAGTAGTCATAGGCCCATTTAATTTTCCTCTCCATCTACCAAATGGACATATAACTCCTGCTCTTATAGCTGGTAATTCAGTTATTTTTAAACCTAGTGAACATACGCCATTAGTTTCAGAATACCTAACGTTACTTTGGCATGAAGCTGGCATTCCTCCAGGAATATTCAATCTAATTCATGGATCAAAAAAGATTGTGATGAATTTATGCAAACATCGTAACGTTAGTGGTGTTTTTTTTACTGGAGGGTACCTAGCGGGCTCTAATATAGCCCAATTTATGTCAAAGTATCCTGAAAAGATTCTAGCATTGGAGCTAGGCGGAAATAATCCTATAGTGATTTGGTCAACACGTAAAATTAATAAAGTAGTAGATTTAATTTTTGAATCAGCTTTTATCACTACTGGACAACGATGTACATCAGCCAGGAGACTCATTATCAAAGATTCAGTTTTTGGTAAGAGACTAGTTATAGCTTTAAAGAAAAAGATAAATAGCCTGAAATCATTAACTACACTTAAAAAGATTTATGGACCTCTCATTTCTGAACAAGCCCAAAAAAATTTCCTTTTTCAACAACAAAGTCTTATTGACTTAGGCGGAAAACCAGTACTTAAATCACGAGCATTTAAAAATTCTAATTTTGTTACACCTGGATTGATTAACTCAACCAACCTTAGCAAGAAATATGATCATGAGATATTTGGCCCACTTATTCAAATTATATTTGTTGAAGATTTTGATTCTGCAATTAAGGTGGCTAATCAAACGAAATTTGGGCTTGCTGCATCTTTGATTTCTGATAATTTCAAATTATTTGAAAAATTTAGAGAAGAAATAAGAGCAGGAGTAGTCAACTTTAATTCTACTACCACTGGAGCATCAGGCGCAATGCCTTTTGGCGGCATTGGAGGAAGCGGTAATCATCGTCCTGCTGGGCTATATGCAGCTGATTTTTGTGCATGGCCTAAGTCATCATTGATTAAGAAATTATGAGTTTTCAAGGGGAGATAAATTTTGATGGCTTAATAGGATCAACCCATAATTATGGTGGTTTATCAGAAGGAAATTTAGCCTCATTAAAAAATACAAACACAACATCTAATCCAAGATCAGCAGCAATCCAGGGAATTGAAAAAATGGAGATTTTAATGAGAGAGGGCATACCTCAGGGGGTTTTCCTACCTCATGAAAGACCATATTTGCCAATACTTAAAGAATTTGGTTACAGTGGATCCCCCAGTAAGATTCTTGAAGATGTTTCCAAAAAATCACCAAAATTATTACTTAATATATCTTCTGCTTCTTCAATGTGGGCTGCTAACGCGGCAACTTATTCTCCTAGTTCTGACAATACAGATTCTTTGGTGCACATCACACCAGCAAATTTAAATACCATGTTCCATAGAAGTATCGAAGCACACTTCACTTATAAACAACTGCTTAGAATATTTAAACATCAATGTTTTAAAGTGCATGCACCTCAAAATAATATTTCAGGATACGGAGATGAGGGCGCAGCAAATCACCTAAGAATATCAGAATCTCATTTAACTCCAGGCATTCAAGTTTTTGTTTATGGTACCGGTTCGTTTGAAAAATCTAAAAATGCTGTTAAAAGGCAGGCAAAAGAAATTTCTGAAGCCATTGCTTTAAACCATAACATTCATAGTCAACGTCAATTCTTTCTAAAGCAGAGTGATGTAGCAATAGCAGCAGGGAGCTTTCATAATGATATTGTTAGTTTAGCAAATGAAAACATATTTATTTACCATGAATATGCTTTTGAAAATAAGAATGAGCTCAATAAGCTGCTATCAATCATCAATGATGAGGTCTCTAATAAACAAATCATCGAGATAAAAGACAATGAGATAAATTTAGATACTATAGTCGGATCTTATTTACTCAACTCACAATTGGTTACTGGTGAAGATGGATCAATGATCTTAATTTTGCCTGAAGAGGTTAAAAAGTATAATGAGTGTGAAGAATGGTTGGAAAAGATACTAGAAATTTCAAAAATCAAGAAACTAATTTATGTAGATATTCGTCAGAGCATGATGAATGGTGGCGGTCCAGCATGTTTGAGATTCAAAACAGTCTTAAGTAATGATGAACTAAAAAACATTAATCCGAAGTTTCTTTTAAATGAAGACAAGGTTATGCAGTTAAAAAGTCTATTTAATTCATTATATAGAGATCACTTAAATCCAGAAGATCTTCAAGATCCAGATTTATTAGATGAAAGCTATCAAGCTTTAGATAGAATTACTCAAATTTTCGATGTAGGTAACATTTATGAATTTCAACAATAATAGATAATCTTTAGAGCTATCTGTCAATGATTGCTTTCTCAAATAACATCTGATGAATTTCTTCAGTTATAAATGGTGCAAATGGATGCATAAAAATAAGAATCTCTTGCAACATAGGATGAAGATTTTTAGTCGATTCATTTTTTTTACAGTCTTCAATGTAAACATCACAGAATTTATTCCAAAAGAATTCATACAAAGCATTTACCGCTAAATCTAGCCGATAATCAGAAATATTCTTATCAACGTCTAATACCAATTGTTGAAATTCTTGATATATCCACTCATCAATTTTATTCTCCGAGTTGAATCTAGACCGTTCTTTTGGATAGCCATTAATAAATCTTGCAGCATTCCAAATTTTGGTACAAAAATTTCTAAAACCTTTAAGACGCCCCATTTCAAAACTTATCTCTTTAGCATGGGTGGCTATTGAAAAGAACATCATTCTGAGCGCATCTGTTCCATGGGGTTCAATGCCATTTGGAAATTCTTTACGAGTTTTCCTTTCAATTTTTTCTGCAATACCTTCTTGCATCAGGTTGCTCGTTCTTTTTTGAATCAATTCATCTAAAGAAATACCATAGATTAGATCTAAAGGATCAATAATATTTCCTTTTGATTTAGACATTTTTTTACCATTTTCATCTCTTATTAAACCAGTTACATAAACGTTTTCAAAAGGTATCTTTTTTGTAAACTCCAAACTCATCATCATCATTCTTGCAACCCAAAAGAAAATTATGTCAAAGCCTGTAACAAGAATTTTGGTAGGGAAATATTTCTTAAATTCAATAGTATCTTTTGGCCATCCAAGAGACGCAAAAGGCCATAGGCTTGATGAAAACCAAGTATCTAAGACATCTTCATCTTGGATAAGATCTCGATTATCTAAATCATAGAATTTACGTACTTCTTTCTCGTCATATCCTACATAAACATTATTTTCCTTGTCATACCAAGCAGGTATCCTATGACCCCACCATATTTGTCTACTTATGCACCAATCTTCAATATTATCCATCCAATTGAAGTAAGTCTTAACCCAGTTTTCTGGATGGAATTTAATCTCACCTGCATTAACAGAATCATTGGCTTTTTTTGCCATCTCTTTTGTTCTTACATACCATTGGTAACTCAGTTTTGGTTCAATTACTACATTTGATCTTTCGCCTCTAGGAATACTAATTTGATGAGGCTCTTCTTTAATTAATAGTTTTTGATTTGATAGCTCTTCTAGAACTAATTTCCTTACTTTAAATCTATCTAAATTGTTAAAGGGTTGGGGCACAACATCATTTGTATATGCATCGTCAGTAAAAATATTGATTGGTTTAAACTTACTCGGATCATCAGACACCTTAACCTCATTGTTTTCTTCATATAAGGCATATTTTTTACCAATCTCATAATCATTAAAATCATGACCCGGAGTAATTTTTAGACATCCTGAACCAAACTCCATATCTACATAGCTATCAGCCAATACAGGTATCTTCCTTTGAGAGAAGGGCAATAAAAGTCTGCTGCCTACATATTTTTTATATCTACTATCTTTTGGATTTACTGCAACAGCCATATCACCGAACATAGTTTCTGGCCTAGTAGTTGCAACCTCCAGGAATTCTTTTGGCTTACCATCGATAGGATACTTAATATGCCAGATTTGTCCTTCTTTTTCTTGCCTTATAACCTCTAAATCTGATACAGCTGTTTTAAGTGAAGGGTCCCAATTTACCAGCCTGTACCCTCTGTATATTTTGTTATTTCGAAATAGTTCCACAAAAGCCTTTAAGACTGCTTGATTAAATTCTTCATCATAAGTAAAACGGTATTTTTCCCAATCTACGGAACAGCCCAACCTTTTTATTTGAGATGTAATTTTTTCTTCAGAGTATTCTTTCCAAGCCCAGACTTCTTCAATAAACTTTTCTCTTCCAAGACTTTGCTTATCCTTATTTTCTTTTGCAAGATTATTTTCAACCACTAACTGAGTAGCTATTCCTGCATGATCTGCACCAATTTGCCAGTATGAATCTTGACCTTTCATATGGTTATATCTAGTGTAGAAATCCATGATTGCATATTGGAAGCTATGACCCATATGCAGAGTGCCTGTAACGTTAGGTGGAGGAATTACCTGAGAGAATATTTGATCAGTTTCATTTTTCTTATAATTATTATTCGACCAAATCTTGGACCATTTTTCTTCTATTTCAAGAGGAAGATATTTTTTATCCATTGAGTATAAAAGTTATGAGGATATTCAAAATTTAGGTATTATTTAAAATAAATTCACATAAAAGTGGGACAGGCCTGCCAGTGCCACCTTTTTTGGGACCAGTGATCCATGCAGTCCCAGCAATATCAAGGTGAGCCCATTTAAAATCTTTAGTAAACCTTGATAAGAAACATGCTGCAGTTATTGTGCCTGCTCCTCCTCCAGGACCAATATTTGCAAGATCTGCAAAATTTGTTTTGGTGCATGATTGATATTCATCCCACAGTGGAAGCTGCCACGCCCTATCAAATGTTCTTTCTCCAGCTTTTAGTATATTCTCTGCAAGCTTTTGATCATTGGACATAAGCCCGCTAGCATGCTTACCCAAGGCTACAACACATGCTCCAGTTAATGTTGCAATATCTATTACATACTTTGGTCTATAACGTTTTACATAAGTTAACGCATCGCATAGAACAAGCCTACCTTCAGCATCAGTATTAAGAATTTCTATAGTTTGACCAGACATTGAAGTTACAACATCCCCAGGTTTAGTTGCTCTACCTGAAGGCATATTTTCGGCACATGCCATTACCCCGATTAAATTTATCTTAGCTTTAAGTTTTGCCATTACTTGCATCACACCAAAAACTGATGCAGCACCACCCATATCCCACTTCATCTCATCCATTGCAGATCCTGGTTTTAATGAAATACCACCAGTATCAAATGTAATACCCTTTCCAACCAAAACTATTGGATCAGATGACTTAGGAGCACCTTGGTATTCAATTATTAGCATCCTAGGTGGCTCTTGACTGCCTTTTGCCACTGAAAGATAAGATCCCATTTTAAGTTTTGCTAAGTCTTTCTCATTCAATGATTTAATCTTTAACTTAGGGAAGTATTTCTTTAATTGTTTTACCTTTGATTCAATAATTTTGGGAGTACAGTGATTGGCGGGAAGATCCCCTAAGAACCTTGTAGCATTCATACCTTCGCCAATTGCATATCCTTTTTTTACATCTTGACTTAATTTTCTAGATTGACTTGCATTACAACCGAAGCTTGCTATCACAACCCTCCTTAATAAAGACTGTTTAACAGTCTTATTTTTTGTTTGGTTATATCTATATGCGGCCACTTCAAATGATCTTGATGCAAGCTCAACTAGATTTTGGAATTTGTTGTTTAGAATATCTTGATTGATTGCAAAACTGAACTCATTAATATTTTTTACAGACTCAATTAGTGCAGAGGATTTTGTAAAAAAATCAACCCATTTATCAAGCTTTGATTTCTTATCAGGTTGTTTAACTAATAAAATATTTTTTACTTTGTTATTTGGAAAACCTATCCATTTACTGCTTATTTGATCCCTGTTAATCTCTTTAATACCTAGGTCTAATAATTTAACCAGGCTGTTATTAGTATCTTGTTTGGAGATTATTGACTTCAAACTAATCATCATAGGGTCTTTTTGGGTTGACTTAGTGACACCAAATACAAGCACTGAAGTACTAAACTGACGCAAAGATTTACTGTCTAAGCTTTTATAGCTAATATTAGATAAGACTTTATATGTCATTTAAATTCTCCCTATATACTTATTGGTATGATACATATTGTAATCGAACAAATTACCTAAGGCATGCTTAAACAAAATATTATTTCAAATGATTTTAATTCTAAGGTCCTTAAAACCTTTGGAGTTGTTCTTTTCATTTCTATTAGTCTTTTGTTTATTTCTAGATTAGTAGGATATTATGAAAAGGCGTCTGTTGGAAATTTAGACCCATCTTTAATTTTTCCTATAATCTTTTTAAGGCTTCCAGACTTCTTATCTTTTTTAGTACCGTTCTCATTATTTCTAAGTTTATTAATCAATGTATCTAGAATGTATGAATCAAACCAGATTTATGCAATATTTAATTCCGGTACTTCCAGCTTTAAACATGCTATGTTGCTATGGAGACAATTTATTCTATTTACTCTTTTAGTTTTATGTTTAAGTTTATATATAGGGCCTTACACTAAGTCTTTAGCATCTGACCTTTCATCAGAGCCTTCTCTTGAAGATCAAATCCAGACCCTTCAACCTCATATTTTAAATAACATTCAGGGCACCAATTCAGTTTTACTTTTTAAAGATAAGAATCAAAACCTTCTAAAATCTGTAATCTTTATTAGTGATACGGATGATGGCTTTATGATTATAGAATCATCTAGCTTAGGCATTAAGATACAAGAAAACTATTTGGATCTAAGATTTACAGACGGCACTCTTTATCCAAACCTCAATCAGAAAAATCAAGTTGAAGTACAATTTAATACTTTTACTCATCAAATAATTTTGCCCATCGAAGAAGCAAGAAGATTTTCATTTTCAAAAATATTAGATTTTTCCAAACAGGCTTCTTTTATAGAATTGCAATGGCGAACATCCTTTATTCTTATGTTGATCAATTTAATTTTTTTGGCTTTTATTTTTGGAAGAATCAACCCTAGATCTTCAGGGTTCAGTCAATTTGTTCCGGGCTTAGTGATTTATGTTTTATATTTGTCATGCTTAATTTTATTTAGAGAAAGTTATGATGGGGGACCATCATTTCTATATCTTGCCTTATGGCCCGTCCATATATTATTTTTGTTGATAGCACTATTGGTCGTTAAATCAGATTCATCAAAGATATTGAATCTTTTAGGGCGCGATAATCGAAAGATTATTGTGATGTTGCTTTTGAGCGCTTTTTTATTTTGGATTTTAAAATGAAGAATTTAGGTATACCAATCTTTTATTTTCATATTATTAAGAAATGTATGAATGTGGCGATATTAATTATATTGCTCCTTTTCAGCTTAGATTTTCTTATTTCCACTGTTTCTAATATAGAGGATTTCTCTAAGGGCATTAGTGTTTGGACTATACTCAAAAGTTTTGCAAAAGATTCATACATAGGTGTTGTAGATTATTTTGAGATTGCAATGCTTTTAAGTGCACTGATTAGTTTAAGTTTATTCAAAGAAGCTAATAACTTAGAAGCTTTAAGATCGGCAGGAACCTCCCCCATAAAGATCATTCTTATAACTGCAATAAGCCCTTTCATTCTGTCCATTATCTTTATACTTGGTGAAAGCTTAATTTCTAAAAATCTTTCTCATCAATCAAGACCCAATAATGACTGGGCACAGACTAATACTGCAATTATTAAGACAAATGAAGAGAGCTCTTTAATCTTACTACATGACAAAAACCTTTCTGTTAAGGCTGTAGCTAAAACTCATAATGGAGGTAGTAAAATGGATTTAATCATTAATAAAGATCAAAAATATACTAATGAGATTTTGAATATATCTTTTAATGATAACTTAGATGAATTCCCTACAAATTATTTATTTAAAACCAGAGAAATCTTATTCCTTCCATTTACAACCTTGTCAATTATATTTTTAGCATCAATTTTTATATTTAATGTAAATAGGTCTTTTGGAGTGGGGAGGGCTATTTTTATAGGCGTGATGTTTGGCTTTGTTTATTCGGTTTGTAAGGATTTATTGGTTGCAATATTTAATACTTATAATCTTCCTGTTTTAATAGCCATCTTGATTTTACCTCTTACAGCAATGTCAGCAGGGATATATTGGCTTAAGAGAGCAGGCTAACCCCTGATCAACATTGTTTTTGATAAACGATCAATTATCGTAATTTTGTTTCTCTTAAACAATATCAAAAGTAATGGAATCCATAGAGTTATGATATTTAAACTAAACCTTATAAGCGTTTGTTTATAACTAATTGAAGTGCCATCTGTGCTTATAAGTCTTATCTTCCATACTTTCATGCTAAGAGTTTGACCACCATTTACCCAGAAATAAGCATAAAAAAACCAAGAACTAAATATCAGAGTTATTAAACCTATAATTTCTGAAAAGCCTGATCCACCACTTAAGAAAACTAGTATGGAGCCGCAAAAGAACCACACACCTATCAATAAAAGCAAATCATAGATTGTTGATACCAGCCTTAAAATGATCCCAACATGATCAGACCTTTCATTCATTTGCTATGCGATTAATTTTTCCTGATGCATTCTTCTAGATAGAACTGGAGAAATTATTAATAATAATATTGCGACACCAACAGCTATTAAACCAATATTTGTATAGACATCAATAAATTTTATTTTTTGTTCTGAACATAAATCCCCAATGTCACCACCTTCATTTAAAGCACAGATAGATGCCATTGCATTGAAGACTATACCGGAATTATTAGCAGTTGCTTTTGCAATTTGAGATGCAAGAAAATTACCTGCCGCTGAAGCTAAAAACCACATCCCCATCATCATGCCAACTACACGCTGGGGTGATAACTTAGTCACTGAGGACAAACCCACCGGCGACAAACATAGTTCACCAATAGTATGAATTAAGTATATTAATATTAACCAAATTACGCCTGTTTGAATTGTGCTTGATGATTGCATTCCAAATACTAGAACCAAAAAGCCTAAACCAACAAAAAATAAACCTAGTGCAAATTTTACAGGCGTTGAAGGCTCAATATTACGTTTGGACAACGCCATCCACAAGATTGTAAATAATGGTGCTATTGTAAATATAAAGAAAGCATTTAAAGATTGAAACATTGATGCAGGAATTTCCCAGCCAAAAAAGTTTCGATCAATTCCTCGATCAGTCAGAATATTTAAAGATGACCCAGCTTGCTCAAACAATGCCCAAAACAATAAAGAGAATAAAATTAGCACCCCTACAACAATCATTCTGTCACGCTCTACAGGATTGCATTTTGTAAATGAGTAAACTAACCAAATTAATATTGATATAGCTCCAAAACCACCTACTAGAGAACCTACTATTTCTTGATTCTGTACCAGGATCCAGCAAACAAAAACCATTGCTAGACCACTTATATAAATCCATAACTCTTTGCTTAGCCCAAACATTTTTTCTTTTAATAGTTCTAGTGATGGGGGCTCAACATTACCCTTTAAATATTTCTGGCCCCATATAAAAATAGTTAAGCCGATCAACATCCCTATTCCTGCCGCACCAAACCCATAGGACCATCCAAAAGTTTCGCCTAAGTATCCACATAATAGAGCTGAAGCAAAAGCACCTATATTGATCCCCATATAGAAAATAGTAAAACCTGAGTCTCTTCTAGCATCCCCTTCAGGGTATAGAGCTCCCACCATAGTAGAGATATTCGGTTTTAAAAAACCTACTCCATTAACAATTAAAGCAAGCGATAGATAGAAAATTTGTTCATTTGTTTCAATTGCCATTCCTGCATGACCTAATACTAATAATATTGCTCCAAAGGTAACCGCTTTCCTTGAACCTAGAAATCTATCTGCCAAGATTCCACCAATGACTGGCATGACATAAGCTAAGGATGTATAGGCTCCATAAATTAGATAACTTTTTGTGTCAGTAAACTCCCAATGTTTTGTAAGATATAGGATCAGTAGAGCTCGCATTCCATAGTAAGAGAAACGCTCCCACATTTCTGTTGCAAAGAGAACAAATAAACCTTTTGGATGACCCAAGAGCGTTCCATTTGTGATAGAAGTTGCATTCATAATTACACCCCTTTTTTATTTAATTCTAAAAGTATTTGAAAATAAATATCTGAAATTAATTCTAGGTCGTCTAAAGAAATTTTTTCATCAATTTGATGAATTGTGGCATTTAATGGACCAAGTTCAATCACCTCTGCTCCAGTAGGCGCAACCCACCTACCATCAGATGTGCCTCCTCCATTGTCAATGATGGCTTTTTTCCCATTTACTTTTACTAAAGCTTCCTGAATGATATTTAAAAGATTACTTTTTTTAGTTAAGTAGGGCATAGCATTTAGAACCCAATCTATCTCATACGAGCATGGTGATTGCTTTACAATCTCTATAACCCTCTTTTTTAGTGATTCAACTGAAGATTCTGGAGAAAATCTAAAATTAAATAACATGTCAAGAATACCAGGCACTACATTCGTTGCTCCTGTTCCTGAATTAATATTTGATATCTGAAATGATGTTGGATCAAAGTAATTATTTCCTTTATCCCATATCTTATTTTTTAATGCGTCTATAATTGGACCAATCTCCAAAGCCGGGCTTAAGACAGTTTCTGGATACGCAACATGACCTTGTTTGCCTTTCAATGTTAGCTTACCGCTTAACGACCCTCTTCTTCCTATTCTTATTACATCACCAACATTTCTTGCAGAGCTCGGCTCACCAACTAAACAGTAATCTATAATTTGATTTTTCTTTTTTAATTCTTGAATTAGATTATTAATTTTTCCATCGCTAGGCTCACCCTCTTCATTGCTCGAGAGCATCACCCAGATTTGAAAGTTTGGATCAGGATTAGAGGCAATAAATTTTTTTAGTGCGTAGATAAATCCTGCAATACCTCCCTTCATATCTACGGCACCGCGCCCAAACAGTTCATCACCAACGACTTTTGCTCCAAAAGGAGGTGAGGACCAATGATCTAATGGCCCTGGTGGAACAACATCAGTATGACCAAGATAACAAAAAATTTTTCCTCTTTTACCTTTTTTTGCTAAAAAAATCTCTGAATTCAGCTCTTTAAAAGCTTCAAAACTAAAACCAAGATCAGAAATTTCATCTTTTACGATATTGAAACAACCTTTATCATTAGGAGAAATAGATTCAATTTTTATAAGAGCTTGCGCTAATTCAAGAGATGACATTTATTCGTTCTGATGTAGTGATGGATTTAATTTCAGTTTGCTAGAATTTATTCGCGCCTCAATTTTTCCAGTTAGAGAGTTTCTTATATAAAGGATATTGTCTTTACCCGATAGTTCTGAAGCTTTTTTTACACCTTTAGACACCATTTTTTTATCAAATACCTCTACTTTTGAACCTCCAGTCAAATACAAGCCTGCTTCAACTATACAGTTATTCCCAAGAGATATTCCTAAACCAGCGTTCGCACCTAAAAGACAATTTTCTCCAATAGAAATAGTTATCTTATTTCCTCCTGATAGAGTACCCATAGTGCTAGAACCCCCACCTAAATCAGAGTTTGCTCCAACAACAACACCAGCAGATATTCTACCTTCTATCATTGCAGGGCCAAGGGTCCCTGCATTAAAGTTAACAAAACCTTCATGCATAATCGTAGTGCCTTCAGATAGGTATGCACCTAGTCTTACCCTGGATGTATCTGCAATTCTGATGCCTTCAGGGATTAAGTAGTTTGTAAGCCTTGGGAATTTATCAACCGAATAGACATCTATTCCTCCCTCTGACCATTTTTCTGGAATTTCTGATGGTTTAAAAGGGCCTTTAGATGTCCAAGCAACAGTTTTTAAGCTTTTAAATAACCCATCAAGGTTTAATGTATTTGGTAAAAATTTTTTCATGGACAATAAATGTAATTTTAAATACGCTTCTTCAATATTTTGAATAGCACAGTCTTCTTGAAGAATAGTCTTAATAGCGAGATATTTTGAATCATCGCTTTTATGTTCAACATCAATATAATATTTATATTCTTCATGAGTAGAGTCAATAATTTTTTCGTAACGAACTTCTAGCACCTCATTTGAAGAGTCTAGCCGACCTTTGCCTATACCAATAATTGGAAAGTTCATCATGATTTTATTTATAAAGCTTTAATACTCTTCATTAATTTATTTTCTTTATTCTTACTAATTAAACCACCAGTTCTTCGATCTAAAATAAGAAAATTGTCTTCTACTTTTTCTCCAAGGGTCGTTATTCTAGCTGAATGCACGTCAATGTTAAGTTCAAAGAAGTGTTTAGCTATTTTAGTTAGCAATCTAGGTTGATCTAGCGTTTCTACAGTCACCAAATTTTTTTCTCCTGAAGCATGTTTTTGAATACTAAATTTTGTTTTGTAGCTAAATGGAGTTTTACCAGATTTCATTTTAATGGGGCTAAGCTTTATTCCTCTATTTATACCATCATGTAGTTTCGAAGCAATTTTATTTAGATCTGATGAATATAAATTATTGCCAAGTTTTTGATGTTTAATTAAATAAGAATTGATTGCATAGTTATTATCTTTAGAGGTCAATATATCTGCATCAATAGTTTCTAGCATTAATAGATGAAATAATTCACAAACTTGATAAAACAAACCGGGTCTGTTCATAGTCAATAAGTCAAGTCTTAAATAATCACCTTCCTTATCAACCTTAATTGCAACACCATCTTTTAACATAAGCCTAAATAGCTCCGTATGTCGTATTATCTTTTTAGTTGTATTTTTTTGAAAATAATTTTCTGGGAGTTGATCCCAAAGCATATTAGATTTTTTTCTAGCATTGTTTGATAGCACTTGGTATGCTCTTTTTTTTCTATCATCAATATTCCTTTTGGTATCCGCAGACTCTTCTTTATTTAGAATTCTTCTAGACTGAAGGTATAGATGTTTTAAAAGATCATGTTTCCATGTATTCCACAAAGATGGATTTGTCCCTCTAATGTCATTAATGGTTAATAGATATAAATAATTTAATTTATCAATATTATTTGCATTAGATATAAATTCATCAATGGTTGATTGATCGTGAACATCTTTTTTTTGAGATAATGATGACATCAATAGGTGGTTTTCTACCAACCACTCAATAAGGTCTGAATCATACATGGATAGCTCGGCTCTACTTGAGAATTCTTCTACAATTCTCGAAGAAATCTTGATTAAATAATCCTTTTGC
>CAYFFR010000027.1:0-19608 GCA_964342675.1 uncultured Gammaproteobacteria bacterium
CTACATGACCTGGGGTGTCAATAAAGTTTAATTGGTAAGTTTGTCCTTTCATTTTATGCATCAAAGTAACGGCCTGAGCTTTGATTGTGATGCCTCTCTCTCTTTCAATATCCATACTGTCAAGGATTTGATTATCCATTTCGCGTTTCGATAATCCCCCACATAACTCAATGAACCGATCTGAAAGTGTAGACTTGCCATGATCAATGTGCGCGATAATAGAAAAATTTCTAATATTTTTCATAGAGACAAAATGAGAACTGCTATTTTATAGGAAAAAGGGAACTTAAATTCAGTTTTTATTAACTTAGGAAAAATTTAATCGATTGTTATAGCTATAAAGAACCTTGAACCAGCCCTCTTGCCTACCAAAGCAATCTTAGTGCCAGAAGATAAATCTTTAACTGCACCAAAAAAATCATCTGCATTATCTATCGCCTGTCTGGATCCTGAAACTATAACTTCAGTAATAATATCCCCTCTGTAAATTTTCCCTGATGCTGCAGAACTAGGTGCAACTCTAACAACTAAAGCACCATTTTCTGGATCGCCCTGACGTGTATTTTCATTTGTTAAATTTTCCAACCTTAAACCAAGAGGGTCTGAAGATGCCTCTGATTTAGCTGGGACAAAAGACCTGTCATCAACTGGCAACTCACCCAATACAAAGGATAAATTAATTTTTTTGCCATCTCTTATGACCTTTGCTTTAGATTTTGTGCCTGGCTTGATGCGACCTACAACATGGGGTAGATCTGAACTAAATTTTATTTCTTGATTAGAAAATTCAACAATTACATCTCCCGGTAATAATCCAGCTTTATCTGCCGATTCACCTTGCTCCACATCGTTTATTAAAGCTCCATATGGCTTATCCATACCCAATGCTACAGCTAAATCATTATCAACTTCTGCAACTCTTACTCCTAAGTAGCCTCTTGAAACAAACCCTTCATCAATCAGTTGTTCTGCTACCTCCATTGCAACATTAATAGGAATAGCAAATGCTAAGCCTTGATAGCCTCCGCTTCGTGAATAAATCTGAGAATTTATACCGACCACCTCTCCAAACAAATTAAATAAAGGTCCGCCTGAATTACCAGGGTTAATTGCTACATCAGTTTGTAAGAAAGGAACATAGTTGCCAATATTATTATTTTGTATACTTCTTCCCTTTGCGCTAACTATTCCAGCTGTTACAGAGAAATCAAACGAATATGGTGATCCTATAGCAACCACCCAATCACCAACTTTTAAATTATCACTATCGCCAATATTGACTTTTGGTAAGTTCCTGCCTTTTATTTGTAAAACTGCTAAATCTGATAATGGGTCTACTCCAATAACCTCAGCGATAAACTCCCTTCTATCATTTAGAGAAACTATTATTTCGGTTGCATCCTCAACAACATGAAAGTTTGTAAGCAAGTATTGATTTTTAAAGATAAATCCTGATCCATATGCAACTGCTTCTCTTGTTTGAGGTTGCTGGGGGACTTGAGGAAATCCTCTCGGTATACCAAAAAATCTTTCGAAGTCATCAAACCCTGGAGGATAATATCCCTGTGCTGAAACTTGTTTCTTCGAGGTGATATTAACAACTGCTGGTGCTGAATCAGCAACCAATTCACTGATATTATCAGGTAATCCTGCAGCATTGATATGAGCAACTAAGAAAATTGATATATAAAAATATTTAAGAATTCGCATAAAAAGTTATCTTTTGATTGATCTAAGTAAGTTCTCCGCTTCAGCGGGGTGTACTCTACCATAAAGCGTGATCATTCTTCCATCTTCAAGCGGATATAAGTATAAAATTTTGCCTTTATTGAACCAATATATTGGTCGATTAATTCCAAACTGTTTATTTTCAATGAAAATAGAAAATTTATTCGTTCCATTTGAGTACTCGAGTGGATTATTGGGATTTCTTTGATAGCCAACTGGTATCCAGTTTAGATTCACTTGATTGCTCAGTGCTTTATCATCGTTCATCATGACATGGATCAAATGCTGCACAAGATCATTATCTATCATTAACAATTGTTTCCTAGCCTCATCACTGTTAACAGCCTCTGCAATCAGGCCTGATGGAGAATCAACGTCAGATCCTTGGCCAAAGGGGTTATTGACGATGATTAAAGTTAAAAAAATTGCTGCGGCAGCAGTTAAACCATATCGGAAAAAGTGACCTTGAAAAAAATCACTTATTCCAGCCAAGAGACCTGCTTGTTTAGGAGTATTATTTTGATGGACTTTCATCAATTCAGTAGATAAAGATGAGTATTGATTGTATTTGTCCCTTAATTCTGGGTCTGATTTTAATTGCTCCATTAAAATTCTTGTATCTGCTGAATCAAGCTCCCCATCAAAAAATGCTGATAATCTCTCAAATTTATCAATATCTTTATTCATCATTATTAACCTCAATTTCTTTTTCTAAGAATTCTAAAAGTAATTCTCTAGCTCTAAATATTCTCGATCTTACAGTCCCTATTGGGCAATCCATTATGATAGAAATATCTTCATATGATTTGTTATCAAACTCCCTTAAACATAAAGCTGTTTTTAGATCTTCGGGTAATTTAGCAATAAAACTGTATGCTTGTTGTGCCGTTTCTTCTGAAATAGCATAATGTTCTGGTGATAGTGACTCATATATATTGCTTTCATTTTCTTCAAACTGATCAGTAATTAAGTCTTGTTTGGTATGCTTGCTAACAAAGTTATTCTTAACTAAATTTACACCTATTCTGTAAATCCATGTAAATAAGCTGCTATCCCCCCTAAAAGTATCAATCTTTTGCCAGACCCTAATAAAAGTTTGCTGAGAAATATCTTCAGAGACTTCGACAGATTTGGTGTAATTAGTTAATGATGCTATTAATCTTGGTCTATACCTGAGAACAAGCAGTTCAAAAGCCTTTTCATCTCCATTTTTGAGCTGCTCAACTAACACTGTATCTGTTTTGTCTACCATTCATTTACACTTTGAAATTAAAACCATGAAAAAGTTCAATCAATTTTATAATGTTTAAGTTCTTTTATTATAAACATCTCATGTTTCGAGTTACCCAAAGAAACATCTTTAAAAATAAAATCAAAGAGAGTCTGATCGTCATAATCAAGGATATCATCCAATAAAGATAGTTCTGATGGATTGAAGCTATATAGTTTACTCTTCATCATTTCTCTAAATAACAGATCAAGCTCTCTAAGCCCTCTTCTACATTTCCATTTTATTTGGTTGATATTATTCATCATAATTTGCAAAGATATATAATTCACATATGTTAGATCTGTTTAAAGAAGGGGAATTTAATCTGAGCACTCATTCAGTTCTTATATTGAATGGTGATTTTGATACTGTAAAGGAGTTATTGCAAGGTCAGGTTACTTCTGATGTAAATATTTGCAAGGAAGGAAGCTATCAATTATCCAGCATATGTAATGAAAAAGGCTTTGTTATAGCGGATTTCATCTTGACTATAAAGAATAATGTCTTTCATGTTGTGATTCATGAATCTCTAATCAAAAAATTTAAACAGGAAATCGATCAATTCCTACCATTTTATAAAACAGAAATAGGCTTATCCGATATGAAGGTAATCGGTTATGCAAAAAATAGAAGCATAAATGGTCTAAATCCTTATTTGAGCGCAATCAACACAAAACAAAATTTATATATTGAGATTGTGGTTAATGATAAAGAAAATAAACAATCATTCATCGACAATCATTCCCAATGGATTATAAATAATTATTGCTTGGATAATATTGGTCTTGATGAAGAGAATTCAGGAAAATTTAGACCTCATGAGCTAGGTTATGATAAAACTAGAATTAGCTTTTCTAAGGGTTGTTTTAGAGGTCAAGAGATAATTGCAAGAGTTAAATATAGAAGCAAGAAGAGCCATAAGCTTAAGCTAAATATAGTCAGCGTTGATAAATTCAATAAAGAATTAAAAATACTCGGTCAAAAGATAGAGTATAAGAATCATCTAGTTTTCTTTACTTCAGGTTAAATCCCAGTTAATAGGCTCAATCATATTATCTATTAAGTATTGATTTGTTTTAGAAAAATGTTTGCATCCAAAAAAACCCTTATGTGCAGATAAAGGTGATGGATGGGGGGCTGTCAAAACAAGATTTTTCTTACCATCAATCAAATGCATTTTTGCTCTTGCATATGAACCCCACAGGATAAAAACTTGGTTAGATGAATTACCAAGTATCTGAATGATCTTATCTGTAAAAATTTCCCAACCAATATCTTTATGGGAGTTTGGTTTGTGTTGTTCAACAGTAAGAGTTGAATTAAGTAATAGGACACCTTGGTCAGCCCAATGCTGTAAATTTCCATGTGTTGGAAATTGCGTGCCTATATCATTTTTTAGCTCTTTAAAAATATTTTGAAGACTAGGTGGTATTTTAATTCCATCATCGACTGAAAATGCCAATCCATTAGCTTGGTTTAATCCATGATATGGATCCTGACCTATGATAACAACTTTAACATTGTCATATGGGGTTGAATTTAGAGCATTAAAAATCAACTTTGGATGGGGGCATATTTGTAATCCGCGTTGCGAACAGTCCTTTAAAAAAGCTTTTATATTTTGCATATAATCTTTAGAAAATTCAGAAATTAAAAGCTCTAACCAGCTTTTATGAAGAAGAACTTTTTTTATCATAGAATTGCAACAATTGTTGATGAAATTTTATCCACATATTCTGTGGATAAAGTTATGGATAAGTCTATTCATGCTGATTTAAAGCCTAATTATATAAGTATTTAATGGAATTGGTTAAAAAGTGATCAAATTATTAAAAAATTACCTTAAATCAGTATCTTATATTCTTTATATCATAATAATGATATAAATTTTTTATTTCATTCTAAATCTCCAATAACATTTTTTTCTGCTGTGGGCAAGTTTTATTTAAAAAATATTAATTTACAATAAATACTCTTTATAAATCAAATAAAATATACTTATAAATATGGCAAAAAAAGACCTTTTCTCAGAGTTTTGGATTAAAAATTTAAAATTGGAAAACAGACTAGTGATGGCTCCTATGACCAGGAACTTTTCACCTAATGGAGTACCTGACAAGTACGCTATTGAATACTATAAAAAACGTGCTGCTGGAGGAACAGGATTGATCATCACTGAAGGTGTTGAAGTCAGTCATCCTTCCGCCTCTGGTTATCCAAACTGTCCAAATTTAATTAGTAATGAATCAAAACAAATCTGGTCAGAAATAGTTTCAGGTGTTCAATCGGAAGGTTCTAAGATTTTTTGCCAACTATGGCATGTAGGTGGTAGAAGAAAATTAGGTATGCCTCCAGATCCAGAATTAGATGCCTATACACCAAGCGGATTTGCAAAAACAAACTCCGGTCAAAGACCAACTCATGAAATGAGTCAATCAGATATTGATGAGCTTGTATCAATTTATGCTAATGATGCAAAAATATGTGAGGATCTTGGGTTTGATGGGATTGAAATTCATGGTGCACACGAATATTTAGTTGATCATTTCTTTTGGGAAGAAACTAATATTAGAAAAGATGATTATGGTGGAACTTTGATTAATAGGACTAAGTTTGCTCAAGAAATTATTAACGCATGTCGAAATGTGACATCAAAAGATTTTGTAATTGGCCTAAGATTTTCCCAATGGAAACAAAGCAACTTTGAAGCAAAGCTTGTACAAGACAAAGAGGAGTTAAGATCCTTTATTAATGCATTGAAGGGTAATTTAGATTTTTTTCATGCCAGCACTAGGAGATATTGGGAACCGGAATTTGATGATAGCCCAAAAACCTTATCAAGGATGGTAAAAGAATATTCAGACTTGCCTGTCATAGCGGTTGGCAGTGTAGGTTTAAATAAAGATTTCATTAAGACTATGGGTGGTGACCCAGAAACAAAACTCGCTGATATTTCTAAGCTTTATGACGGCATTAATAAAGATTTTGATTTAATAGCAATAGGAAGAGCAATGCTATCAGAGCCTGAATGGGGCAACAAAGTAAAAGATGGCCTTGAGAAAACTATTGTTCCTTTTACCAAGCATTTTGCAGAAAATTATATCTAATTAAGATTTGATAACTGCCTAATGCTCTAGGGCTCTTACAGAAATAATGTTATCCGTGTTACTAAGTTTTGATAATAGAGACTCTGAAATAGGTTTATTTAAATCTATAAGGTTGATCGCTAAATCCTCTCTGCTTTTATTAGACATATCCTCTATATTGAATTTTTCTTCAGCAATTTGATCAGCAATTTTGCTGATCATGCCTGGCTCATTCTTATTTATTACAATTAAGCGGTGACCTGTAGACCTATCAAGAATAATACTAGGAAAATTAACTGAATTAATGATATTGCCATTTAAAAGATAATCCTTAATCTGGTTTGCAGCCATAACTGCACAATTTATTTTAGCTTCTTTAGTTGAAGCACCAAGATGAGGTAATAAAATTACATCATTAGAGTTCTGAGCTCTGTTAATTAATGCTTGGGTGGGAAAGTCAGTAACATATTTTTTTAAAAGGCCTTCTTCCAGAGCTTTTATCAAGGCATCATTATCAACAATACCTCCTCTAGATAGATTAATTAGCTTTGAATCTTCTTTGAAATATTTAAATTCAGATGTGCTGAATAATCCCTGCGTTTCTTCACTAAGAGGAACATGTAAGCTGATATAGTCTGATTTCTTAATTAATGTTTTAAGATCTGGTGCCTTTTCTACATCACCTGGCAATCTCCATGCTGAATCAATAGATATATAAGGATCATAACCGACTAGATTCATACCTAGACTCTTTGCTGCATAGGCAACCAGAGAACCAATTGAACCAAGCCCAACAATACCTAAAGTTTTTCCAAAAATTTCATTGCCAATAAATTGTTTCTTTTCTGATTCAAGTACATTATTTAGATCATCATCTGAGCTTGTCTCTTGCAGAGACGATGAAAAAGTGGAGCCTTCAACAACCCCTCTAGATGATAAAAGTAAGCCACAAATAACTAGTTCTTTTACTGCATTAGCATTAGCGCCTGGTGTGTTAAAAACAACAATCCCTTTTTCTGATGCATCATTCACTGGAATGTGGTCGAACCCTGCACCTGCCCTACCAATGCACTTCAATTTATCTCCAAAATCTTTAGAGGATATTTTATGACTTCTCAATAAAAGCGCATCATAATCTGTGTCTTGATTATTAAAACCCGCATTATCAAGAACTGAGATTCCTTCAGGAGCTATAGAGCTAAAATTTTTATAAGTAAACATTTTTAGGAGACGATCATATATTTTATAGAACACAAAATCATTAACTATTTCTTTTTTTTTAATATTTTTTATGTATGCAAAAACAAAAGCGCTGAGCGTCATTTTTAATATCAGAGAAGAAAACCCCAACCTGAACTTTACCGATTCATCAGGGGGCTCTAAAAGAACGAGAGGATAGTTTTAATAGTTTTTATTCAGTAGGTCTGTAAGATTTTTCCATTGGTCATATTCTTCTTGATTAAGCGCTAATTTTGGTGAAAATATCATGGCTTGATCTTTAATTTGTGTTAATGACTCAATGTCTTGCTTAATACCAGCCCCTAATAAAGCAATGCTAGCTGCACCTACCGCTGTAGATTCCTTATTATCCGGCAAAATAATAGTTAAACTAAGAATGTCTGCGAGCATTTGACAAAATTTTGTATTTGCAGTCATTCCCCCATCAATAGACAATGCATTAATAGTAAATCCCTCTTTTTTAAGTATCTCTAAAATCTGAAGTAACTGATAAGCTATTGATTTAAATGCTGCGGTTATCAAATCATTATTGGTTGTGTTTTGAGAAATGCCATAAAAAGATGCCTTAATTCTTGGATTCCAGTACGGCACACCTAAGCCATTAAATGCTGGAATGAATAATACATTATTAGAGTCCCATTGCTTATTGATGTGTCTCTCACTTTCAGAAGCATCATTAAACAATTTAAGCCCATCACGCAACCATTTAATAATTGTTCCAGCTGAAAAAATACTCCCTTCTAAAGCATAATTTAATTCATTGTTAATTTGAAAACCAATTGTAGATAACAGCTTATCTGATGAATAAATGATCTCCTTGCCTGTATTAACCATTAGAAAACAACCTGTTCCAAATGTTGCTTTCATAGACTCTTTTTCAAAACATTGTTGTCCTACTAAAGCTCCTTGCTGATCTCCTATCATTCCATATATGGGTATATTACGATCTGACGTATAACCAAATAATGATGTGCTTTCTTGAACCTCTGGAAGAATAGATCTTGGAATTGAGAATAGCTTAAGCAAATCTTCATCCCAGGATAAATTATTAATATTAAACAGCATACTTCTTGAGGCATTAGTGACATCAGTCAAATGAGAGCCTCCAGTAATTTGCCATAATACATATGTATCTATTGTCCCAAAAAGAATATCGCCTTTTTCAGCTCTTGTTCTAACACCACTAACATTGTCTAGGATCCAAGCGATCTTGGTAGCGGAGAAGTAAGGGTCTATTAGCAGGCCTGTTTTTTCTTGAATAGTTCTTTCATGACCCTCTTCACTCAACTGCCTGCACTTATCAATAGTTCTTCTGTCTTGCCAAACAATAATTGGATAAACTGGTTCTCCGGAAGACTTATCCCACAATACAGTTGATTCTCTCTGATTCGTTATGCCAATAGATTTAATTTTGTTGCCATATTTATCCACAAGAGGTTTTAGAGTTTGATTAATAGAATCCATTAAAGTTTTTGGATCAATTTCAACCCAGCCATCATTTGGGAACTCCAAATCATATTCGATTTGTATTGAGTCTATAGTATTGAGATTAAAATCAAATAATACAGACCTTGTAGATGTTGTTCCTTGATCAACAGCAATTACATATGACATAACTTTGCTTTTTTACTATTTTATCCACATTTTATCAACCAATCATCAACAAGAGAAAAACATCATAAATACAGCATATTGTTATTTAAATGAAAGATTTCACAATATATTGTGTTTTTTTGCTTGATTCTTTATCCACAATAAAGTTTAATCGTCTGTAGGAAGAAAAATAATAAATTTACCTCTTCCTCACCCCAGATAAGAAAAATCCATTTAGTGGATAAAGAGTGGAAAAAGAAAAAATATAGGGAAGAGAAATAATATGGCATTACAAGAGGTTGAAAAAACAAAGCAAGAGAAACCGGTCATTGCAGATGAAATAGATATGACTGCTCCAGGTAAATTAAGAGTTATTAAGAGAAATGGGAAGGTTGTTCCGTTTGAACTAGACAAAATAAAAGTAGCAGTAACAAAAGCATTCTTAGCAAATGAATCAGGTAATGCAGCCGCAAGTGAGCGCATTCATCTAAAGGTTGAAGATATCACAAAAGATATTATGGATGTCTTTGACAGACGTATGCCATCGGGTGGAACAATTCATATTGAAGAAATACAAGATCAAGTTGAATTGCAACTAATGAGAAATGAAGAGTATCCTGTTGCAAAAAAATACATACTTTACAGAGAAGAACGCTCACAAGAAAGATCAAAAGACCCAGAAGCTCAGCCGAAAAGTATTGAAACTCCCACAATACAAGTAACAAAAAAAGATGGGACACAAACCCCATTAGATATTAATAGGCTTTCTTCAGTTGTGTCTCATGCATGCGAAGGACTTGATGATGTAAATCCAGAAGAGGTGTTAAATGAAGCTTTAAAAAACTTATACGACGGAGTTTCAGTTAGTGATATGAGATCTTCTCTAATTATGTCAGCTAGAACAAAAGTTGAATTAGAGCCAAATTATACATACGTAACGGCAAGGATTTTGCTAGATGAATTACGATCTGAAGCCTTATCTTTTTTAGGTATTGCAGAAGAAAGCACTCAACCTGAAATGGAAAGTTATTACCCAATCACATTGAAGGCATTTATCGATAAGGGAATAGAGCTGGAAATGATTGACCCCAAACTCAAAGAGTATGATCTAGATGTATTGGGCAAGGCCATAGATGCAAATAGAGATTATCAGTTTACTTATCTAGGTTTACAAACCCTTTACGATAGATACTTTATACATTCAAATGATGTTAGATATGAGCTTCCTCAAATATTTTTCATGAGAGTGGCAATGGGTCTGGCGAGCCAAGAAAAAGACAAGGAAACAAGAGCAATCGAATTTTATAAATTGCTTTCTAGCTTTGACTATATGAGCTCTACACCAACTTTATTTAATTCAGGAACATTGAGACCGCAACTGTCATCATGCTATCTAACAACAGTACCAGACGATCTAGATGGGATTTTCTCAGCCATGAAGGACAATGCCTTGCTCTCTAAATGGGCTGGCGGTTTAGGTAATGATTGGTCTCCAGTAAGGGCTCTAGGTTCGTATATAAAAGGTACGAATGGAAAGAGTCAAGGAGTGGTCCCATTTTTAAAAGTAGCTAACGATACTGCTGTAGCAGTAAACCAGGGAGGCAAAAGAAAAGGTGCAATGTGCGCTTACCTTGAAACTTGGCACCTTGATATAGAAGAATTTTTAGAGCTTAGAAAAAATACAGGTGATGACAGAAGGAGAACTCATGACATGAATACAGCAAATTGGGTCCCTGATTTGTTTATGAAGAGGGTTGAACAAAATAAAGAGTGGACACTTTTTTCACCTGGTGAAACACCAGATCTACATGACCTTACAGGTTTAGAGTTTGAAAAAAAATATACTGAATATGAGGCGTTAGCTGAGTCAGGCAAGATGCAACAGCATAAAAAAGTTCAAGCTACAGATCTGTGGAGAAAAATGCTAACAATGTTATTTGAAACAGGCCATCCTTGGATAACATTTAAAGATTCATGCAATCTTAGATCACCACAACAACATACTGGTGTTATCCATTCATCAAATCTCTGCACAGAGATCACTTTAAATACAAGCATTGAAGAAATAGCAGTGTGTAATCTAGGCTCTGTTAACCTAGCTAATCATATGGTTAACGGGCAATTAGATGAGAAAAAAGTTAAAAATACAGTCACGACAGCCCTGAGGATGCTAGATAACGTAATAGATATTAACTACTACTCTGTTCAAACAGCTGAGAATTCCAACCTAAAACATAGACCAGTTGGTTTAGGTCTGATGGGCTTTCAAGATGCTTTATATCTCCAAAATATCCCTTATTGCTCAGAAGCCGCAGTTGAATTTGCTGATAGAAGTATGGAAATGATTAGTTACTATGCAATTATGGCCTCAACAATGTTAGCTAAAGAAAGAGGTTCGTATGAGACATTTGATGGATCACTTTGGAGCCAAGGAATTCTACCAAAAGACTCGATTGAAATTCTAGAGAAAAATAGAGGCTCAGAATTCATTGAAGTAGATAAGAGCCAAGTCCTTGATTGGGATAAATTAAGAAAAACGGTTATTAAGGATGGGATGAGAAATTCTAACGTTATGGCCATTGCACCTACTGCAACAATTTCTAATATAACAGGAGTAACCCAGTCAATTGAACCGACTTATCAAAACCTATATGTAAAATCTAACTTATCTGGTGAATTTACCATCGTCAATCCACATCTTGTAACAAAATTAAAAGAGCAACAGTTATGGGATGATGTGATGATTAATGATTTGAAATTTTTTGAGGGTAGTCTCTCGCAAATTTCTCGTATCCCTGATGATATTAAAATTTTATTCTCAACGGCATTTGAAGTAGAGCCAAAATATATAGTCGAAGCAGCCAGTAGACGTCAGAAATGGATTGATCAAGCTCAATCACTTAATTTGTATATTTCAAATGCTGATGGAAAAAAATTAGATGTTACCTACAGAATGGCATGGTTACGTGGTCTAAAAACAACCTATTATCTGCGTTCAATGGGTGCAACAGCAACTGAAAAATCCACTGTTAGTGATAGCACATTAAATGCTGTGAGCTCTAGTAATGAAACAAATGAACTTGGAACACCTGCCCCGGTACCGAGTGCCTGCTCTCTGGATGATCCAGAATGTGAGGCATGTCAGTAATACAAGGAGGAATAAATGTTAAATTGGGATGAATACAATAAAGACGAGACTAAACTAGCTCAACAGGAAGCTGTTCCAAGCAAATCTGCTGCTCCAGCTCAAGAAATAGAGACGAACGATGTTCCAAATACATCTCAGGGAGGCCACAGAGCAAAGAATGCCCAAGAATCATTAGATAAGCTTGATACACACGAAGGCATAGAGGAGCTAGAAACTTTAGGAGGCAGGGTGGAGGTTGATCAAAAAGCTATGATTAACTGTAAGGCTGATTTAAATCAATTAGTGCCCTTTAAATATGATTGGGCATGGCAAAAATATCTTGATGGTAGTGCTAATCATTGGATGCCACAAGAAATTAATATGACCGCTGATGTTGCATTATGGAAATCTGAAGATGGATTAACTGAAGATGAAAGAATCATTGTAAAAAGAAGTCTTGGGTTTTTCTCTACAGCTGATTCTTTAGTGGCTAATAATCTAGTATTGGCCATATATAGATTGATTACTAATCCTGAATGTCGACAGTACATTTTAAGACAAAGCCTTGAAGAAGCTATCCATACCCATGCCTATCAATACTGTATCGAATCTTTAGCAATGGATGAAGGTGAAATATTTAATATGTACCGTGAAATACCATGTGTTGCTAAAAAAGCTTCATGGGCTCTTAAATACACAAAAGAATTATCAGACCCTAATTTCAAAACAGGTGATTTAGAGTCTGACAAGCAATTATTAAGAAATTTGATTGCTTTTTACTGTGTGCTTGAAGGTGTTTTCTTTTATTGCGGCTTTACTCAAATATTATCAATGGGACGAAGAAATAAAATGACTGGAACAGCTGAACAATTCCAATACATCCTAAGAGACGAATCAATGCACGTGAATTTTGGTATTGATGTAATTAATCAAATTAAGATAGAAAATCCTCAGTTATGGGATGATCAAATGAAAGAGGAAGCAGCTCAAATGATTTTAGAAGGTACTCAGCTAGAAATAGACTATGCAAGAGATACCATGCCAAGAGGAGTGCTAGGAATGAACGCCCCGATGATGGAAGAGTATCTCCGGTTTATTGCTAACAGAAGGCTTACTCAAATAGGTTTAACAGAAGAGTTTCCTGGCGCCACAAATCCTTTTCCTTGGATGTCAGAAATCATTGATCTTAGAAAAGAGAAAAATTTCTTTGAAACGCGTGTTACTGAGTATCAAACCGGTGGCGCTCTATCTTGGGATTAAGTCTTGAAGATATACACCAGTGAAATGGGCAATAGCCCAAGAAAAGTTAGGATGTTTTTGGCTGAAAAACAAATAGATGGTATTGAGCCCATCAATCTAAATTTAATGGAAGGAGAACACAAAACTCCTGAATATAAAGCTAAAGTACCTAATGCAAAAGTGCCTGCTTTAGAATTAGATGATCAGACTATTATTAGTGAAACAACCGCTATTTGTAGATACCTAGAGCAACTCCACCCAGAACCAAACCTATTTGGTGAAAATCCACTAGAAATTGCAGCTATTGAGATGTGGCAAAGCCGAGTCGTATTTGAGGTCATGTTGCCTCTAGCTATGGCTTTTCGACATACACATCCTGCTATGGCTAGCTTAGAGAAACAAAATCCTGCCTATGGTGAGTTACAGCGTGAGGTAGGAGTTAAATCTATAGCATATTATGATTCTGTGCTATCTAGCTCTGAATATGTTGCTGGAGAAAGATTTACTTTTGCGGATATCCAACTTATCAGCACAACTGATTTCTTTTTAAATCTTAATAAGATTGAATTAGAAGACTTTAGCAATCTTCATAGGTATACAAAACTAATCATGCAAAGACCAAGTTTTTCTGCCTAAGATTTATCTGCTTGCTCAAGAATTTTAATAGTCTGTTCTGGACCACTAAATAGTTCTCTTGCATCATCCATATTAGATACCGATTCCCAATTTGCAGCTATGTTTTCAGGGGTCATATCAGTTTCAGTACCTAAAGCAACTCCCATAGTCTCATATATCCTAAATCTAGTGAAAACTCCTGCTCCAGCACCTATAATCGCACCATTAGGAGCATCATCGCTGGCTAGATAAATAACTGCAGGAGTAACATATTCTGGCATAAACCTCTCTCCTACACCCTCAGGAAAGAGTGATTCAGTCATTCTTGATAAAGCTACCGGTGCTACAGCGCTTGAATGCACATTGTACTTCTGGCCTTCAATTTTTAAACAGTTCATTAACCCAATCATAGCCATCTTTGCTGCGCCATAATTTGCCTGACCAAAATTACCACACAGGCCCCCTGAAGAAGTGGTAAAAACAATTCTGCCAAAATTTTGTTCTCTCATTATTGGGTATACTGCATGGGATGCATACACGCTCCCCTGGAAATGGACATCCATAACTGCATTAAACTCCTCTAACGTAATTTTATGAAAGCTTTTATCTCTTAAAATACCTGCGTTATTAACCAAAATATCTATTCTTTCCCACTTGTCCATGGCTTCTTTAACCATATTTTCAACGCCTGCTTGGTCTGAAACGCTTGATCCATTTGCTATTGCCTCACCTCCTTCAGCCTTAATCTCCTCTACAACAGCATTTGCTGCATCGCTAGCACCACCACTGCCATCTACTGCACCGCCAAGATCATTGACGACAACTTTTGCTCCTCTTCGCGCAAATTCTAAAGCATGTTGTTTACCTAGACCTCCTCCAGAACCAGTGATAATTACTACTTTGTCATCAAATCTTATAGTCATAATTGCTCCTTTCTAAGATGTATATTGTATCTAACTTGAGCCTGAGAAAATATTATCAGGGCTAAATTCTGGATCTTTAATAATCTCCATAGAAATCTTACTGCCGCTAGATAAAGCCTTTTTTAATAGCATAAACTGCTTAGGCTGATTAACAGAATCAACAGCTATTAAATGACCATTTTTGCCATAACAAGCTAAAAAAGATGCAGCACTGGTATCGCCTATAACATGAAAATCATCAAAACCTCTTGAAATACCTGCCATTTGAAGTTTTAAGTCATATTGGTCTGACCAAAACCATGGCAATTCTTTATAAGTAAGGTCATTCCCTATTATCGAAGATGCTACTACTTTGGATTGTGCCAAAGCATTTGGAACTGATTCAAGTCTTAAATTATCTTGTAAAAGCTCATTAAAATGAAATGTGCAATCTCCTGCGCCTAGAATTCTTGGATCTTTGGTACGACAAAAATGATCAACATGAAGACCTCCATCACATTCAAGTCCAGCTGCATTTGCAAGATCAGTGTTAGGAATCGCACCAATACCAACTAACATAAGGTCTGTCTTAAGGTTGTCGCCATTAGTTAGAAGCAATTCATGACATAGCTCTCCCTTTACATTAATTTGTTCTATTCCAGTAGAACAAATAATCTGAACGCCACGGCTGGAATGGTAGTCATGATAAAACTTAGAAATTTCATCAGTTGTTACACGTTTTAATATTCTCTCTTCAACCTCCAGCAATGTCACTTCGTAATTTAATTCTATTAAAGCTGAAGCAACTTCAAGACCAATGTATCCACCACCTAGCAAAGTTACATGTTTGATATGTGCTAATGATTCTTTAATTAATTTAGCATCGGTTAAATCTCTTAAATATAAAATATTCTTGGCATCGCTATTTGGTAAGTCTAATTTTCTTGGTAAAGAACCTGTTGCTAAAACTAAGTAATCATAGTCTTGGGACCTATCTTTGTAGGAAATAGTTTGTTCCTCTCTATTAATTGAAGAAACTTCAGTATCAAGATGAACAACAATGGAATTATCTTCATAAAAACTATCTTTTTTAAATAAGAGGTTATTTTCTTCAACTTTATCTTTCAAAAAATCTTTCGAAAGAGGTGGTCTATGATAAGGCAGAAAAGTTTCTGTTGTAAAAAGGTCAATTTGCCCATCGAAGCCATCTCTTCTTAAACTGTAAGCAACATTTGCACCAGCATGACTTGACCCAACCACTATAACTTTGGAACTCATAAGGCTATTTTATACAATGCCATAAATAATTAAAAAAAGTTATTCAACAATCAATTAATGATGAATTTAGGAATATAATAACTGACGAAACAAAAACCTAAAATGTCAAATAGAATAAAAGTTGTTGTTACTGGAGCAGCGGGTCAAATTGGATATTCTTTGGTTCCCAGATTAGTAGATGGTCACACGTTTGGTAATAAGCAGGTTGATCTTGAGCTAGTCGAAATACCAGCTGTTGTTGATAAATTAGAAGGCTTAGTCATGGAGCTTGAAGATTCGTATTTCCCACATATGGGAAAAGTTAATTACACTGATAATTTTAAGAAAGCTGCAGAAGGAGCTGATTGGTTTTTATTGGTTGGCAGTATTCCAAGAGGTATTGTGTATCAGGGTAAAAAAATTGAAGAACGTTCAGATCTATTGAAAATTAATGGTGGGATTTTTGTTGATCAAGGGAAAGTAATTGGTGAATTTGGTAAACCTGATGCAAGAATACTTGTGGTTGGTAACCCTGCAAATACTAATGCATTGATTGGTCAATATTCAGCAAATAACTCTGATCAGCTATGGATGGCAATGACCATGCTTGATTCAAATCGAGCTAAATCAATTCTTGCTAAAAAACTTAATGTTGGAGTAGAAGATATAAACAGGATGATTATTTGGGGAAATCACAGTCCAACTATGTACCCAGATTATGAAAATATTATGGTAAATGGAAAGTTAGGAAAAGAATTAATTACTGAACGAGACTGGATATCCAATGAGTTACTCCCAAAAGTGCAACAGAGAGGGAAAGCAGTCATTGATGCTCGTGGTGCTTCCTCTGCTACCTCGGCTGCTAAAGCAGCCCTTGATACTGTTGTGGCATGTGAAAATCAGACACCTTCTGGAGAGTTGTTTAGTGCAGCAGTCTTATCAGATGGGTGTTATGGCATTCCTGAAGGAATTATATGCGGTTTGCCTTTAATGACTACTGCAGAAGGTAAAGTCGAGATTGTTAGAGATCTGACGTTATCTGATTTTGCAAAAGAAAAAATTAACCTTTCTGTGGCTGAATTAGAAAATGAGCGGTCCGCAGTAGCTGATTTATTAAAAAATTGAAGTTCAACTCCAAAGCATTTAAAGCAATTTTAGAAATCATCAATCAACATGAGGTTGATCATTTAGTGGTAGTGACCCAGATAGGACTAGACCAAGCGATGGATGATTTGCAAAAAGTTTGTAGTAGTATGTCAATTCTGCCAAGTATTGAGGGGTTAGATTTTCCAACAAATCAATTATGTGTGATTTTTGAAGATATAAGTATTAATAAAATTATCTTAGGGAAACTTAAAAATTTATTGGCTCAGAAAATTATATTAGCTAATAATACAATGAAAAAAGCTGAGCTATTAGAGTTGGGCTTTATAGATTTAGGTCTAGATTCAAAACCCGGAATATTTACTTACAATCTTGAATCTTATAATAAAAAAAGAGACTGGAATAATGCGGATGGTTGGGCAAACCCAGAAAATTTTGGAAAATACCGCTGGTGATTAATCTTTCATTTGAGGGAATAGCAAAACATCTCTGATAGAGGAGCTGTTGGTAAGTAGCATAACCAATCTATCAATCCCTATACCAACACCTACTGCTGGTGGCATGCCATACTCAAGTGCGGTAATGTAATCCTCATCAAATGACATAGCCTCCTTGTCACCAGCTTTTGCTGCCTTTACTTGATCATGAAAACGTTCTGCCTGATCATCTGGATCATTTAATTCACAAAACCCATTTGCAATTTCCTTGCCGCCAATAAATAATTCAAATCTATCTGCAAAATCTGCATCTGCATTATTTCTTCTAGATAGTGGAGATATTTCAACTGGATATTCAGTCACAAAAGTTGGTTGTATTAAATGATCCTCTACTGTTTTTTCAAACAATTCTAATAAAATTTTGCCCCATCCATCGGATTTATTTGATTTTATACCTTTAGACAATGCAAAGTTCTTCATATATTTAAGATCCTTAATATCGATATCTTTTAACTCAGAATTATGTTCTTTAACTAAGGAGGTTAAAGTGTGAGTTTTAAAATTACTTAGATCTATTTTTTTCCCATCCCATTCTATTTCCTTATTATTCAGTTTGATTGAAGCTGCTGCGTTTTTAATCAAAGAAGCTACAAAATCTAAAATATCATTAAACTTCGCATGTGCAGCATAAAATTCAAGCATAGTAAATTCAGGATTATGTTTTGTAGATAAGCCTTCATTCCTAAAACTCCTGTTGATTTCAAACACTCTATCAAAACCTCCAACTAATAATCTTTTTAAATGGAGTTCTGGAGCAACACGAAGGTATAAATCGCGGCTTAAAGCATTGTGTTTGGTGATAAATGGTCTTGCAACTGCTCCACCAGGTAAAGAATGCATCATAGGTGTTTCTACTTCCATATATTGATCATCTTTCATGGTATTACGAATGCTATCGACAATACGTGATCGTTTTTGAAATAATTCTTTTGAATCATTACTGCTCATTAAGTCCACATACCTTTGACGATATCGAATTTCAACATCAGATAATCCTTTATGTTTTTCAGGCATAGGCCTTAAAGACTTAGTGATCATCACAGCCTGCGAAGCATCAATTGTTAATTCATCTGTCTTTGTTCTAAATAATCTACCTCCAATACCTACAATATCCCCAATATCCCAAGTCTTGAATTCTGTGTAAGTCTCTTCCCCTAAATTATTCTTACTAGCATAAATTTGTATGTCTGTAAGTTCATCACGAATAGTCATAAAGCTCGCATTACCCATAACTCTCTTGAGAATAATCCTACCTGCTACCTGCAAACCATCTACTTGTTCCTTTTCTAGATCTTTTTTAGATGCATCATTGTATTGATCAATAATATCAGCAGCTCTGTTGAGGCGATCAAAATCATTGATATAAGCCTTAGCATTTTCACGTAAAGCCTTTAATTTTTTTCTACGTTCTTCAATGATTGCTGCTTCACCACCTAAATTACCTTCTGACATGCCTTATATCCCTTGAGTTAAACTTGCTTTAATAAATTCATCTAAGTCTCCATCCAAAACTGATTGTGTATTTCCAGTTTCAATATTAGTTCTTAAATCTTTAATCCTTGACTGGTCTAATACGTACGAACGAATCTGGCTTCCCCAACCTATATCTGATTTACTGTCCTCTAACATCTGCTGTTCTTCCTTTTGCTTTTGTAATTCTAGCTCATAGAGCTTGGATTTGAGTTGTTTAAATGCATTATCTTTATTCTTGTGCTGAGATCGATCACTTTGACACTGCACTACGGTTCCCGTAGGAGTATGGGTTAAACGAACTGCAGAATCTGTTTTATTAACATGTTGGCCTCCTGCACCAGAAGCTCGATAAGTATCAATTCTTACATCACTTGGATTTAAATCTACCTCTATGGAGTCATCTATTTCAGGAGAAACGAAAACTGATGCAAAAGATGTATGTCTCCTATTGCCGCTATCAAATGGAGATTTTCTTACC
>CAYFFR010000028.1:0-18149 GCA_964342675.1 uncultured Gammaproteobacteria bacterium
TACCAAATTACACAAATGGATGTGCCTATAGTAAGTGGAGGTAAGATCATCATAGATATTGGAGGTGCAAATAAAGTCATTAATATAACTAGAGCTCACCTAGAAGAAGATGCAGGAAAATCTATTCATGAAGGCATGGAAGGGACTGGGGTGGATCTGAATAGAGCAGGAACACCTCTTTTAGAAATTGTATCTGAACCAGAGATGGCTAGTGCAAAAGAAGCGGTAGCATATATGAAAGCCTTACATCAATTGGTAACTTTCCTGGAAGTTTCTGATGGCAATATGTCACAAGGATCATTACGATGTGATGCAAATGTATCAGTCAGAGCAGCAGGAACATCTGAGCTCGGTATAAGAACAGAAATCAAGAATATTAATTCATTTAAATTTATTGAAAAAGCTATAGATTTTGAAATAAATAGACAGATAAATGTTTTAGAGTCTGGTGGGACTGTAATTCAAGAAACGCGACTTTATGATAGCGTAAAGAATGAAACACGGCCTATGCGCTCAAAAGAATTTGCAAATGATTATCGATACTTTCCTGAACCAGACTTGTTACCAGTAGTAATTACAGATAAAGAGGTTCAAGCTATTAAAAAAAATCTTCCTGAGCTACCAAAAGAGAAATTAACTAGATACATTAGAGAAATGAACCTAACAGAAAGCCAAGCAAGGATACTTTCAAATTCAAAAGCTTTATCAGGATTCTTTGAATCAGCATCTAAACAAGTAAAAGATATTGATCTCTTGTCTAAATTCCTTGTTGGAGAGGTAAATGCTTTATTAAATAAGCATTTAATAGAGATAAATGAATCTAAGTTAACGCCAAAAAATATTGCAGTTCTTATCAATCTAATATCCGACGGAACAATTTCTGGCAAGATAGCTAAGACTGTTCTTGATGAAACTTGGGAGTCTGGAAAAAACCCTAAAAAAATTATTGAAAAACAGGGTTTAACACAAATAAGTGATGATGAAGAGATACAGGCTATTATTCAAAATCTCTTTGATCAGAACCCCGGTCAAGTAGCAGCATATAAAAGTGGTAAAGATAAATTATTTGGATTTTTTGTAGGACAAGTCATGAAGGCATCTCATGGTAAGGCTAACCCTCAATCAGTGAATAATATTTTAAAAAAAATGTTGGCTGATTAATTCTTTCTGAATGGATTAACCACTAAATCTATTGGGTTGATTGAAGAATCATTCTTTACACCGATATTGTGGATGTCTTCATCATTCCTGGGCCACAAAAAAGTACCAAATACATGGTCCCAAATGATTAAATTATTTCCATAATTATGATTTGCTATATCTTGTCTAATATTATGATGCCATCTATGGAGTTGGGGTCCTGAAAAAAAGTAATTCAGAAACCCTTGGTCTTGTTCTGCATTGATATGCTGCCAATACCCGTGGACTGTACTAAAAATTGTTACAAGAACTATTATCTGATCTTCTGCTCCCAAAAATAACAATGGCATCATTCCGCAAACTTGAAGAATCGTTACATCAACATAGTGGAACCTTGTGGCATTAAACCAGTAGAGCCTTTTTGGATTATGATGTATTCTATGAAATCTCCATAAAATAGGGATCTCATGTGAGGCTCTATGCCACCAATACAAACCAAACTCTGACACTACCAAAGCAATAATAAGTTGGATTACAATTGGTAATTGCGTTGGCCAAACACCTACTCCTCCTCCAGCAAATTGAATTGCAATCCCAGCTAAAAATATTTGCAGTATATGACTTTGTAATAGAACATAATTAATTGTGAATAAACCAATATCTGGGCCAACATTTTCTTTAAAACTAGGAGACCACTTTTTAAATAAAGGGAATGCGAGCTCTCCTATTAGCATAAAAATTATTGAGCCCAATGAAGCAAATAAAAGAACTTCCAATGCTGAAAAATTGTTTTGTACAAGAATAATTGAAATGCCAATTAATAGAATTACACATATTGGGTAACCAAGCTTAGTAAATATAGTCTTCATATATCAAACATCACCTTGCCTGAAATTTCTCCATTTCCAGCCGTCTTGAAAGCTTCTTTAAACTCAGCAAGTGTAAATTTATGACTGATGACCGTTTGAAGGTTAATTTTATTGCTTGATAATATATCTAAAGATTCTTTAAATTCCTTGCTTGAGTAAGCCATAGAGGCACTTAATTCAAGTTCTCTCATTAAAACACCTCTAAAGTCCACTAAAGCAGGTTCTTTATGTAGCCCTGTAATAACAATTCTTGAGTTAGGTTTTGAAATATTAATGATCTTATTAACCAATGAATGGCTTCCTGTGCAATCAATAAAAACATCTGTTCCTACCACCTCCATACCAAATAGATTCTCACTACCATGAGTGTTTTTTAAATTATCTATAAAATTATCCCAATGATCATATGATTCAACATTGTGGATATTATTTGCACAATTAGATCTATATGATGATATGTCTAAGGTAATTATTTTTTTATATCCAAAATAGTCTAGTAATATTGCCACGGCTAAGCCAATACATCCTAGACCTAAGACAGCAACATGTGATTCTGAGTTGACATTCGATCGATTAATTGAACGTAGGGCTACTGCAAATGGTTCAACTAAAGCTCCTACTTCAAAAGAAGTGTTGTTAGGAAGAATAAAAACATTCTCATCAATCACTGCATTTCTAACAAGCAAATAATCAGTCATCCCTCCCTCAGATCCACCATTACCAATATTATTATTATTTGACATTGGATTAATGGCGACATGTGAATTCAGTTCTATGTCAACCACATCACTGCCCACATCAACCACCTCCCCCGACATTTCATGACCTAGAGGCATCAAATGATCTTGAGGACCCATAAGGCCTCCAGAAGCTAAATAGCCTAGATCTGTACCGCATATCCCGCAACACTTAATCTTAACTATAATATCGTGAGAGCCTAATTTAGGATAATCCACGTCATCCAGAAGAATGTCATCTGGTCCGTGTATATTGACTTGTTGAATTTTCTTATGCATTGAGCTTGGTCTGTACTTCAGAAATTTCTGATTCTAACCATTTGACTATCCAGCGATTCTTATCAGTTTGAGCTTTTTCTAATAACTTCTCATGAATGCTTAAATAGCATTGCAATATAGTTTTGTTATCTTCTTTAGAGAGGGCAACTTCACATAAATGGATAGCTTTAATTAAATCATTGCTTTGGATAAATTTTTTTATTTTCTTAATTAGCTCATTAGTATCAATCAAATCAATAATATCTGGGTATATACAGTAGTAAGGTTCAGAATATAGTTCTGTAGTAGATCGATGTCTAAACCAACCTGTATATCCTTCATAAATAGATCTAACGGCCCATTCAACAGTCCCATAACCCTCACCAACATGAAGATCATCAGGTAACTTAATTTCCTTCATTAAATCAAACATATTCTTAGAATTATTGATACCTTCTACTGTCTGATTATGAACATACTCTACTGCGTTATATAAATTCAGTACTTCATCATAAATGAGCTTCTTGCCTTCAATTGGTTTAAAGTGGCCAGTAATAAGCAATGAAGGCTCTAATTCCATTACCTTTTTACACATATCTAAATAAGGCAAAGCAAATCTAATTCTGTCGCCCCTAATAGTGCAAAAATTTGGCATATGAGGGAATAAAGGACCGAATGCATTCCCAGAAAAAAGTATTTCGTGATCAGGCAAATATATTAGAGTTGAGTCAAGAGTCTCTCCACCAGGAACTGAATAAAGCTCTAAGTTCAACCCGCCTAAAGAAATTTTATATTCATTTTGAAATAGAATATCGGGGTCAGCAACTGATTGTATATCCTTGAAGCCAGTTTCTTTAGCCTGCTTGATCGCTTCATTCATTAAGTCAATCATCTCCCCAAAAAACTTGTAAGCATTTAGAGCTCTAGCTCCCTGCGTTAGATCATCAAATGCTTGATGTTCAATTATATTTTCTTGTGCTACCAATTTAACATTTGGATTATACTCTTTAAAAAAACCTGACCCACCAACATGATCAACGTGACCTTGAGTAAATATAATATATTTAATTTCTTTATCATTAACTTGATCAAAGCATTGTTTGTGTATAGGGGCTTCTACACCAAGGCCAGTATTGATAAGAATATTTCCTTCTGAAGTTTCAATTAGATATGAATTGCTTGCACCTTCAGATAAATAAATAAAATCATTAATCCTAAAAGGCTTTGATTGATGTGCAGGAACTATTGAAAGAGATCCTGGCCTTTCTTCTATGAGTGATGAAATCATTTTCAATGTTATTATGTACTGATATGAATGATCTCATATTTAATTATTCAAATACAGATGTTCTTGTAACAGGTGGAACAAGTGGTATCGGGCAAGCTATTGCTGAATTATATTGTCAAGTAGGTGCAAATGTAATTATTACAGGGCGAAAGCCATCTTCTGCAGACTATGGAAATGACCTAAAAAAATTTAAATATTTACAATTAGATTTAGAAAATAAAGAGCATATTCATAATCTCAAACAAATTAAACAACTTGATATCTTAGTAAATAATGCTGGGCTTGCATTTCCTGATGGAAAAAGTGAGGACGATCCAGATATTTTTGACAGAGCAGTTAATATACATCTCAATAGCTTTTTTAGAATTAGTACCCTTCTACAACCTAAACTTACTGCCTCAAATTTAAAGGGTGGTGCTTCAATTATTGGTATAGCCTCTATGACTTCTTTTTTTGGTATGCCGTTAGTGCCTGGTTATGGTGCAGGTAAAGGTGGCTTAGTACAATTGATTAAAACTTTATCAATGAAATGGGCATCTGAAAATATTCGAGTAAATGCAATTGCTGCAGGATTTATTAAAACAAGAATGACTGAACCGGTTACAAGTGATAAAGAAACATTAGATCCGATATTAGAAAGAATTCCATTAAGAAAAATTGGTGATCCGAATGAAATTGCAAATGCAGCATTATTTATCACATCACCTCAAGCCAGTTATATAACAGGTGAGACCTTAAAAGTTGATGGTGGTTATTCAATTTCAACATAACAATGTCAACAAAAATTAAGATTCGTGATCTTGCAGACCCAATTCTTACAGATTTTCAATCTATTTCTAAAGAATATGGGGAACAGAATAAGCCTGACCTATCTGTTGATAAAATCTTAGATGTTGCATCGAATAATACAGGCCTTGATCATTATGGCGATGAAAAATTTATTGAGAGATTAAATATCTTAATCAATGCAATTGCTCTTGATAGGGGTCTTGCTGGACTTGGTCAGCTGGGTATCATAAATGATCAAATTAGATATCTTGAGAATAGACTAAGATTTGAAGATTTTAAGAAACAAAACCCTGAATTCAGAAATGAAAAAATAGAGAATCCCATAATCATTATTGGTTTGCCTAGATCGGGGACTACTCACTTATTAAATCTTATAGCCTCAGATACAAGAATAAAATCAATGCCTTATTGGGAAAGTCGATACCCTATTCCCTGGAATGATGATATGGATAGAAGCAGAAATGATCCCCGTGTTATTTCTGCTTTTGATGAATATAAAAACTTCCTAGAATCAATGCCTCTTCTTAAGTCAATGCATGATATGCATCCTGATCACATACATGAAGAAATAGAACTTCAGGCGTTAGATTTCTCAACATACCTTCCAGAATGGTTAGCATGTGTACCTGACTGGAGAGATTATTATCTAAATTTAAACCAATTAGATCATTACCGCTACTTAAAAGAAATGCTTAAAGCAATGCAATTCATCAGTGGTCCAAAAAGATGGGTATTAAAATCCCCTCAACACCTAGAACAAATAGATCCATTGATTCAAACATTCCCGAATGCAACTTTTATTATTACATATAGAGATCCACTCTCCGTAGTTTTGTCAATTGCAACCATGCTTAGTTATGGAGATAGGGTGAGGAGATATTCAGTTGATCCAAAACAAAACTTTTCGTATTGGGAAGACAGAATTGAAATACTACTCAAAAGATTTGTATCTAATTCTCATCTAATCCCGAGAGATCAACGTGTAGATGTTTTCTTTCAATCATTTATAAAAAATAATCTAAAACTCATCAAGGAGGTGTATTCAAAATCTTCAATTAATCTTGATAAAAATACTTTAAAAAGATTAAACAAATATATCGCAGACCATCAAAGAGGAAAAGATGGTCAAGTCATTTATAAATTAGATGATTTTGATGTAAATAAAAGATCTTTCTATAAAAAGTTTAGTTTTTATTTAGAGGAATATAATCTCGCAATAGAAGATTGACTAGGTAATAAATAAGCCTAAAGTTTCTGCAACATAGGCGGGCTTTTCAAGTCCCTTAACTTCCATTGTGACCTCATTTTTAATTAAGAATTGACCAGGATTTTTCTCAGTTATATCATTACATCTAATTCTTAATCTCACTTCTGAATTTACTGGAACAGGGCTTAAAAATCTGACTTTATCTAAGCCATAATTTAATCCCATCTTAGTGCCTTCAAGGACTAAGCCAAGATTTTCTTGTGAAAAAGGTATCCCGGCCGAAAGAGATAGGGTCAAAAAACCATGAGCTACTGTTGAGCCAAATATTGGGGTTGCTTCTTCAGAATTAACATGGATAAACTGGTGGTCAAGGGTAGCATCAGCAAACTTATTAATCATCTCTTGATCAATAGTAATCCATTCAGAAACGCCTATCTCTGTACCAATATAAGAATCAATCTCAGAGGGTTTAATTACTTTCATTTTATTTCTCCATTAAATAGTTTTTATATTGTGCTCTTAGCTCAACCTTTAATAGCTTTCCAGTTGCACCATGTGGTAAATCTCTCACACATATAATATCATCGGGTAACCACCATTTAGCAACTTTACTCTCTAAATGCTTAAGTAAATCATCTTTATTAAGAGTAGATTCATCTGCCACTACAAGGAGAAGTGGTCTTTCATCCCATTTTGGATGAGGTACTCCAACAACACAGGCCTCTTGGACCTCAGGATATCCAACAGCAGCATTTTCTAAATCAATAGAGCTAATCCACTCTCCTCCTGATTTAATGACATCTTTAGCTCTATCAACAATTTGCATACACCCATCAGGAAAAATAGTAGCAACATCGCCTGTATCAAACCAACCCTCATCATCAACTGCTTTAGCATCATCCTTATAATAAGAATCCATAATCCATGGACCACGAACTTTAAGTGCTCCATTCGCATTACCATCACGAGGCAATTCATTGCCTTTTTCATCAACAGTTTTGATCTCAACACCAAACAAAGGATACCCTTGACGAGTTTGCATTTCATATCTTTCCTTTTTATCTAAACTAAGCAATTTTGGTGTTGGCTGCATCATTGTTCCTAATGGGCTCATCTCTGTCATACCCCAACCATGTGTGAGGAATATGTCATGCTTTTCATTAAAATCTTTAATCATTGCATAAGGTGCAGCTGATCCACCAACCATCACTTGCTCAACACCAGATAATTTAAGATCATTTTCTGATAAATAATTTAACAATCCTAGCCATACAGTAGGAACACCCATCAAAATATTAGGTGATTCTTTTTTGATAAGCTCATGTAATGATGCTCCATCTAGAGCAGGGCCTGGTAGCAAAAGCTTTACACCTGTTAATAATGCAATATAAGGGGTTCCCCATGCATTAACATGAAACATTGGTACTACTGGTAGAATTGAACTTTGTGATGTTGCACCTATTGAATTTGCTGCTGCCCATGTATGTAAAACAGTTGATTTATGAGAGTACATGACACCTTTGGGGTTTCCTGTAGTACCAGATGTATAACATAAAGATGCTGCTGAATCCTCATCCAAATTGACCCAATCTATAGAAGCAACATCTGAAGCTAAGATATCACCATAAGAATAAATGTTCTTAATAATTTCACTAGTTACTTGATCGGTTGTAAAGACTATAATCGGTATTTCTTTATATAGCTTCTTATATACACCCTCTATCAATGGTAAAAACATAGGGTCAACAAATAAGACCTTATCTTCAGCATGATTAATAATATAAATCAATTGCTCTGGAAAGAGTCTTGGATTAATAGTATGTAGAACCGCTCCCATACCACAAGCTGCAAAATAGGTCTCAAAATGAGCGGCATCGTTCCAAGCTATGGTTGCAACTCGATCAGAAAGAGCAATATCCAGATTTGAACGTAAAAAGCCTGCAAGTTTTTTAGAGTTCTTTAATGAATCTCCATATTTATAAGTTTGTATTGCACCATCACTAGATCTACTGACATATGTATTATCACAAAAATATTTTTCAGCATGTTCAATTAATTTTGGGATAGTTAATCCCCAACTCATCATATTCCCTTTCATGATTTTCTCCAGTTAATATTGTATTTCATAAATTTAATCTTAGCCTCTTCTTGAGTTGCTCATTATCCAGATCATTATTGGATAACATAAATCTTAAAATATGTAGATAAGGATAAATCTCATTCTTCAATTGGCTAGAGAAATTCCATAAGACGTGATTAATATTTGCTAAATCTTTTTCTGAATCAAGTATTTTCCCATCGAATCTAAAATAATGCATTAAATCAATTAGTTCCGAGGGGAAATATGTATTTAAAAATGCTTGTAAATCAATTGCTTGATTCTCAATCCCTAGGCTGTATAGCTCTAAAGTCATAAGATCTAAATAAATCTTTCCAGTTGCGTTGATCATAATGCCACCCAGATGGTCATTAATTTTCAATTGTTTTGTGAAAGGACTAAAAGTATCGATAGTAACTCTTGGCTCGCAATAATCTGAAGCATAGAAATTGTCCCAAATAATCATGTCTTGCCCAAATCTTCTTTGCAGTAAAGACAGTTTATCAATATCATATTTCCTTGAAACAACCTTATCTCCAGTCCAAAAGAAGGTAAAGTCTTCTTCAAGATTTTTAAAAAATCTATCTAAATACTGATTTTCAAGAACTGGTGTTTGTGATAATTGATCAGAATATACTTGAGGAACTACATAAAATTTACAGTCAGATAGGATTTCTCTGCTTTGATTGATAATATTCGCATGCTTAATAGCTAAACCATCCGATGCTTCATGATCTAAGTCATCAAAAAGTATACAAAAATTTGAAACACCCAGATCATGAAATGTAAGTAACTTGTCTTTTAATAAATTAAAATCTATTTCTTCCTCATCCAACCCAGGAGAAATTCCAAAAATAAAATTAATATTCCTAGTATTGGCATGTCTGACAAAGTTTCTAAACTCTTTAAGTTCTTCTTGTGGATAAGGAATGCTCCATTCTCTTCGGTGATAAGGATCTTCCTTAGGAGAATATAGATATGTGTTAAGGTCAAGTTCAGATAGCTTATCTAATACTTTCATACGTTCACTCCAATTTAATAGAGCTCCGTAGTAACCTTCAATATAACCTTTAACCATGCTTTAATCTTTACAGCAGATGCATAATGGATCTTTATCAAATTGTGTAGTCTTTAGATCCAACTTTTTAGCATCTATTCTGTATAGTATTGAAGAATTTAGTTCTTCATTGCAAATAAATTTTATGACTAATATAGCTATTAGAGAAGAAACATACCCTAATACAGCTGGAACAATGCCTGTCTCATCACAAGAGTCCTCGTTTACATTTAATTTTCTAGGAAAAATACACTCATAACATGGGCCCGAAATATTATTTTTAAAAAATATAGCATGTCCTAGATATCCATTTGCTAAAGCCATAAAAAGAGGAACTTTAAGCTCATAACAGATCTCATTAACATTATATCTCGTCATAAAGTTATCTGAGCAGTCAATAACTAAATCGAAATTACCAACTAAGGCATAAATATCTTTCTCTTCAAGGAATTTATTTAATGTCTGAATATTAAGGTCTGGATACTTCTGAGATAGTTTGTGTTCAAGAGCTTTAACCTTTTTTGTTCCTATATCAGTTACATCAAATAAAAATTGCCTATGTAGATTGCTTTCTTCAACTATGTCATCATCTGCAATACATATATTCTTTATGCCATGCCCTAATAAAGATGTTAATAATGGATGGGCTAATCCGCCTGCACCTATCACCAATATATTTGCATTATTGATAGATAAAAAATCTTTTACTGTAAAGTCTTGTAGCTTTAAGATCTGATTAAAAAATTGCTTAGTCACTTTTTTCTAAAATAATTACCCTATCAAGTTTCTGGAAATCTTTCAGAGCTTTTATGACCTTAAAATTATATTTCCGAGTTAGTGTTAACAAAGATTCTTTTTGATTATAGCCGTGCTCTAATGCTAATAATCCACCGGGCTTAAGTTTAATCTCGGATTGAGATAATAATTTCTGATAAGATTCTAAGCCGTTTGATCCTGCTATCAATGCATCTTGAGGCTCACTTTGCAGATGTTCTAAATGGGTATCATTACGCTTTATATAAGGTGGATTAGAAACAATTAAATCAATACTATTAGGCCTAATTGCATCCAACCAATCTCCATGAAAAATTTTTATATTCTGGCACTTATGTTTATTACAATTAATTTTTGTAACTTTCAATGCTTGAATAGATCTATCAATAGAAATAATAAGGGATTGTGGAAACAAAATAGACAAAGCTATAGATATGCAGCCTGATCCACAACCTGCATCAACTATGGCTCTTGGATCTAAATTCATGTTTGATACACAATCAACTAATATCTCAGTTTCGGGTCTTGGGATCAGAACATTTTGATTTACATAAATATCTAAGCCATAAAATTTAGAAGATTTTAAAATATAATCTAATGGTTGATGTTGAATGTATTGCTGAAAAAAATCTTTATAAATTAATTCTATATTTTGTATTGAAATATCTTCATCATCAGTCAGCTGTAATGGCAGCTTAATGATATTTTTCTCGATACAATAAAAGTTTAGATCTTTAAGTATATTTGGAAAGTTTGAAATGTGAGCAGTGCACATTTTAATTAATGATCTAGCGTCTAAATTATTCATCTGACTCTAAGTGTGATAACTGAGTTAATTGATGTTCTGTTTGTAATGCGCTGCATATTGAGTCAATATCTCCATCCATAACTTGATCTAAGTTATGTTGGGTAAGTTTTATTCTATGATCTGTAACCCTACCCTGAGGAAAGTTATATGTCCTAATTTTCTCACTTCTATCACCTGATCCAACCAATATCTTTCTTTCATTCGCAATGTTTTCTTGTTGTTCTTGTATCTCTTTAGCTTTTAATTTAGTTGCAAGCAGCGCCATTGCCTTAGCTTTATTCTTATGTTGTGATCTATCGTCCTGACATTCAACCACTAATCCAGAAGGTAAATGAGTTAAGCGAATAGCTGAATCAGTTTTATTAACATGTTGACCACCAGCTCCCGAGGCACGAAAGGTATCAACCCTTAAATCGTTTTTATCTATCTCAATGTCCTCTACCTCATCAACTTCAGGTAAAACTGCAACAGTAACAGTAGAAGTATGAATTCTTCCTTGTGATTCAGTTTCTGGAACTCTTTGAACCCTATGAACTCCTGATTCAAACTTAAGAAATCTGTAAGCACCCTTACCTTCTATCTTAATAACAGCTTCTTTAGTTCCTCCTTGCTCAGAAACCTTATTAGTTAATACTTCTACCTGCCAACTCTTTCTCTCACATAATCTGCTATATAGCCTGAATAAGTCTAAAGCAAATATGCTCGCTTCGTCCCCGCCTGCACCTGAACGAATTTCTAAATACGCGGATGCATCATCAGCTGAATCTTTCGGTAATAATAATATCTTTAAATCATGTTCTAGGACGATTAACTGCTCTTCAATTGTTGATACTTCAGTTTTCGCCAATTCAACTATTTCATCTTCCCTAGAGCTGAGGAGGCCCCGTGCATCTTCCAAAGAATCTTTTAATTCCTTATATTGTGAATACTTTTCTATAATCGGATTAATATCTGAGAATTCTTTTGTAAGTTTTGTGAAGTTAGCTATATCATCGGTGGCATTATTGCTTGATAAAATATTACTAATCTCGGAAGACCTAGATAAAAGTGATTCCAATCTCTTAATCACCGTATTAGGAAGCATCTAGCACCTCTTTAATCATTGAATTAAGAGTATAGTCCTCTAATTCGATTAATTTATCCAAGTTATGCAATAAATCCTGGTCACGCTTGATATAACATTTTAACTCTTTAGAGGGGTTTTTAACCTTCAATAAAATATTTCTGAGATTAGGGTCTTTATGTAATATAAGATCAAACAGTAAATGAAAAAGATCTGATTTTAGAGATAGAATTTTGTAATTATCAAAAGCCTTTTTAGATAAAGCTTCTGTTATGTTTATAGCTTCGATGGATGCGTCTTGCCTAGACCTCATATTATTGTCACTAAATTCTTCTATATCTTCTAGAGTATAAAGGTATGCATTTTCAATTTGATTGATTGAATTCTCTATGTTTCTTGGAACTCCTAAGTCTATTAAGAGCATTGGCTTGTTTCTTCTCAAGAGAGTTGCTTCCTCTACTAAGCCTTTTCCAATGACAGGAAGATTAGTAGTAACAGTGCTGATCAAAATATCACTAGATTTCAGGTATTGACTTAATAAGTTCAATGATTTGGATTCAAGGGTAGTGGTTGTACTAATCTTGAGAATTTTCTTAGATCTATTTAAAAAATTAATGTTGTTAATTCCTATATCATGAAATCCTTTTAAAATACCTTGAGCAACCTCCCCTGCACCAATTAATAAAATACTTAGATCAGATGGTTTTTCAAAAATTTCTTTTAGAAGCTTTATTACTATAGAAGAGACTGATAATGGGTTTATGCTAATTTTAGATTTTGTTCTAACTTCCTTTGCAATATTTATTACCATGTTAAAGAACTGTTGGAGAGAGCCCTTTAAAAGATTCAATTCAATAAAATCTAATCCTGCTCTTTTAAACTGACCAAATACTTCTTGCTCTCCAATGATTCTCGATTCAGCACCAATTGCCACTAAGCACATATGATTTAATGCATCTAGACCATCTTTAAAATAAAAATGATTAGCTGTATCAAGTTTACAATCTAATTGCTGATACACTTCATTAAATAATGCATTATTAGAGCCATTCTCTCCAAAAATATAAAATTCTGTTCTATTACACGTTGATAAACAAAAAAGAGATTCAATACTATTGCTAAATTTAGTTTCTAAAAGTCCTATTAGGATTTTATAATGTGATTTATTAATAACAAAAGACTCTCTCTGCTCTAAATTAGCTGTTTTATGACTGATGCCGAATAATCTTAAATCCATTCAAATCTCTTTTTATATTTTTAATATATTAATTCTATCAAGTTGTTCGCTCATGATGGTTGATGATGAAAAACAAATTTTTCAAGGCAAAATAGTTATTACAAGTCTCGATGAAGTGTTTAGATCAAATTTATATATAAAAAATCAAAATGAACTCAATATTATACAACTTTATAAGCCTATAATTGGAGTCATAATAGAATTTAGTGTGGATGGTAATAATTCAATCAAGATACTTAGATCTAATGATGCATACCTTGATAATCAAGCCCTCATAAACAGTAGTCTTAATGATGAGATGATTCGTTTTATATCACTACTAAAGGCGTGTGTACTTCAGAAAAAAGTTATTAAAGAGCATGGATTTACCTGTAACTTAAATAAAGAGGTAAATGAATTAGTATATATAAAAGATAATCATGAATTTAAGGTAACTTTAAAAAGAATATGAATGAAATTTCATTAAAATCTCCAGCAAAACTAAACTTAGGACTCAAAATTGGAAAAGCGAGAGATGATGGTTATCACTTAATATCTTCAAAATTCCAATTAGTTGATATCTTTGACACAATTAAGATAAAAAAAAATCATCAAGGTAAAAGCTATTATCTTACTTCTAATATTCAAGATGAAGTTTTTATTCGTAATAACATTGTAAATCTTGCAGTAAAAACATTAGAGAAAGAAATTGGAAAGAAATTAAATTGTTCGATATATATTAAAAAAAATATACCAATAGGTGCAGGCTTAGGCGGAGGTAGCTCAAATGCAGCTGCAACCCTTATTGGAATTAATAAACTTTTTGCATTAAGAATAACTAAAAGGAAGCTTCAAAAGATTGGGCTTTTCATTGGTGCTGATGTTCCATTCTTTATATATGGAAAGAATGCACAAATTAGTGGCATTGGTGAAGTCATACAGAAAGCAAAGAGTGAAAGCGGGAAATTCTTAATCATCTATCCTAATATTAATATCTCAACTAAGAAAATGTTTAAGATGCATGATGACTGGAAAAATGGATCAATCTCAAATATTGAGTTAATTAAATCTGATAATGATTTTGAAACAATATTTAAATACCTTCATCCAAATATACATAACTTCTTTAAAAACAATAAGTATGGAATTAAGTTCAGTCTCTCTGGATCAGGCTCAGCTATCTATACCAAAATACAAGATTTAACAAAAATTAAAGAATTTACAAAAGAAATTCCAAGAAAATGGAGATTCTTTATCGTGGAAGGATTACAATACTCCCCGTTAGTTTAATAATAAATGGGGTGTGGCCAAGCGGTAAGGCAACGGGTTTTGATCCCGTCATGCGTAGGTTCGAATCCTACCACCCCAGCCAATTAAAATGATTAATAGAACAAATCTAGACATATTTACAGGGACTTCAAATCCTGACTTAGCGCATGAGGTAGCAAAGATCTTAGGGCAAAAGCTAGGTAATATAGTTGTTGATAAATTTTCAGATGGTGAAACTAAAGTTGAGCTACAAGAAAATGTTAGAGGCCATGAAACTTATATTATCCAATCCACATGTAATCCGACTAATAACAATCTCATGGAATTAATATTAATCTCTGACGCTTTAAAAAGGTCATCTGCATCAAGAATAACAGCCGTGATACCTTACTTTGGGTATGCAAGGCAAGATAGAAGAGTTAGATCTGCAAGAGTTCCTATAAGTGCAAAAGTGATAACTGATATGCTAAATCTGGCAGGTATCCACCGGGTTTTAACAGTTGATTTACATTCCGAAACAATACAAGGTTTTTTTGACATGCCTGCGGACAATGTGTATGGAACAAAAATTATGCTAGATGATATAAAGTCTAGGGATAATCATGAGAAATTAATGGTGGTTTCTCCAGATGTTGGTGGGGTAGTAAGATCACGAGCATTAGCGAAATTTCTTGATGAATCTCAGCTGGCAATTATTGATAAAAGAAGAGCAGCAGCAAATGAATCTGAAGTTATGAATATTATTGGTGATGTTAAAGGAAAAGTATGCATAGTCCCTGATGATATTATTGATACTGCTGGGACTCTTTGTAATGCATCAGATGCTCTTAAAGAGGCTGGTGCTTCCAAGGTGAAAGCCTACATTACCCATGCAGTTTTATCCGGACCAGCAGTTAAAAGAATTAAGTCATCCAATATTGACGAATTAGTTGTAACAAATTCGATTCCTCTTTCGCAAGAAGCTTCAAAATGCAGTAAAATACGCGTCATTTCTTTAGCGCCAACTATTGCTGAGTGCATAAGGAGATTAAACAATGAAGAGTCGCTTAGTGCACTTTTCCTTTAAAATAAGGTAAATATCATGAGTAATGAAATAATCCTAAACGCAGATATAAGAGCAAGAACTGGCACAAATAAGAATCGAGAAATACGAAGAGAAGATGCTATGGTACCTGCTGTAATTTATGGGAATAATGAAGAAACGAAAAATATTAAACTACACTTAAATGAAATGACAAAAGCAAGTGAATCAGAGCTGTTTTTTACCCAGGTATTAAAAATCATGCTTGAAGGTAAAGAAGAAAAAGTGGTTTTAAAAGAGCTTCAAAGAGAGCCTGAAAAGGGTAAGTTTCTTCATGCAGACTTTCAAAGAGTATCTCAAAAGACAAAATTAAAAGTGATAGTACCAATTAAGGTAATCAATGAAGAAAATTGTATTGGTATTAAAAATGAAGGTGGTGTTTTGATCAAGAATCTAAGAGAAGTAGAGATATCTTGTCTGGCTAGTAATATTCCTGAATCAATTGAAGTAGATGTTGAAAAGATAGAACTTAATGGATCAATACGTCTTACTGAACTCATTCTAGAAGAAGGAGTTGAAATTCCAAATTTAGATGAAAGTACTGACCAAATGGTTCTATCAGTAATTACTCCTAAAGAAATTGTTGAGGAAGAGGCTGAAATAGATGATGAAGCTGAAACTGGTGAGGGTGCTGAAGAGGGCGTTGAAGAAGCAGGAACACAAGAAGATTCTTCTTCTAATGAAGATGGTGCTAAAAAAGAGGACTCTACTGATGGCAAAGAAGATACTGGTCAGGATTCATAAATAGGTTAAAATAATTGTCTATATCAATTATAGGTCTTGGTAATCCAAGAAAATCTTATAAAAATACAAAACATAATCTAGGGCAAGACTGGGTATACAAAATATCCAAATTGACGAAAAAAACTCCGATTAAGAAAATTAATCTAAAAGCTGAAACTTTTTCAACTCATGATAGTGCAATTCATTGGTTTGCCCCATCTACATATGTAAATAATTCAGGGCAGTCAGTGTCTAGGATAATAAAGTACAAAAAATTCAAGTTAGAAAATATGATTATTATTCATGATGATCTTGACCTTCCATTGGGACAATTAAGATTTAGACTTGGAGGCAGTCATGGTGGACATAATGGTATTAAGCATATTATTGAAACTTGCGGTGAATCATTCTATAGATTAAGAGTTGGTATTGGGCGACCTGTAAATAATGAAAATGTTACAAGCTGGGTGCTGGGAAAAATTCTTCCAAAAGAAAAAGATATATTGGCTACTAGCTTTAATAAATTTGCTAGCCTGATTGAAATATTATTAATCTCAAGGATAGAAGATTTCCAAAAAAAAATTAATACTAATTAATCACAATGGGTTTTAAATGCGGCATCGTTGGATTGCCTAATGTAGGCAAATCAACATTGTTTAATGCTTTGACTAAATCATCTATAGCTGCTGAAAATTTTCCATTCTGCACAATTGAACCAAACATTGGTGTTGTTAATGTTCCTGATAATAGGCTTGAAAAAATATACAAGATTGCTGGGTCAAAAGAACTAATCCCAGCTCACACAACCTTTGTTGATATAGCTGGCATCGTTAAAGGTGCCTCTAAGGGAGAGGGTTTAGGGAATGCATTCCTAGCAAATATCAGAGAAGTAAATGCTATTGTGCATGTCGTGAGGTGCTTTAAGAATAATAATATAACCCATGTGCATGGGGACATTAATCCAGTTGATGATCTTGAATTAATTCAAACAGAATTAGCTCTATCAGACTTACAAGCTCTGCAAAGTAAAATTAATAAATATCAAAAATCTATAAAAAGCCATGATCCAAAACTTAAACAAGAATATGAAATATTAAGGATATTAGAGTCAATGATATCTAAGAATAAAATACCTAGTATTAATGAATTTAAAGATAATGATATGAATTTTGTAAAAAGTTTAAATCTATTATCATCCAAGCCATTCTTTGTAATTGCCAATATATCAGAAGATTTGAATAATAATCATATTAATAAACTCCAGGAATGGTGCGAACACAAAGGTATTTCGTTAATACCTGCTAATATAAAAAATGAATATGAAATTGCTTCATTAGATTCTGATGAAAAGCAAGAATATTTAAAACTACTTGAAATCAATGAGCCTGTACTCGAAAAGTTGATAAGAACTGGATATGCATTATTGGGAAAAGAAACGTATTTTACGACAGGCCCAAAAGAAACACGGGCATGGACTATCCAACAAGGCTCGCTAGCACCTAAAGCAGCTGGCAAAATACATTCAGATTTTGAAAAAGGTTTTATAAAAGCCGAGGTAATAAGCTTTGATGATTATCTTAACTATGAAGGTTACTTAGGAGCTAAAGAAGCAGGTGCTCTCAGATTAGAGGGAAAAGATTATATTGTTCAGGATGGTGATATTATTTTATTCAAACATAATGTTTGACATGAGAGTACTTAGATATATCATTCCTATCCATGGCTATGTAGCTCAGATGGTTAGAGCACGGCACTCATAACGCCGGGGTCGG
>CAYFFR010000029.1:0-18115 GCA_964342675.1 uncultured Gammaproteobacteria bacterium
TTGAATGGTATTGTAAGTATTATTTAGGCAGGAGGCATGAAGATGATGATCGTCAAATTAAAAGATGGCTAGCTTTCTGTGGACCTAATGGCAGATGGAGAAACAGGATTTATAGTCAGATCTTTAAAGCTGGATGTGGGATAAAATTCTCTGATAAGGTGAGCATCAGGATACAACAGTCATTACTTCATTGGTCTTATTTGGTGAATGAAGATGATTATCTAATATGGAAACATAAGTATGTAAAATAGATTTTCTTTACTATTTTTATTTGCTAATTATTTAAAAATCTTCAATCATTAACTGAGAAAATTTAAACAAGGATAAAAAATGCTAGATTTAAAACTAACTGGGAAGGTTGCAGTTGTCACTGGGGGTAGTTTAGGAATTGGAGAAGCTGCAGTAAAGATGTTATCAGATCATGGTGCCCAAGTTTTCTTTTGCGCTAGAAACAAAGATGCTATTAACAAATTAGTTGAATATAAACCTGACTCTAAGCATGGATCAATTACAGGAATTATTGCAGATATGAATGATAAATCTTCTACTAATGATTTTATTGAATCAATTAAAAGTGAAGGAGATGTTGATATTTTAGTAAATAATGTAGGTGCATCTCCATCTCGAAATTTTCTATACATGTCTGACGAAGACTGGCAATCACTTCATGAATTGAATTTATTATCAGCTGTTCGATGCACTCGAGCATTTTTACCTGGGATGCGAACAAAAAAGTGGGGGCGGATTGTTATGGTATCAAGTTCAGCTGGAAAATACCCTAGTGCTGCATTAGTTGATTACGGAGCAACTAAAGCGGCTATGATATCTATAGGTAAATCTCTAGCAAAGAAATATGGTAGAGATGGCGTTCTGACTAACTCTGTTTTACCTGGCTTAATCCACACCGCAATGTGGGATAGAGCTGCAGGAGAGATAGCAAAATCTATTGAGTCTACCGCTAAAGAAGTAATTGCCAAGAATGGTCAGTCAGTACCTATAGGTCGATATGGAACATCTGAAGAAGTAGCTTCACTTATAGTTTTTTTATGTTCGGATTCTGCTTCATATATTAATGGTGCAGCTATAGAAGTTGATGGAGGACAATCAAGCCATATTTAATCTATATCACTTAAATCTTATATAATGCCCTACTACCCAGGACATGACACTGATATTTATATGTGTTTATTATTAAATTTTTTTATAAGTTAATTATTTGATCAGAATTTTAAAATGAGATTATCAATCAATAAAGAAATTAAAAGTGAAATTGTTCACTATTATGATTCTAGATCAAAGGATATGATTGCTAGCACAGGTAACCACTTCAAGATTACTTTGAATAAAGAAGAGTTTAATGTAAAGGTCCCTAATAAATCTATATTAATAAATTTTAGAATTCTAAGACGACTATTGAGACTAGACAAATCAAATGCATTCTTTAATTACTCTAAAACAGGAGTAGTCATTATCTATTCATCAAGAATATATTTCTTTGATCTTAACACCAAACATTTAAAATTTATTAATCAATTAAAACAGTGCAGATGTGTTCTGCATAACTCCATCTCAGTCACTCAAGATGGTATTTACTTTGGAGAGTATGGCAGAAATACAAGTCGCCAAGGAGTTCCAATTTGGTCTTCTCATGATGATGGTAAAAGTTTTTCAATTATTCATGAAGTTCCTCAAGGCAAGATTAAACATATTCATGGTATTTATGATGATCCATATTCATCATCACTTTGGATAACTACAGGCGATAAGACTGGCGAATGTTTTTTAATCGAAGCTATTGATCATAATTTTAAAGATCTTAAGTGGTATGGAGATGGATCTCAGTCCTGGAGAACTGTCTCTATTTTTTTTACAGAAGATAAGATCATTTGGATTATGGACTCGCCAAACATACTTCCTACACTTCAAATATTTGATAGAGAACTCAAGACTATTTCTTCTGGACAAAGCTTTGATGCACCAGTTTGGTATATTAAAAGGCTTGATGCTGGAGGCGCGTTAATTCAAACATCTATAGAGCCTGGAAAAGCAGTCACCACAAATAATTCCAAAATCTTTTATTCAAATAACTTCTTAGATTGGACAGAAGTACATAGATTTAAAAAGGATATATTGCCTAAAATTCTGTTTAAATTTGGAGTGATTTCATTTTCAGATGGTTACCAGGACTTAAATAGCTTTATTATCTCTGGCGAAGCATTAAAGGGCTTAGATGGCACATCTTTTGAGTGCTCAATTAATTAATGAATAATATTTCTGTACCAAGACAAATAGGTGTGATTGATCCCGAACTTATGGATCAAATTTTTAAAGAGGTCCAGTCCGATTCTAAGCTAGGACAGCAATGGGTTGAAAAAATTAGACGTTTTATTTCCTATTACAACCATAATTTAAAGAAAGTTTCTAGAAAGAGATTTGGAAAGAGCTATTTTGATCATCTTAAATGGTTTTATTTGATCATGAAATTTGCTACTGAAAAAGAACTAGAGTCAAATAACATGCCCATGAACAATACATACCTTAATGCGTTGGTGGTAATAAGTTCAGCTTTAAGGCTAGATCAATCTAGTGAAGAAGCTTTAGAAGAGATACTCAAATTAATTGAATTAAAGCTTAAGAAAAATAAAAGTTTAGAAATATTTAAAAATGATCTAGGCAAAGAGCTTCCAGATGAACTAGATCACTTGCATAAAGAGTCTAAAACACACAACGGAATAATTATTTTATGTCCTAGCCCCTATAGCTTATTTTCGTTAAGCATAGCTGGTGCTTGCAAAAAATTAGGAATTAAAATACATAAGATTTATATTTTAAGTTTTTCCATGAATCGATTCTTATTTGAGTTAAGAAGAGATGGTCTTAAGTTATTTGCTAAGCGTGTTTGGAGAAAACTCTTTGTTAGAGGAGATGAAAATAAAGTTACTACACATATCAGTTTGAAAAAACTATCCCAAGTTGTAACTTCATATAAAGATATTAGAAAATTTGCAAAGGCTAATGGCATTAAGTGCAAAACAGTGAATAGTTTTGCAGATATAGAGAGTATTGATAAATCTCTTAAGAATGTATTAACTATTTTTACTGGCGGTGGGTTGATTCATGAGCAAACACTCAAGAGACTTCAAAATCATGTAATTAATACTCATATGGGCTTATTACCATATTACAAAGGCATGGATGTTGTTGAATCACCCTTGCTTGATGGAAATAATAATAGCATTGCGTTGCATACGCATCTTATGGTTAAGAAGCTTGATGCTGGTCCTTTGCTGACCTTTTTAAGGTTTGATCCAGATGAATATAATTCATTAGATGAATTAAGAAATGAAATTGGGGGTATGATGCCTATTATATGTATTGACTCTTTATTGGGCTTACATTCTGGGAGGCTACACCCTATAGAGCAGAATCAAGATCAAGGAAAACAATGTTTCTTTGTAGCCAGCAAATTAATCACATTATTAGATAGAGTTCTTAAGGAAAGATATACAGAAATCAAGGATAATTCACTAAGAGAAAAGAATACGAGGATTTATAATAACTTTTTGGAACTTTTCTCATAAACACATATGTCAACAAAGAATAGAAAAATCCTAGCAATAATACCGGCTAGAGGTGGGAGCAAACGGATACCTTTAAAAAACATTAAGGAGTTTTGTAATCGTCCTATGATAAGTTGGCCAATAGAAGTTTTAAAAGCTTCAAATTATGTAACAGACATCTTAGTTTCAACAGAAAGTAAACGCATTCAACAGATTGCAGAAGATTGGGGGGCAAGTGCACCATTCCTTAGACCCAAAGAGCTCGCTGACGATCAAACTGGAACTAAAGAAGTGATTAAGCACGCGACAGAATGGTATGTTGAGAATATTAAAACACCAGATCTAGTACTAACCATTTATCCAACAGCAGTCTTCATTGAGGAAGAAGATATAGAAAATGCTATTAATCTAATAGATGAAACTGGATCTTCAAGCATTGTTGCTTGCAAAGAGTATATTTATCCAATTCAAAGAGCCGTTTTCATTAACAAGGATCAGAAAATAGAAATGTTCCAACCTGAGTTTAGTCTTACAAGAACGCAAGATTGTGAGCCAGCGTATCATGATGCAGCTCAATTATATCTTTCAACTACTAAGCACATTCTGTCAGATGAAGATGAGTTTAGTAGCACGTCTTCATCAATGTTAATTATCCCAAGACATAGAGCGGTTGATATAGACACCCCAGATGATTTTGAATTTGCTGAAAGGCTTTTTCAATTACAACTCTCAAAACAGAAAATGAACCGAATAGCAATTGGTACAGTGCAATTTGGAATGCCTTATGGGATAGCTAATCAAAAAGGTCAGGTTGATTATGATACAGCACAGAAAATAGTATCTATTGCAGCAGACAATGGGATTGATACTTATGATACATCTATTTCATATGGTGAAAGCGAAGAGTGTTTAGGTAAAATTGGAATGAATAATAAGTTTGTTATAACTAAACTACCACAAATTCCAAGCGGCATATCTGATATACCAGATTGGATTTTCAGCCAGGTGAAATCATCACTATCAAGACTTAATGTGAATAAAGCTTATGGTTTGCTGTTGCATGACTCGTCTCAAATAGATGAGCTAGGGTTTATTTTTAATAATACATTTACAGATCTTAAAAAAGATGGATTAGTTGAAAAGATAGGCTTATCAGCATATACACCTGAAGAGATTTCAAAAGCATCTACTTTAATTAACTTAGATATAGTGCAAGTGCCTTTTAATGTAATAGATAGACGGCTTATTCAATCTGGCTGGCTAAATAGACTTCATAATGCTGGAGTTGAGATTCATGCAAGGTCAATATTTCTCCAAGGTTTATTACTATTAGATAAACATCAAATCCCTGAACCTTTTCAGAAATGGAATGATCTATGGTCAAGTTGGCATTCATGGCTTGATGAAAATGAGGTCTCACCATTAGCTGCATGTTTGCATTATCCGTTATCTATACCTCAGATAGATAAAGTAATTGTAGGGTTAGACGGGATCAATCATCTAGAGGCATTAATTAATTCATTTGATCAAGACAATAGGCCGTTTATTTTTCCAGACCTTTCTTGTGAAGATGAACTGTTACTCAATCCCTCAAACTGGTCTACTTTACAGTGATTGCAGCTATTGTTCAGGCAAGGCTAACCTCAACACGGTTGCCAAACAAAGTTCTGAAAACCTTAGGTAACTCGACAGTAATAGGTGTAATAGTGGAGAGGCTTAAGCGCTCCAAGAAGATTGATCAAGTAATTGTTTCAATTCCTAAGAATGATGCAAATAAAGAACTAAGACAATATTTAGAACAACAAGGCTATGATTATCTTACTGGCTCAGAGGATAATGTCCTTGAACGCATTATCCTAACTGCACAAAAATACTCTATTGAAACTGTTATTAGAATTACCGGAGATTGTCCATTTGTAGATTCTGGTATGATCGATGAATATATTGATTCATTTAATGAGTCTAAGTGTGACTATCTTAGTAATACAAATCCCCCAACATACCCTGATGGTTTAGATATTGAGATTATTAAGAGATCAATCTTAGAGCAAATTAAGGATCAAATTACTGACAGCTTTGATTTGGAACATGTCACAACATTTATAAAAAAGAATGACCAGTTCAAGAAAATTAATGTAGTTAATGATAGTGATTTATCTAAACTTAGATGGACTTTAGATGAGTCTTCAGATTATGAAGTTATTAAAAATATCTTTAATCATTTTAAACCCAATATTTTTTTTAATTGGAAGGATATAATAAATTTATATAAAACTAATAAAGATTTATTTTTAGCAAACCAACATCTCACTCGAAATGAGACATCAAACATGAGTTCTGGTCAAAAACTATACAAGAAAGCTAAACAATTGATTCCAGGTGGGAACATGCTTTTATCAAAAAGACCAGAAATGTTTTTACCAGATCTATGGCCTGCCTATTACAGTAAATCACAAGGTTGTTATGTTTGGGATCTTGATAATACTAAGTTTATTGATGTTTCAATTATGGGTGTAGGCACCAATACCCTAGGATATAACAATAAAAGGGTAGATCAAGCTGTATTAAATACCATTAAAGCTGGCAACATGACAACTCTTAATTGTCCTGAAGAAGTTTATTTAGCAGAAAAGCTTGTTGAAATTCATCCCTGGAGTGAGATGGTTAAATTTGCAAGAACTGGAGGTGAAGCAAATGCTATAGCAATAAGGATAGCAAGAGCTGCTTCAGGTAAAGATAATGTTGCTATCTGTGGATATCATGGTTGGCATGATTGGTATTTATCTGCAAATTTGGGTAGGTCTAAGGACTTGGACGGACATCTATTACCTGGTTTAGAGCCAAATGGTGTACCACGAAGCTTAAAAGATACCACATTCTCTTTTCAATATAATGACCTTAATCAATTAAAAGACTTGATTGCAACAAAAGATATAGGTGTTATCAAGATGGAAGTAATGAGAAATGACCCCCCCAAAGATAATTTCTTAGAACAAGTTAGAGATTTAGCTACTCAAAATAATATAGTTCTTATTTTTGATGAATGCACGTCTGGTTTTAGAGAGACTTTTGGTGGTATCCATCAGAAGTTTAAAGTAGATCCAGATATCTGTATTTTAGGAAAAGCTTTAGGGAATGGTTATGCAATTACATCAATCGTTGGAAGAAGGGAAGTGATGGATTATGCACAGAGTAGTTTTATTAGTAGCACTTTTTGGACTGAACGAATAGGACCATCAGCAGCCCTAGAGTCTTTAAATGTTATGCAAGATATTAAGTCATGGGAATTTCTCACTAAAACAGGCCAATATGTAAAGCAAGAATGGCAAAAAATATTTAATTCCTATAATTTAGATTTTAAAATATCTGGAATAGATCCACTGCCAGTCTTTTCATCAGAAGATAAAAATTTTATGAAATACAAGACCCTTATAACTTATGAGATGCTTCAAAGGGGTTTCTTGGCATCAAATGCTTTATATATTTGCACTGAACATTCTAAAGAAATTATGAACAAGTATCTTGAGAGCTTTGAAGAGATCCTTTCAATTATTGCAAAATGCATTCATGATGATCAAGATATAGATTCTCTTATTGCATACCCTATTTCACATTCAGGATTTAGTAGACTTAATTAATTTCTAATATGTATGAATCTCGCTTTATGGAGGCTGCATACGACCAAGCTTTAATAGCATTAAGGAACGATGAAGTGCCTGTAGGCGCAGTTGTTGTGCTTGCTGGAAAAATTATTGGAAAAGGCCATAATCAGGTGATTCGTAGCTGTTCGGTTGCTATGCATGCAGAAGTAGTTGCAATCAATGCAGCATCTCGTTTTATTAGTAATTATAGGTTGGTAGGAGCTGATATTTATATTACTTTAGAGCCATGCCATATGTGTGCTAAAGCTATAATAGATGCAAGAATTGCAAATATATTCTTTTCAACTGTTGAACCAAAGACCGGCTGCATAGTCTCCATTGATAACTTTCTTGATAAAGATTTCTTAAACCATCAAGTGAATTACGCACATGGTTTTTTACAAAACAAATGCTCAGAATTATTAGTGAATTTTTTTAAAGATAAGAGAGCTTAGCTCTTTATGAGAGGTAAAGCCAAATAGGGCAGTGATCCGACGGTTTTTCAAGCGCTCTAGCTTCGTAACTTATACCAACAGACTTTATTTGATTTCTTAGTGCATCACTCACCAATATATGATCAATTCTTAGGCCCCTTTTAGGATTATCGTCAAACATTCTCGATCTGTAATCGAACCAAGAATAAATATCATTTGTTTTAGGATACTTAGTTCTCCAAGAGTCTATAAACCCCTGATTAAGTATTTTGTTATACATAGAAATTTCTTCAGGAAGAAATGCACACTTGCCTTCTCTTAACCATCGTTTAGCATTTATTTCTCCTATACCGATATCATTTGCAGTTGGAGCTACATTAAAATCACCCATGACAATAATATTTTTATTTGATCGTTTTACTTTTTTTATATGTCTATCAAGATCTGTATAAAATTTTACCTTCTTCGGAAATTTTGTTGGATGCTCTCTATTTTCCCCTTGAGGAAAGTAACCATTCATTATCACTAACTCTTTACCATGAAAAGAGAATGTTCCCTGAATAAATCTCTTTTGATCTTCAAGAGTATCGTCTTTAAAACCTTTTTGAATATCTAGAGGATCAATCTTAGTTAACAAGGCCACACCATAATGTCCTTTTTGTCCCCAGTAATGAGATTTATACCCAATAGAATTTATTAACTCCTCTGGATAGTCTGGATCATTTACTTTTGTTTCTTGCAGACCAATCACATCGGGATCTAGATTATCTCGTATATATTCAAGTTGATGAGGCCTAGCTCGTATACTGTTAATATTGAAAGATACGATTTTCATGAAGAGATATCTGAGATTAATAATGTATTACTAAAAGTCAGATAATCTACGATAATATTTGTAGATTCTTTTAATAAAAAATCCCTTTCTAGGTCAATTGGGACATCATCATAATTCTTATCATATTCTTCCATATCTTCATATGATTTAAATGGCACCAAGCCCAATAATGTTCTTCTATTATTTTCAGTTTCTAACATCCAAGATCTTCTGGCGTCTCGTTCTTCTTTTCTTTTGTTTAGTTGCAATGAAAGAAATTTTTTATTCTTTTGTGTGTCATATCTTTCTCTGACTTTCTGAATATAAATGAGATTAGGATCTATATTTAATCTCTCATTATGTTTAATTTTGACATTCTTAATAGCATAATCGTTTAAATTAAATGTCCTATGTCTAATTGGTCTAACTGTATCCCAGGGCAGAGCTTCGTCTAGAGAGCTTTCACCATAGTCATCTATATCCCAAGATGCGGGCAGAATAATATCTGGTTCAATACCTTTGGATTGTGTGCTAGAACCCGACACTCTATAAAATTTAGATTCTGTTATTTTAATTTGGCCTTCACTTAAATCATCTAACTTTTGTACTGTACCTTTTCCGAATGTTCTATGGCCAATTACAATCCCCCTTTGATAGTCTTGTATGGCACCAGCAAATATCTCTGAGGCTGAAGCTGAATATCTATCAACCAAGACCGCAAGGGGCTTTGTCCATACTTGCTTAGCTCTTCCATCTCCCCAAGGCCTGATACTCCCAGAGCTTTGTTTAACTTGCACTGTGGCTCCTGCAGCAACGAATAATCCACTTAATTTATTAGCTTCATACAGCGAGCCTCCAGAATTTCCTCTCAGATCAACAATTAATGCATCAACATTTTGCTGATTGAACTCATTTAAGATTTTTTCAACATCCTTTGAGCTGCTTTTAAAGTCTGGATCGTTCTCTCTCCATGCTTTGAAGTCTATATAAAATGCAGGAAGATGTATAACTCCAATATTTAGTTCTTTGCCATATCGATTAATGGTAAAAATTTCTTTCTGTGCACTTCTTTCTTCCAGTTCAATTTTTTCACGAGTTAAATTAACGATAATGGTTTCTGCATCACTTTCTGCCATCGCAGGTATAATTTCAAGAGTAACTTTACTTCCAGACTTACCCCTAATTAATTTAACAACTTCATCAATCCTCCAACCCACCACATCAATAAATTCATTTGATTCTTCTTGTTTAATAGCAATAATCTTATCTTCAGGAGACATCCGGTTTGATTTTTCTGCTGGACCACCAGCAACCAAGCTCACCACTTTTGCATAATCATCTTCAGTAGTTAAGATTGCACCTATCCCTTCAAGGTTTAGACTCATTTGTACCTCAAAATCTTCTGCACTCTTTGGTGATAGATAGGAGGAGTGAGGATCAAACTGCGATGTAAATGTATTTATAATTATGGAGAAATAGTCCTCTTGATTTCTTTGATAAATACCTTTTTTTCTATTTTCGTATCTTTTAAGGATTTTTGTTACAGCATCTTCTGCATCGTTATTCAGTTTTGAGTTAAGCAAATCATTCTTTGCAATCTTAAACCATTCATCTTCAAGCTCTTTAATATCTGATTTCCAAATATTATCTTCTTCATAGATATCTAGGAAGTCTAGCTTTTTATAATTAAAATTATTTTGCTCAACTACTTTAATCTTATACTCAGTTGATTCAATCAATCTATTAAAATAATGGTTGAGAATTTTATAGCTTAAGTCTAGATCAAAATAATCATTCACAATCTGAGAATTTATAAATTCATTAATTTCATTGTAGGTAAAATAAATCTTATTAGGGTCAAGCTCTTTGATTAATATTTCATAAAAATTCTGATTAATTTGTTGAATGTTTTTGGTCTTAAAAAAGTGCTCATTACTAATCTTTTCTATGATTTCAGCTTGTAGGACGAATTTGTCATCACTAACAACAAGATTGAGCTCTTCTATTGATGCATTTAGTTTCGATGTTACTAATATGCTTAGTAAGCCAAAATAGATAAATAAATTTCTAAAATACTTCACTTGGAATACACTTATATAATTGTGAAGAGTAACTATATCGAATTCTACTTTGATTGTTCAAGCCCCTGGACATATTTAGCATTCACCGAAATTTTATCATTATCACAAAGAAATGATCTAGAAATAGAGTGGAAGCCAGTTCTTGTGGGAGGAGTTTTTAATACCGTTAATCAAGATGTATATGAGTTTAGAAAAAAGCCCAATCCTTTAAAGCTCAACTATTCAAATGATGATCTGCATTTATGGTCAAAGGTTAGAGGAATTAGTATTAGCTTTCCTAAAGTATTTCCAGTTAATTCTGTTAAGGCAATGCGTGGTTGTTTATTTGCTAAAAAAGAAAATCAATTAGTTGAGTTTGCTAATAACGTATTTCAAGCCTATTGGAGTGAAGGTCAAGATATAAGTCAGGAAAACTTATTATTTGACATTGCCGATAATTCAAATTTAGATACTGAAGAATTTAAAAAATTTATAGCATCTCAAGAGGCTAAAGATCTTTTGATAAAAAATACTGATGAATTAATTAGGCGTGGAGGGTTCGGTTCTCCAACTTTTTTTTATAAAGAACAAATGTTTTTTGGCAATGATCGTTTACATCTCTTAGAAGAAGTAATTAAAAGAAATTTTCTTTAAACCTGTGCTTTATAAGCTTCTTCTCTTACAAGTTCTGGACTACCTAGTATTTGACGATTTAATCCAATTCGTTTGAACCAGTAATGCAACCCAAGCAAGTCTGTGAAACCCATGCCACCATGAACCTCGGTAGCCTTCTTAGCTATGCCTTTACTTATTTCAGAGACATGCGCTTTTGCATGACAGGCCATTAATCTAGCTTCAACAGGAGAGTGGTCATGGCAATGCGAAGCATGCCAAACCAGTGCGTAGCAGGGTTCTAAATCCGCAGCCATCTCTGCACACATATGCTTTACCGCCTGAAATGATCCTATTGCTCTGCCAAACTGCTTTCGCTCTTTGGCATAATCAACTGCTTTATCTATCATTGTTTGCGATGCACCAAGAGAATCTGCAGCTAGCATAATCCTACCGGCATCAATTGCTTGGTTGATTGGATCCACAGAATCTGAAGAATTCTCCAGTAGTTCAGCTTCTAAGTTTTTACAGATGATTTCTGAATATTGTCTAGTTTTGTCAACTGTCGTTAGTTGGACTATTTCTATATTTGAAGATCTTGCATCCACAACAAATATTTGACCTTTTTCATCTGAAAGTAATAAATGAGTAGCGTCATGAGCATCGAGTACAAACATTGACCTACCATTTAAAATTTTGTCTGAAGAAGTTATTCCAGCATCATTTCTTTTGCCGATGAATTCACTAAATCCAACACCAAAACGGTATTCATTGGTACTGATTTTTGTAAGATAATTCTCTTGCTGAGACTTACTTCCTGCATGCCTAATCGCCGTTGGTGCCATAACATAGGGCGCAATAAATGGAGTAGGGCCCACACCACCCCCCAAAGCTTCTGACACCACTGTTGCAAAGAGTAAATCAAGGCCTAGACCGCCAAATTCTTCTGGAATCAAGAGCCCATTTACTCCTAGATTAAGCAGGCCTTGATGAATCTCTGCAGTAAGATTTTTTTCATCACCACTAGCAATATGTTTAATATTATCTATCGTGGCATTTTCTTCTAGATACTTTTTTACATTGTCTTGAAAAAAGGATTGTTCTTCTGATAAGCCAAAGTACATCTTATGCTCCCTCTACTTTTGGTTCTTTGGGCATGCCTAGCCCTCGCTCAGCAATAATATTCTTTTGAATTTGACTTGTACCTCCGCCAATAATCAGGCCCAGAAAGTACATATATATAAATTGCCATGTGCCATCATTTTTAAGATGTGGGCTATCTTCATACAAGGTTCCAATTTCACCCAACACATCAATTGCAAGGCCTTCTAGCTCATGTCTTAACTCTGTTCCAGTTAGCTTTTGAATCATTTTGCCTATCTTTACATCAGCCCCAGGATTTAACTTGGCTGACAACAGTCTCAATGCATGAGATTGTTGGGCTAAAACCTTCCCTTGAATTTGCATCAATCGATCTCGATAAATTGAGTGCTCAATTAATGGTTTTCCGTCTAGCATCTCTTCTTTCATTAGATGCATCAACATATTAACCCTATTCATCGTTGCATCTGGAGGAGCTAAGGACCCTCTTTCATGCCCTAAAGTTGCATTTGCAACGGCCCAGCCTTCACCTCTTTTACCTACAATATTGCTGGCAGGAATTTTTACATCTGTAAAAAAAACTTCATTAAATCCTGCCTTCAGAGTCATATCCACTAGCGGTCTAATTTCAATTCCTGGAGTATCCATTGGGATCAATAAGTAACTTATTCCAGCATGTTTTGGAGCATCCGGTTCGGTTCTAACAAGACAAAAACACATTTGTGAATATTGAGCAGTACTTGTCCAGATTTTTTGACCATTGATTACCCATTCATCGCCAATTAACTCTCCTTTGGTTTGTAAACTTGCCAGATCACTCCCCGCATTTGGTTCAGAATATCCTTGGCACCAAATCATTTCTCCGTGCAGTGTAGGCTTTATATATGCTTGCTTTTGTTCCTCGGTACCCATCTCTAATAATGTAGGAACCAACATATCGATCCCTTGACCACCCATAGCTGTTGGGGTGTTCGATTTTGAGAATTCTGCCGCAATAATTCTACTCTTAAGAATGTCAGTCTCTCCACCATAACCTCCATATTCTTTTGGAACAGAGCGAGCAAAATAGCCATTTTTAATTAAGATTTTTTGCCATTCAGATCTAGATATTTTTGGACCACCAGACCCTCCAGAACTTCCCAATGGGTTTTTGGAATCATTTGTGAAGACTAATCCTTTATACTTTTTACAAAAGTTTTGAACTTCCTTTGTGAAGTCTTGGTACTCTGGTCCGTATTCTAAATCCATATTAATCCTTTTATTTTTTCCAATTAGGTTTTCTTTTTTCTAGAAATGCTGCGATTCCTTCTTTAGCATCTTCTCCTTTAAAACATTTCGCGATTTGTTTTTGAAGATAGGGAAGAGCATTATCAAACTCTAAAGCATCTTGTTTTTCATATGCCTCTAAACCAAATTGCATGGTTCCTGGTGCCAGACTAGCTAGCTCATCAGCTAACCCATTTACTCTTTCATCAAGCTGATTAGCTGATACAGATTCATTAATAAGACCCCATGATTTAGCTTTATTAGCATCAATGGGTTGACCTCGCATAATAAAATCAAGACCAGCTCTTTTAGGCATCACTCTAAACAGTCCAGCCATGACCATAAAAGGCCATAAACCCCTATGAATCTCAGGTGCAGAGAATTCAGCGGTATCTACCGCTATGGCATGCGTTGCATTTGTAACAATTAATAGCGCACCTGCTAAGACTGAACCCTGAATTTTACATATTGCTGGTTTATGTAATTTTCGAAGGGAGAGGCTAATATCATCTGCTCTTTCTATTTTGGGGACATTAGAATCCTCCTTAGCTCTGCTTAGGTCTGCTCCAGCGCAAAAGATATCACCTTCAGCATCAATCACAACAACTCTGATTTCTTTCTCTTGTTTTGCATAAGCTAGAGCATAATTAAGCTCATTTACCATGACATTATTTAACGCATTTTTTTTCTCAGGTCGATTTAAAGTTATAGTCAAAATATTATTTTTAATATTTATTTTTGTTGCTTGAAAATTCAAACCTTCTAAAGATAGCTTTTTTATGGTCATATTTTTCCCTCAAATAAAGATTTAGGTATATCTGCATATTTAGCTCTTAAATACTCCCCAAGTGATTTAGCCTGGCCATCCTTCCTAGTGTTTGAGGAGACACCATCTTCCAATATGCCATGTATGTAAAAGTTTAGGGAAAGAATATTTGGAAGCTCATACCTATCTATTTCAAAGTCTTTAACATCTGGCATTAACTCTTTTATTTTTTCTACAGTTAAATAATTATTTAAAAATGAAAATGCATTTTCATTTTTTGCCCAAACTCCAATATTTGCACAACCACCTTTATCACCAGATCTAGCTCCGAAAATTTCTCCCAATGGTCTGTTGATCATTTTATCTGATGGAGGAGGGGGTATTTCTATTGGTTGTTTTTGATAATAGGTTTCCTCTAAATCCATCTGATTTGTTGGCATTACCTCAATTTCTTTCCCATCAATATGAACAATTTCTTTGATGTGTTTGCTATCTATTAGCGCGGGCCAGTAGACCAAAACAGGTCCTCCTGATCTAACTCCACCACCTGTAAAAAATCCGGGATAGTTTGCTAGAGCTAGCTCTATCATCTTTGCTGTAAACATTCTACCAACTAAATCAGGATCTTTTGATTTTACTGAAATTCTTAGTGAAGCCATAGCTTCTTCATTAGAATCTGGATTTTTTTTATCAGTTCTATCTAGCAAAATCGAAACCTCATCAAATTGTTCCTTGCCCCCAACAGAGTTGAATAATGCATCTGAAATAATTTGAGCCTTTTCTTCAATATCTATTCCGGTAAGAATAAACTCCATGCCATTTCTGTATCCCCCAGCTAGATTAATACAGACTTTATGAGTTTTAGTTGGAGAACTTCCCCTGCAGCCTGATACATAGACCTTGTCTTGAGAAACTTCTTCAATTTTCAAAGTATCAAAATGCGCTATTACATCAGGGTTTAAGTATGCAGGAGAGCTAATTTCATATAAAAGTTGTGCGGTTACTGTTCCAGTGGATACTAGGCCACCAGTGCCCGGATGTTTTGTAATGTAAAAACTTCCATCTTTTTTAATTTCAGCAATTGGATAGCCAACATTATCAAAACTTGGAACTTCTTTAAAAAAAGAATAGTTACCACCAGTTGCTTGACAACCGCACTCAATAATATGACCTGCTGCCAAGGCGCCAGCTAATGCATCATAATCATCTCTCTTCCAATTAAATTTCCAAGCCGCAGGACCAATTACTACCGCAGCATCAGTCACTCTTGGGCATACAACTATATCAGCACCTTTATCTAGAGCTTCTTTAATTCCCCATGCACCAAGATAAGCATTTGCGGTGAGTGTTTGGCATTCTGATTCATCAATGGGGATATTTTTATCAATGTTTAAAAATAATTCTCCATCTTGTTTTAAGGAGTCCATTCTTGGCATTAAATCATCACCGCTTATGTAGGAAACTTTTAATGAAATATTTAATTCTTCTAAGATTTTTTCTATTTCATTGGCCATAGAGGAGGGATTTAAGCCTCCTGCATTTGTTACAATTTTAATATTTTGCTCTTTGCAAGTATTAGCAACTGATCGTACTTGTTTAAGAAAAGTACCAACATACCCCTTATCATCTCCTCTCTGGATTTTTTGATTAAAAAGAATTGTCATAGTGAGTTCTGCTAAGTAGTCTCCAGTGAGGACATCAATAGGTCCTCCATCTACCATTTCTTTAGCTGCAGATAATTTATCTCCGTAGTAACCGCTACAATTTGCGATTCTAATTATGTCTTCGGCCATGATTTATTCACTTTTATTCCATCTATGATGATTTTTGTTAAAAAATTGCTTGTTTCCTCAGGAGTCTGTTTCAGATCCTTTAAAAGTTTCTTAGATAGAAAGTATCTACCAAGACCTCCCAAGAGAAGTGCTGTTGCTTGAGTATCAATATCTCTGATTTCTTTATTAGACTTGGCTTCATCTAGCAAGTTTTTAATTACTGTAGTTATGTATTGCTCATGATAGTCAACCATTGACTTAGAAGAATCTAGGCTATTAAGAGGTAAAGTAAATCTTTCCAATCTTGGCCCTACTGCCTGATTAGCAACAGTTAAGAAGCTTTCTAATTTTTTTATTGGAGATGAATGGACACTCATTGCATCCATTGCAATCTTTCCATGCTTTTTTAATACTCTATCAACTGTTGTAACTATTAATTCCTCTTTGCTTGGAGCAATTTCATATAGAGTTCTTAGCGAGATTTTTAATTTTTTTGCAAGATCAGACATTGTTAAGAAAGATTGCCCTTGATCGAGTATTTTTTCAAGCTCATCCATAATCTCAAGATGTCTTTTTCCAAGTTGTTGAGGATTTTTTGAAAGAGAAGCTTGCGATTTCATACTACTTTCCTAGCACTAGTAGGGTGGCACCATTATCAACCTGATCACCGAGTCGAACCATTACCTTTGCTATTTTGCCAGATTCAGTTGCTTTGATTGAATGTTCCATTTTCATTGCTTCAATAATGACTAAAGTATCACCAGCTTTTACTTTATTACCTTTTTTAACTTTTACGTCTATGACTTTTCCAGGCATTGGTGCTATTAAGCCTCCTTCAGGGACATCATTTCCAGGCTCTACAAATCTTGGTATTACACTTGCACTTAAGTCACCAAATGGCATATTAATCTGGATCATATCTTTTGCCTCAGTCACTTGAGCATAAAATCTATAAGAATCTATTTCTATATCGATTCCAGACCTATCGTAATGATGAATTTCACAAGAGGAACCCATAACATCATATAAATTATCTTTATTTAATTTATAAGTTACCTCGAGCTCATTTTGCATAATCAGTAACTTAATTCTTTGCAAGGGCATTCTTCCATTGGTCCAATTTGCAGGCAAAAAACCTGTAACATTATCAGAGGCTCTATTTTGTTGAGCTTTCCATAAAGTAATTGCTATTGAGGTTTGATCTAGCTGATTTTTGGATAAATTCTTTTTGGATTCTAAAGTTTCACGCTTAATAAAATCCGTTGTAGTATTCCCATCTAAAAAACTTTCATTTCTTAAGCAAGAAATTAAAAATTGTCGATTTGTAACGACGCCTCCCATATGAGCTTTTTCAAGACCACGCACTAACTTATTAGCAGCATCAACTCTATTTGGAGCCCATGCAATCACTTTCGACAGCATTGGATCAAAATCTGTACCAATAATACTGCCTTGTTCCACGCCCGAATCCCATCTTACATCTGAGGCATGGCTTATATCATAAGCATGTAAGGTCCCTATCTCAGGAAGAAAGTTGTTACTAGGATCTTCAGCATATAATCTTGCTTCAATTGCATGCCCATGCCAATCAATGTCATCTTGTGTAAATTCAAGCTGATCTCCTCTGGCTATCTTAATTTGCTCGGCAACTAAATCTATTCCTGTAACTTCTTCAGTGACAGGATGCTCAACTTGAAGTCTAGTGTTCACTTCCAGAAACCAAAATTCATTTGTTTTATCATCAAATAAGAATTCAACAGTTCCAGCAGAGCAGTATTTAATTTTTTTAGCTAATTGAACTGCAGCTTGGCCAATCTCATCTCTTAAAAGAGGATCAATTCTTGGAGAAGGCGATTCCTCAATGATTTTTTGATGCCTTCTTTGTATTGAGCATTCTCGCTCTCCCAAATGAATAACATTGCCATGCTCATCCCCAATAACCTGAAAAACCGTGCTCCCAGAATTGTAAATTTGAAAAGATAAGCCTGTGCCTCGATGGTGTCTAAACCGCCACAAATTCCCCGCATTATCTGGGTCCTGTATGGTGAAATAGTTCTCCTGATCGTAAAGGTTTACATTATCAGGGTCT
>CAYFFR010000030.1:0-17538 GCA_964342675.1 uncultured Gammaproteobacteria bacterium
TAAATGATAAGTTAGCAGAAGATGTACCGGGAATTTATCACCCTATGGGTATCACTGCAGAAACAGTAGCAAAACGTTATAAGATTTCACGTGAACTTCAAGATGAATATGCCCTAGAAAGCCAAAAAAGGACTGCAGCCGCTCAAGAGGCCGGTCTTCACTCTGACGAGATTATTCCAATGGAAACGAAAATGCTTTTAGTTAATAAAGATACGGGAGATTCTAAGGAAGTTGATTATGTTGTTGACAAAGATGAATGCAATCGCCCAGATACAACGCTTGAGGGACTGTCTACATTAAAACCTGTTTTTGACCCTGAAAATGGATCCGTTACCGCAGGTAATTCATCACAATTGTCGGATGGCGCATCTGTTACATTGGTTATGAGCGAAGATAAAGCTTTAGAACTCGGTTTAAAACCCAAGGCTTATTTTAGGGGCTTTACAACTATGGGATGTGAGCCTGATGAGATGGGTATCGGCCCAGTCTTTTCTGTACCTAAGTTGCTGAAGAACTATAATATGAAAGCTGAAGATATAGACTTGTGGGAGCTTAATGAGGCATTTGCAGTCCAAGTGGTCTATTGCAGAGATAAGTTAGGCATACCAATGGAAAAGCTAAATGTTAATGGAGGCTCAATTTCAATTGGACATCCTTTTGGAATGACTGGATCACGACAGGTAGGTCACATAACTCGAGAGTTAGAAAGACAGGACAAACAATTTGGTATTGTAACCATGTGCGTTGGTGGTGGTATGGGTGCAACAGGTTTATTTGAGAGATATCCCAGTTAAATTAAATTCAGAATTTGAAATTATAAGAAAATACCTATCTGATATAGGCACCTCTTATAACAAAAGTAACGGCATTAAGTTAGGGGTCGGTGATGATTGTTTTATCATTAATCACAATAAAGAACTCTTAATTAGCTCAGATACTTCTGTAGTTGGCAGACATTTTCCAAGAACATTAAACCCCTGCTATATAGCATACAGATCATGCAGTTCTGCCTTGAGTGATTTAGCTGCTATGGGAGCAAAGCCGATTGCATTTAGTCTAACAATATCCGTTCCTCAATCCAATCAAAAGTTTTTTAGGGGTTTTAAGAAAGGCTTAAGAGATTTTAGCCAAGATTATTGCATAGGTTTAATAGGGGGAGATCTAGTCAAGGGACAATTACAAATATCTGTCACAGTTTATGGTGTGCCAGAAAAAAATATATTATTAAGATCTGGTGCAAGATTAGGCGATTTAGTTTATTTATCAGGACCCTTAGGCCAAGGGTATATGGGTCTAAAAAGATATAAAAAGAGCAGGGCATTGAATAAAACCACAAGACATTATTTAAAACCAGAGGCTCAAATTGAGTATGGGCTACTGATTAGTGATTATGCTTCTAGTGCTACTGATATATCAGATGGACTCATACAAGATCTAATGAATATATGTAAGAATTCGGGGGTAGGCTTTAATTTAGATGACACTGTATTACCGATTGCGTCAGGGCTTTCTAAAAAACAAGCATTAACTTGTGGAGACGATTATCAATTAATTTATACAGTTCCAAAGAAGAACATTCAGCTTATAGATAAATTACTTAATAAGAAAGGCTTAAACTTTTATAATATTGGTGAGATAACAAAAAGCGGATATAAAATTAACAATAAACTTGTTAGTAATTTCCAAGGATATAATCACTTTACTTAGCATGACATTTCCAAATCCCAAGAGACCTCTTCATTGGCTTGCAACTTGCTTCTGGATTGGATTATTAAAGCCAGGCCCTGGAACATGGGGAAGCGCATTTGCAATTATAATTATTTATTTTGCTCCAATTCTTCATTCAAATATTGGTATAACCGCTATGCTTACTATATTAATAGCTTTTTTAGTATGCATCTTGATATCTAAAGATATACCTGAAGATGATCATCCATCAATTGTCATTGATGAAGCTGCTGGAGTAGCTATTGTTTTATTATTTCTAAATCATGGCTTTTATGAATATTTAACAGCTTTTGTAATATTTAGGTTCTTTGACATTATTAAGCCATGGCCAATATCTTGGCTAGATAGAAATATTAAAGGTGGTGTTGGTATTGTTTTAGATGATATCTTGGCAGGGATTTTTTCTGGGATTATAATTACTATTTTTTTAAGCTCCCAAATTTAATATATGTCAACTTGTAATTACATTGCCCAATCTATTTTACCAACTGATTTTGGTACCTTTGATCTGTATGCTTTTGAGGACTTGGATGGGAAAGAGCATTTAGTATTACTATATGGTGACATTGATAGCATCGAAGATGTTTTATGTAGAGTTCATTCAGAATGCCTAACAGGAGATGCATTGTTCAGTTTAAGATGTGATTGTGGGCCTCAATTAAGTGATGCGATGAAGCTAATTTCTGATAATGGGTCAGGTCTATTGTTGTATTTAAGGCAGGAAGGCAGGGGAATAGGTTTAGGGAACAAGATAAGAGCTTATGCCCTCCAAGATGAGGGGCATGATACTGTTGAAGCAAATCAGACACTAGGATTTGAGGCTGATCAAAGGGATTATCTAATCTGTAGAGATATACTTTCATATTTCTCAATTTCTTCAGTTCAATTATTAACTAATAATCCTGACAAGGTTAAGGCTTTAGAAGATTCAGGTATTACGGTATCAAAAAGATTGCCCCTCCACTCTGGAAAGAATAAAAGCAATCAATCTTATTTATCTACAAAGAAAGATAAATTAGGTCACTTGGATTAGATAATTTTTTTTATTTTATCTATTAGGGATTGAGTATCTAAGCCTGCCATTTCGATCATTTCATTTCTTGTAGCATGCTCTATAAATTGATCTGGAATACCAAATGATCTTATTTTAGTCTTACAATCATTTTTATTTAGCCATTCTTGAACCGCGCTACCTGCACCTCCGCTCACCGCCCCATCCTCAACAGTTATAAACAATTTAGCTTTTTTACTAAGTTTATCAAGCAATTCATAATCTAAAGGCTTTACGAACCGCATATCAATAAGACTAGCATTGAAGTAGTTTGCAGCCTCAGCTACATTGCCTAGTAGAGCTCCAAAATTAAGAAAGACCAGTTCTGATTTTTTGTCTTGAATGACTTCTGCTTTACCTATGGGCAAGGACTCTAATGATTGTTTTACCCTTGTATTAGGTCCAGTACCCCTTGGATATCTTACTGCAGCAGGTCCATCATACATATATGCTGTTGTCAGCAGTTGTCTCGTTTCATTCTCATTAGAAGGAGTTGCAATGACCATATTTGGTATACATCTAAGATAGACAAGATCAAAGCTCCCAGAATGTGTCGGACCATCTTCTCCAACCAAACCCGCTCTATCGATAGCAAATGTTACATCTAGATTTTGCAACGCGACGTCATGAATTAGTTGATCATATGCTCTCTGAAGAAACGTTGAATATATTGCAACAACAGGTTTCTTATTAGTACATGCCATCCCAGCAGCTAAAGTGACTGCATGTTGCTCAGCAATAGCAACATCAAAATATCTATCAGGAAATTCTTTACTAAAGTTTACTAGGCCTGATCCTTCTCTCATTGCTGGAGTAATGGCTAAGAGGTTTTTATCTTCTCTTCCCATATCAGTTATCCAATCACTAAAAATATCTTGATATTTAGGTTGCTGTTTTGGCTTAGTTCTTTTTATTGGTTTTATTTTTCCAATCGCGTGAAATCCAATCCTATCTGCTTCAGCTTTATCTAAGCCAGCTCCTTTTTTAGTAATAATGTGAAGAAATTGTGGCCCATCGAAATCTTTTAAATTATTAATTACATTAATTAATCGTTTTATATTATGTCCATCTATCGGACCTATATAATTTAATCCCAGCTCTTCAAAGATTGTTCCAGGAGCAACCATACTCTTCATTTGAGTTTCTACTTTTCTTGCAATATGGTGAGCTTGAGGAAGATTTTCTAAAAAACTCTTACCACTTTTTCTAATCCCTTTGTATGTTTTTGATGCCCAAATATTCGCAAAATAATTTGATAAGCCACCTACATTCTCTGAAATAGACATATCATTATCGTTTAAGATAATTAACATGTTTGGTTTTATATGCCCAGCATGGCTCAACGCCTCAAATGCCATTCCAGCAGTCATTGCACCATCTCCTATCACAGCAACAATTTTCTTTTCATCAGTCTTCTTGCTAATAGCCATGCCTAAAGCTGCACTAATAGAAGTACTAGAGTGACCAACACCAAAAGCATCATATGGACTTTCTTTAATGGATGGGAATGGTGCAATACCATCTTTCTTTCTAATATTTTTTAATAGATCCTTTCGACCTGTCAGTATCTTATGTGGATATGCTTGATGCCCCACATCCCAAATAATTTTATCTTCAGGAGTATCAAATAAATAATGCAAGGCTATAGTGAGCTCAATTACTCCCAATCCTCCAGCTAAATGGCCTCCTGTTTGACCAACCTGATATAACAAGAATAACCTTAATTCATCTGCTAAAGTTTTGAGCTCAGTTTTTGTAAATGATTTAAGATCATCAGGAATATTTACTTTATCAAGTAAAGGAGTAATGGGTTTTTTTGTAGGAATTTCTTTATATATTTTCATTTATTTCTTTCAAGAATATAGGTTGATATTCCTTTTAAGTTTTCTTTTTTACTGTTTTCTATATCAATTTTATTAATACTCTTAATAGCATCGTTGATGAGGTTAGAAGCATCTTGAACTGATTTATCTAGACCAAACTTTTTTACATATGTAAGCTTTGAATTTTTTTTATCTGAGTTGTTTTTTTTCCCAAGCTCTTCGGAGGTTTTAGTAACCTCTAAGACGTCGTCCATAATCTGAAATGCTAGTCCTATACTTTCTCCTATAGGCTCTAAGGTATTCCTTAGGGGGCCAACGGTGTGTGGAGATACAATAGATGCTTCAATAAGTTTAGCTGTTTTTAACTTATGGATCTTGGTTACATCATCTGTCTCATTCTTCTCAGCGTCTAAATCCATTTGTTGACCTAAAATCATTCCGTCAAAACCACACGCATCTGTTAACAGTCTTATAATTTCAACTTTTTGATCAGAAGATATATGTTCATCTTCACTAATAATATTAAAAGCAAACGAATGAAGAGCATCTCCAGCAAGGATTGCTGTTGCTTCTCCATGCATTATATGATTTGAAGAAATACCTCTCCTTATATCATCATTATCCATAGATGGCAGATCATCGTGTATTAGCGAGTATGAATGTAGAGCTTCAATTGCAGAGGCTATGTTAATGATCGATGGTTCTTTAAGGTGAGACAATAAACTAGCAGAAGCAAATACTAGTGAGCCCCTAATGCACTTACTTGGAGCAAGCAGTGTATAGAGCATTGCCTGAGATATTTTTGATTTCGATGAAATTTTTTTCTTAAAATTAGAGTAAATTTTTTTGCTACATTCTGTGAGATAGTCCTGGATCATTTTGATTATTCATCAATATTAATAATCTGGCCATCATCAAGTAACTTTTTCACTTTTAGCTCAGCTTCTGAGATTTGTTTTTGACATTCTTTTACAAGCTTAATGCCTTCCTCAAAAGACTTAACACTCTCTTCAAGACTTACCTCACCATCTTCAAGATTGGCAACAATCTTTTCAAGCTTTTTAAGAGATTCTTCAAAATTAGTATTATTTTTTGCCATATCTTATTGTAACTTATGCATATATTTAAGAAAGTTATGTAGTTTTCGCATTCCAAGACATTCTGAACCGCGACTTTATTCTTTCAGGCATCATTAAAGCAGCAGGCGTAAATATTAAAGTTAAAATAGAACTAAAACCAAGACCGAAAACAATTGAAGAAGCTAGATTCTGCCACCAGTTCACAACTCTACTTCCAACTTCTACCGATCTTTCAACAATATCAACACTAATACCCATTGCAAGTGGCAATAGCCCAAAGATTGTCGTAATTGTTGTTAGCAAAATAGGCCTTAATCTCTGTTTGCATGCCTTAACTACGATTTCATAGTTATCTAAGTGCTTTAGTTCCTGCTTAAGCCTATTATAGGTATCAATCAGCACTATATTATTGTTAACTACTATTCCTGCTAAGGCTACTACTGATATTCCAGTCATAGTTGTACCAAAAGGCTTTCCAGTAATAAGTAAGCCTAGTAATACGCCTACTGAAGACATAAATACTGCAGATAAAATCAATATTGATTGATAAAAGCTATTAAATTGGGTAACCAATAATATTAGCATTAGAAATATAGCAGTTATTCCTGCAATAACTAGAAATTCATTTACTGCTTGAGTTTCTTCTTGTTGACCTCTAAATTGGGTAAAGGTCCCAGCTGGAAAGTCTTGATTATCAATCCAGGCCTTAATTTCATTCACTTTATCATTTACTAATATATCTGGTGAAGAAGTTGCAGCGCCAATTTCGTGAAAAAATTTACCATTTCTTCGTACAACTGTCTGTCTATTTTCTTGGGGTATAAGGGTGATAAAAGAACTAATTGGTATCAGACCTGAAGCAGAGCTCACTTTTAAGTCCTCTATGCCCGTTAAAGACCTTTGTTCTCTATCAAATCTAGCTCTAATCTCCACTTCATCTCTTGCATCATCAGGCCTATACTCACCTACCTTAAAGCCATTTGTTAACATCTGCACTAGCGCTCCGATATCTGATATATTTACTCCAAGCTGCGCAGCCTTCTGTTTATCTACCTCTACTTTCCATTCAATTATTGGATAAGCAAGAGTGGAGTTGATATTCGTTAAGTTATCGACTTCTTCCTTTAAAAAATTTTCAATTTTTTTTGTAACAATGGCTACATCATTTTCTGTATTGCCAAATATACCTAGCTCTATTGGGTCTTGAAAGTCTGGCCCGCCTTGATCTTCGGCAATCTCAACAATGATCCCTGGTATTTCTTCAAGTTTATTTTGAGCAATAGACATAATTGCTTGACCGGATATATTCCTTTGATTTGGCTCTACCACTTCAAAGAATCCTCTACCAACAACATCACCACCTGAATTAAACCACTCAGTTCCTGTTCGAAGATATAAACTATTTATTTCTTTAATAGAAAGAAGTTCTTGCTCTACTTTCTCAACAATATTTTTTGCTTCAATAGAAGAGAAATTTCCCCTTGCTCTAATAGACACTTGTGCAGCTACTGGATCTACATATGGGAAATAAATGACCCCTTTTCCAAAATTTATATATGCACCAACTATAGAAATTAATAACAAGAAAATAGTTAGGATTGTTTCACCTGGATTTTTAGCAAATATTCTTACCCATTTGCTATAAAAGTTTGAAATTTTATCAAAGACAACTTCTCCAGTTTTTTCGGACTCTCCTAGCGTCAGTGATGACCTTCTTTGACCAAACATGGATCCTAATACTGGTACCAGGATCATTGCATAGATTAAAGACGCAGACAGAACTATAAAGACAGTTGTTGGCAAAAATCTCATAAATTGACCAGTAAAACCTGGCCAGAATATTAAAGGAGTAAAAGCAGCTATAGTTGTCGCTGTAGAAGAAAGAATTGGATATAACATTCTTTTGGAGGCCAATCGATACGCTTCTAACCTCTTTAAACCCTCAGATATTTTTCGATCAGCGTATTCAGTTACAACAATAGCTCCATCGATTAGCATTCCCAACCCTAGCAATAAACCCATCATAACAAGAAAGTTAAATTCTATATTCGCAAACTTTAACACCATGAATGTTAGGAGGAAACAGAATGGAATTGATAGCCCAACGAGCATACCAACCCTTATTCCCATACTCGCTATCACCAGTGTTATTACCAGAAAAATTGCAGTAATAATATTTCCTTGAAGTTCTGAGATCATTGATTCAGCCCAAATAGTCTCATCATCTGTTTTTACAATAGATAGATTTTCTGGCAGCACAGATTCGAAGTCATTTACGACATTTGTAATATTATGTTTTGCATTAATTGCATTGGCGCCTTCACGTAATTTAACTTCAAGAGTTACAGCATCTTTACCATTTACTCTTGCGAAGGAAGAATAATCTTTAAAAGTTCTCCTAATTTCTGCAATGTCTTCCAATGTTACAACAGCATTTTGGGTGACCTTAATTGGAATGTTATAAACATCATTAGCAGTTTCAAAAATGCTAGGTACTTCAATATTAAAGCTGCCATTGCCAGTATCTTGGGACCCTCCTGGAATAATAAGATTATTTCTAGAGATTGCTGTATATAGTTGTTGTAATGTTATGTTATAAGTTTCTAACTTTGATTTATCAACTACAGCTTCTAGCAATTCGTCTGGTGCGCCACTAATATCAACATCCAGGATCTCATCTACTCCTTCAATTCGATCCTGTAACTCTCTAGCAAAAAATATTTTCTGACGAAGCGATCCGGTACCCATAATGCTTAGATTCATTACAGGAAAGGTATTAAAAGAATATTCTCTTATCTGAGGATCTTCTGCCTCCAATGGCAATTTAAATTTTACTTCTTCTATGCCTTGTTTTATATCTCTTAACGCTACATCAATATCGTAACCAACTTCAAATTCAGCAATTATTCTTGCATAACCTAGAGAGCTACTAGATGATATTTCTTTAATGCCCGCAACACTTCGCAGTCTATTCTCTAATGGTTTTGCTATTAATCTTGATGCATCATCAGGTGATGCTCCATCTAAGAAAACAGAAACACTAACTAAAGGAAGTTGGACGCTTGGATCAGCTGCTACAGCAATAGTATTTCTTGCATATGAGCCTGCTATTATTACAAGAATAGCAATTGTGATTGTAGTCTTACTCTTAGCAAGAGCAAAATCTACTAGTTTTTTCATAATTTTGCTAAATTAGAAACTGATACAGTCTGACCTTCTTCAACAAAACCTTGACCCATGACTATGACATTTGAGACTTCAGGCAAGCCTGTTACCCATAACCCATCTTCAGTGTCTTGAATAATATTTATGACATGAAATTCAACCACATTATCAATATTCACTGTCCTGATACCTAGCTCTCCATTATCAGCTAACAATAGATTAGAGGGATTGATCTTATGGGCCAAAACTTTATTTGTGTTTATTATCATAGTGCCAGTAATTCCATCTCTTACTAGCCCACTTCCGTTTTCAAGAACAGCTTCTACTCTAAAAGTTCTTGTTGCTGGGGATGCACTTTTAGAAACGAAAGAAAGTTTAGTATTAATAATTTCTCCCGTTGCAAGTTGGATGGAGACCGTTTGATTCTCATTAACATCTTTAATTCTTTTTTCAGGCACCTCAGAGATAAATGTTATAGGATCTAATTCAATAATAGTTGCACATATTTGGCCTCTTTGGATAAAGTTCCCTGGCTTAACAATACTTTCTACATAACCCCTAAAAGGAGCCTTTACTTCAGTTCTGTTTAGCTCAACAACCCCCAAACTACACAGAATATCATCTTTTTCAACCCAATCACCCTGAAGGACGCCGGTAGAAACAACTTCTCCTGAAGTTTTTGCTTTGACTTCAACTCTTTTTTCAGTACTTGCATATGTATTAAGCTTAATTTGAGGAGATACAAAAGATGACACAGTTTCAGATATCACAACTGAGGAGAGTGTCTTGGCTACTTTGTTGTTATTGACCTCTTCTGTTACAAAGATTTTTGAAGTAAACCATAAAACTACAGTTAAAACTATATATAGTGATATTCTTACATTCTTTGACATTGTTAAGTAAACCTACATTTAATAATTGTTATTTTTAATAATTAGGGCCTAATAACACAAATTAGTTCATTCTGTGTTAGAAGACAATTCTAAAAACTCTATCTAGAACCACAAACCTAGATTTAAACAGGAGAGAATTATAAAGTAAGATCACTTATAAATCGTGTTTTTTCCTTAATTTTATAAAAAAGTCCTTATCAAACCCTTTTTCTTTTAGCATATCTTCTGGGATTTCTTCTGCTGCAATATTATTTTTTTTGCATTTTAAGACAACGTCAGTGAGAGTAGGAAGGTATTCATGTTCTGAAATGATTTCTTCAATAGCAGTTAGGATTTGGTCAGTGGAAAACTTTTTTAAGGTTTGTGCCCAGACTTTTTTACCTTCATTTAGCCTATCATCGGTGCCAAATACTTTATAAAATTGATAGTGATAAGCTAGTTCTAATTTTAGAAATAAACTATCAATACACTCTATAAACAGTTCTTTATTCGAGGTCAAGCTGCTCTGCCCAAGATTTATTCCTGATTCTTGTTTTGAACTCTTCTGAGTATTCTCCCGGCTCATTATGTCTTTGGTTTTTTTCATCCTTTAGATTATAGCTCCCCATTTTCTCTTTTCTTCTTACAAAGTCTATAAACTTTACATTCCAAGACTTTAAAGCAATGCCTGTTTCCTGCCAATATAAAATAAACTCCTTTAAATATCCCATGGCTTGATTGTTTGAGATATTTGCCATCTCTAATATTTCTAAAGCATCCTCTGCTGGCACCCAGGTATTATCCATTAGTGTTGGCTTATTTCCATTTCCAGAGGTTTCACTAATCCACTCACGCCTAATAAAGTTGACAAATGTAATAGACCAATTATCTTTTACAGCATTTTTTTCTTTCCAATACAGCTTAAATTCTCTGAGCTTATTTTCAATAAAATCTTTCTTTATTCCGCCCATAGCTAAAACATCAAAAACATCTTTACTCGGAATCCATTTATCTACTAGCATCCCATCTTTTCTAACTGTGTTCTTTCCAGGAAGCTTAAGTGTGTACAAATTATCTGATGTGTCCTTAATATCCAATAAGTTAAGATTGATCAGTCTATTTAATGATGATCTTATCTCCTGCTCATTGAGAAAGCTTGCCTTCCTCTGAATTATCTCAAATAGCTCATCCTTAGAATAATTTGAATAATCTTTTTTTCTTAAAATGGCTAGAATTACAGCATTTCTTAAACCAATGGTTTCTGCAACCTCAATAGAAAAAGAAATCTCTTCCAAAATAAATTAACCCCTTCGTTTAGTAATAGCTTTAGAAAGCTTTTCTAGACATTTTTCAGTGTCTTCCCAGCTCATACAAGCATCAGTAATACTTTGTCCGTAAGTAAGATTATCTGTGATCTTTTGATTTCCCTCAACAAGATGACTTTCTAACATCACTCCTCTAATTAGTTTATTACCTTGAGAGATCTGTTTGCATACATCATCTATCACATTGTTCTGATTTTTATGTTGTTTCTGGCTATTTCCATGACTCGCATCAATAATTATCGATTCATTTACTTCAGCTTCATGAAGTAATTTCTGAGCATTTTCAATAGAGGCATGATCATAGTTAGGGCTTTTACCCCCCCTTAGAATAATGTGCGCATCTGAATTTCCAGATGTTTTATAGATCTGGACCAAACCTTCTTTAGTAGTTGAGAAAAAGACATGGGGGTGATTGGAGGCTTTGATTCCATCAATAGCAGGCTTTAGATCACCACTTGTCCCATTTTTGATGCCTACAGGACATGATAAACCAGAAGCAAGCTCTCTATGAACCTGGCTTTCAGCAGTTCTAGCACCAATTGCTACCCATGAAATTAGATCAGCTACATACTGAGGAGAAATTGGGTCTAAGAATTCTGTTCCAATTGGAAGACCAATCTCAGAAATATTTAATAATATTGATCTTGCTAATTTGAGACCTTTATTTGCATTAAAACTACCATTCAAGTCTGGATCATTTATAAGGCCTTTCCAACCAATAGTAGTTCTCGGCTTGTCAAAGTACACCCTCATAATAATTAATAAGTCTTTATTTAGAACCTTGTTTACATTATTTAACTTATTTGCATATTCAGTTGCTGATTTTGGATCATGAATTGAGCATGGTCCACATATAACAATTAACCTATCATCTTTACCATGCAGGATACTGCTAATCTCATTACGAGTACCATAAACCAACTTGGCTATTTCATCTGTTAATGGAAACTCATCTATCACTTCAGCAGGTTTGATTAGATCAAATCTTTCAACGATTCTTGTATTGTCAGTTAGGTAGTTCATAAAGATTTCTATCATAAATGATGGAGTTAAAAAATGAGAGATAAATTATAAAAAATAATATTTTTATTATAAGATCCAGAATCTTTGCTTTATGCCTAAAAACACAATATATTGTGTATTTTAACAGCAGTGATTACACTATGTTGTAAATGAAATCATTAAAAGAAACAGAGTTACCCCTATTTAAAGGAAATGAAATTACTGAGTTGCCAGATGATTTATTTATTCCGCCTGATGCTCTAGAGATATTTTTAGATGATTTCTCTGGACCTATGGATCTGCTTTTATATTTAATTAATAAGAAAGATATAGATATTCTAGAGTTAGATGTTTCAGAAATAACAGATCAATATATAAGGTATATAGATTTCATGGATGTTTTGAAGGTAGAACTTGCATCAGACTATATGGTCATGGCAGCAACTCTAGCGCACGTTAAATCAAGAATGTTATTACCAATCGACTCTGAAGAAGAAGATGAAGAAGATCCAAGATCAGCATTGATTAAAAGGTTGCAAGAATATCAGAGGTTTAGAACTGCAGCTGAAAACTTATCTATTATGCCTAGAATTGATAGGGATTTTTTCCCTGCACAAGCAAGTAATCCAGACTTTACCAATAAAGAAACTAAGACCCATCTTGTTGTAGATGATCTTCTGAACGCTTACATAGACGCGGCATCAAGACCAAGATTTGGAGATGACCATATTATCGACTTTGAACAATTATCAACCCAAGAGCGTATTGAAATTATTTTAGAAATTTTGTCGAGAAGGAATATTGTCCAATTTTTTAAGACATACAAGGCTAGTGAAGGGGAGCAAGGGGTAATAGTATCTTTATTAGCATCTTTGGAACTTGCTAAAAATGGCAATCTAGAAATTATTCAGAGTGACGAATCAAATCAATTCTATTTAAAATCTATTAAAAAGAAGGCTTCAACAAATGAAAGAGCTCATTAATTCTGTTGAGGCAATACTGTTTAGTAGCAGTAGACCAATGAAGTTATCTGAAATCAGACAACTGTTATCTCTTCAAAGCATCGATGTGGAGCTTGCGGATATAAAAGAATCAATCAATGCTTTAGAAGACCGCTTTGACAACACTTCTCTATGTATATTAGAAGTGGCGAGCGGTTATAGACTACAGATTAATAGTAAGCATAGTGATTTATTATTTCCAATGTGGAGCGAAACAAATACTAGGACTTCCAAGGCGTTGATGGAGACTTTAGCTATTATTGCTTACAAACAACCGGTTACTCGAGGTGATATAGAAGAAATTAGGGGCGTAAGTGTTAGCTCACAAATTATTCGGTCCCTTCTTGAAAAAGATTGGATTAAAATCAATGGCTATCGAGAGGTTCCAGGTAGGCCAGCACTATACAAAACAACAAATAAATTTTTAGATGACCTTCAATTGAAGTCCATCAATGACCTGCCTATTCTTCCTGAATCTTCATACGATCAAGAAGAAGACTATCAAATCAAAATAGGCTAATTTTTATGCTGCGGCTGCAGAAATTTCTTGCTCTTGCAGGCTTGGGATCTAGAAGAAAATGTGAAGATATTATTAGATCAGGTAGGGTGCGCGTAAATAATCATAAAGCCAAGATTGGAGAAAAAGTTACTAAAAGCGATAAAGTGTTCGTTGATAATCAAGAAACTCTAATTAAAGAGATTCAGACAAGACTATTATTACTCAACAAACCAAGAGGAGTTATTTCTTCAAACTCTCGTAAAGAGATTGATAAGAATGTTTTTGACTTCCTACCAAAAGATGATGAAGTTCGATGGATTTCTGTAGGTAGACTAGATATCAATACATCTGGAATTATGTTATTTACCAATGATGGAGATTTAGCGCATCGATTAATGCATCCATCCTCTAATATTGATAGAGAGTATCTTGTAAGAGCAAGAGGTACGTTTAATGATAAGAAAAAAGCATCCATGTTAAGAGGTATAAGCATTAATAATAAGCACCACAAATTTTCTGATCTAATTGAAGGAGATAGCAGCGGTGTTAATCAATGGTTTACAGTTTGTTTAATGACGGGCCAAAACAGAGAAGTTAGAAAAATCTTTCAATACCATGATTTACAGATTAGCCGCCTGAAAAGAGTAAGGTTTGGAACAATATTTTTGCCCATTAATTTAAGAGAAGGTTGTTTCAAGGAACTAACAACAAAAGATATAAACTCATTACTTAAATATGGAAAAGATTAAAGCGCATAAATTTCTTTTAAAGCTATCCAAGGAATTTAGATTTAGTCTGCTGACTAAACATTTAATTAAAAATGGGCCAATAAGAATTAAATTAACAAAATTGAATTTTGTAGATCATCTTGCAAGAATAATAGTGGGTCAACAACTTTCAACTAAGTCTGCTGATGCAATTTGGTCAAGGGTAAGTTTATTACTAAACCAAAAAAATACTATTAAGAATTTAAATAAATCTTTGTTACAGGCTGGATTATCTAAACAAAAAGCTAGCTACCTAATGAACCTTTTAGATAGCAATCAAATTAATTCTATGAGTAGAGATGATTTAATTGATATGAACCATGATGAATTTCGGGCACTATTATTGATCCAAAAGGGCATAGGTCCATGGTCCGTAGATATGTCAAGAATTTTTTATTTAGGCGATACTGATATATTACCTTTTGGTGATTTGGGAATACAAAATGCGCACAAATTAATTTTTCCTACACAAAAGTTTGATGAATCTTTTTATAAAATTTTTTCACCTTACAGGAGCTATCTAAGCTTATTTATGTGGAATTTCTTAGAAGGGGAAAATCAGAGTATTTAAAGTAATGTTGATCATTTGCATTAGTGATATCTTTAAAAAACCACTCATAACATGGGATCAAGTCATCTAGGCTTTTAATATTTCCTTGATCTTCGGAAGGATAGGCTTCAGCACGCATATCGGTAGGCGATGCTCCTGGATCAAAATTGAATACATGTATTCCATATGTACTACTCAATTCTTGATGGAGTATTTCTGCCATACCCTTAAGAGCAAATTTGCTTACAGAATAAGCCCCCCAGTAAGCTTTACCAGTTTCAGCTACTCCAGAAGAAGTAAATAAAATTTTTGGACTGTTAGATCTTTTTAGATGAGGTATTAATGCTTTAGTGAGTAAAAACTGTGAAGTAAGATTTGTATTAATAACTTTTCTCCAAGTCAGGAGATCATAATCATGTAGCGGGGTCATTTTTCCTAGAATGGCAGCATTAAAAATTACTCCATCTAGGAATTTATAATGCTCATTTATTGATAAGCTTATATCTTTTGCCTGGCTTTCATCTAGCTGACTCAGATCACATTGGATAATTAGATGATCACCATCTTGGTTTAACTTTATTAATTGATCATATATTCTATCTAGACGTTCAGGGTTCGAACCTATGCTGATTATATTAGCTCCTTTCTCTGCAAAAGATGTTGCAACTCTTTTCCCTATGCCTCTTGTAGATCCAGTGATTAATATATTCTTATTTAATAAATCATTCATTTTAGTAGACTTTTTATATGCTGTTCTAATTCATTAATGGATCTAGCATTTAAATGTCTTTTCGGAATATTTGTATTAGTTAATGCATAACCATAGGTGCATCCAATTGCAATTGCACCAGCATGCTCCGCAGCTTTAATATCATTCATATGATCACCTACATATATAACATCTTTGGGATCCAAGCTGAGTTTTTCACATGCTAATAGAATACCTTCGGGAGCAGGCTTAGTAATAGAAATATCTTCAGGACAAATTAATATCTGACATGAATGTAGTTCTTCGCATTCATTAATGATTCTTCTCGCATATCTTACTGGTTTATTCGTAACTATACCCCATGATATATTTTGATCCTCAAGATATTTTATTAAGCTACCTACGCCCTTAAAGACTTCTCCAAATCTTAATAGGTTATCTTCGTATAATTTAAGAAGGTCTTCTTTTAAAGATGACAACTTTTCTTTTTCTACTTCGGCTCCAAAACCCAATTCAATGAGACTACTACTTCCATCAGAGATTTTCCCCCTAATTAATTTTATATCAACATCTGGGATGCTAAACCTCTGCAGCAAATGGTTTAAACAAAAAACAAAATCTGGAGCTGAATCTAATAGTGTCCCATCTAAATCAAACAGCACTCCTTTAATCATTCTTTATTCCATGGATCATGTAATTAACGCCAAGGTCATCATTAATCTTAGCTTTATGAAATATGGGGTTATAGAATAATCCTTTGGTTTCTTCTAATCTAATCTTGGCTTGCATCATAAAAGATGCCAGTTCACTTGGCTTGAGAAATTTATGATATTCATGTGTTCCTTGCGGGAGCACATTAAAGATGTATTCAGCTCCGAGAATTGCAGTAATAAATGAACGCGGATTCCTGTTAATAGTTGATAAAAACATGTGACCATTTGGTTTTAATAAATCTGAGCAGTTCTGAACTAAATATTTAGGATCGGGAACATGTTCAACTACCTCTAGGCATGTCACTACGTCAAAAAACTCTCTTTTCTCTTTGATTAAATCATCGCTGCTAACTTTATAATACTTAATTTTTTTATTATGTTTCTTAGAATGTATGTTAGCGATATTAATGTTCCTCTCAGAAACATCAATCCCAGTAACTATTGCACCCATATCGTAAAGCGCTTCGGATAATAATCCCCCCCCACATCCTACATCCAGAATATTTAAGCCCTTGATATTACATCTTTCAGCAATGTACTTAGCCCTGACCGGGTTTATAATATGCAATGGCTTGAATTCCCCCGAAGGATCCCACCACTTATCAGCAATATCAGCAAATTTATTTATTTCATTTTGATCAATATTATCATTCATTGTCAGATTGCATGTTGGAATAATAGCTTTTACCTTATTGTATATTTTAAACCTTAAAAATTTTTTTTATTATTAAAGTTGTTTTATATGAATTTTTCTATAAAATTCCGTTGATATATGTTTTATTTTTCAAAAACAAACACTTCAGTTTGATCATTTTCTTCTAAATAATTTTATGATTTCTAAAGGTTAGTCTTATAGCTATTAATAAAAAAAACTTCATGCCTATTAATAGTCGCATTTCAGCAGACAAAGTTATGCTGATAGGTGCTGAAGGAGAGAAGATTGGTATGATTCAATTATCTGATGCTCTGGATAAAGCCAAATCAGCTAATCTTGATTTAGTTCAAGTTTCACCTACTAAAGCCAAACCAATTGTTTGTAAGCTATTAGATTATGGGAAATATCAATTCGAGAAAAAGAAAAGTTTTGCTGGTAACAAAAAGCAACGAAAACAGTCTTTAAAAGAAATAAAATTCAGACCCACAACAGATATTGGAGATTACAATATAAAATTAAAAAAAATAAAAGACTTTATTAATAATGGAGATAAGACTAAAATTAGCGTCCGATTTAGGGGGCGTGAGATTTTAAACTCC
>CAYFFR010000031.1:0-17268 GCA_964342675.1 uncultured Gammaproteobacteria bacterium
GAGTCGAACCCCTGTTGCCGGGATGAAAACCCGGTGTCCTAGGCCTCTAGACGAACGGGACTAGATGGGCGAAATTATAAAGTCTAATTTTTATTATTGAAAGATATTAGTCTACTATTTAATTTTTTTATTAACTGCCGTTAAGAAGCCTCTTAAAAAATTACCTTCCATCTTGTCAGGATATAGTCGTCTAAACATGCGCTCGATTCTGGTGATGATCTGTTTTGGATTATTTTTATCTATCAATCCTAAATCAAACGAAGTACTACAGAAATGCTCTATTAAATTATCTAATTCTTTTTGAGTGTACACAGGAAAGTCCTGCCATTCATATGCCATACCTTCAGATGCGTTCATAAAAAGCTCATAACACACGAGCTGGACACTCATCGCTAAGTTTAATACCGGATAATCTTGATCTGTTGGAATAATCAAGTGTTCGTTGGCAAGCTGCAGCTCTTCATTGGAAAGACCGCTATCCTCTTTACCAAAAATAATTGAAGTCTCAGTTCCTTCCAATGCTAGTGCATGCAGTTTAGCAGAACCGTCACGTACATTAACGATTGGCCAATCTATGCTTCGTTCTCTAGCCGATGTAGCTAGAACGTACTTGCTCTCCCCTATTGCATCGGTGACTGAATCAAACAAATTAACCTGTTCTAAAATATCCTGCGCATTGCCTGCCAAGGCTTTTGCATCTGCATGTGGGAACTTTTTAGGTCTAACTAAAGATAATCTATTTAAGCCCATATTCTTCATCGCTCTAGCGGTAGAACCAATATTGCCTGGATGTGATGTCTCCACTAAAACAATATTAATAAACTGAGATGCCTGAATCATAGAGTTATTATCTTCATTTCCAGTACAATATGCGACATGTCTAAACCAGCATTGTTAAATATAGCCCTATTAGCTGCAAGAATTGGCGCCAAAGAAATAGAGTTTGGGGTCAAAAAAGTTAGCTCATTAGAAGTTCTAAAAAAAGGGCCTACCGATTATGTGACCGAAATGGATCGCAAAATTGAGTACATGGTGTTTGAAGAAATTAAAAAATATTACCCTGAACATAATTTTCTCGGTGAAGAGTTTGGTCATGAGATTAATAATTCAAACGTTACATGGATCTTAGATCCTATAGACGGCACCACAAATTTTATTCATGGGTACCCGCAATACTGCATCTCTCTTGCCTGTAAAGTTGATGAACAAATCCATCATGGAGTGATCATTGATCCAAGTCGAAGAGAAGAATTCTCTGCTTCAAAAGGAAACGGTGCGCAACTAAACGGTGAACGCATGCGTTCTAGCAAACGCAAAAATTTAAAAGATGCTTTAATTGCTAATAGCTCTCATGATTCAACCGAACAACCTTATCAATTTCAAAACATTGCTACCTTTAGGTCTCTATACCAACATAGCTTAACCATTAGAAGGTCTGGTTGTGCCGCACTAGATTTGGCTTATGTTGGAGCTGGGAGATTAGATGGTTTTTGGGGTAACGGACTTGGTATTTGGGATGTTGCAGCTGGCCTATTGATTGCAGAAGAAGCAGGAGCTCTGGTTAGTGACTTTAGTGGAAATCCCGATTGTTTAGGCGGTGATCATTTTATTTGTGCAGCAACAAAATGCTTTAAGCCTATGCTTACGAGCATTAAAGAAAATTTTAAGCCTGATTAAGGCATATCATCAAATTCAGCACCCTCAGGTTCTGGAAGAGCCATATCTTCTTGATCAATGCCAAAGACGATCAGCATATTGGCAACAACATAAATGGACGAATAGGTACCTACTATGACTCCAATAATCAAAGCTGAAGAAAATCCACGAATAATTTCTCCGCCTAGGAAAAACAAAGCAAACAAGACCAATAATGTGGTGAAAGAAGTTATCAAAGTTCTAGAAAGCATTTGATTAATAGATAAATCAACCACTTCTTCAGACTGCAGGCCCCTTTCTTGTCTAAAATTTTCTCTGATCCTGTCTGAGACGACAATCGTATCATTCAGTGAATAACCAATCACAGCCAACAATGCTGCTAAGACTGTTAGATCAAAATCCCATGCGAGCAATGAAAAGATACCTAAGATGAATACCACATCGTGCGCTAAGGCAATAACTGCTCCTAATGCAAACTTATATTGGAATCTAAAAGCCACATAAAGCAAAATCATTCCCAAAGCTATTAGCATACCAAAACCACCCTCATCTCTTAACTCATCACCAATTTGAGCACCCACAACATCAATACTTTTAAGCTCAAGGTTGGTGTTATTTTCAGCAAGAGCTGCGAAAACTCTCGTGCCATTATTGCTCTCTGATGAGTTGCTTTCTTGACCTTCATCAGTAGCAATCTTTATTTGGACTTCTGTATCCGAGCCAAAATTAATAACCTGAAAATCTTCAAAGCCTTTGCTATCTAATAAGTTACGTATGGATGATAAGTCTGCCTTGTCTTCATATGAAACTACAACTTGAGTACCGCCACTAAAATCTAAACCTAAACTCAGGCCTCTTAAGCTCAAAGAAATAATAGAGATAAGGAATATAGACATAGATAATGCTGCAGCAACCTTTCTATATTTCATAAAAGGAATATTAAATCTCATCAGACTCTTAACCTCGTAAGATTTCTATTACCGTACATCAAGTTGACAATGCCTCGTGTTACCAATATAGCCGTAAACATCGAAGTAATAATTCCAATAGACAATGTAACAGCAAAACCTTTAATAGGGCCTGTGCCTATTGCATACAGTACTAATGCGGCAATTAATGTAGTTACATTTGCATCAAAAATGGTTACAAATGCTCTAGAAAAACCTTGTTTGATTGCATCTTGTGGTGGAGACCCATTCGTAAGCTCTTCTTTGATTCTTGAAAAAATTAGTACGTTTGCATCTACAGCCATACCAACAGTCAAGACAATACCGGCCATACCTGGAAGAGTTAAAGTTGCCCCTAATAAAGACATAAAACCAGTAATTAATACAATATTAGAAAATAAAGCAACATTAGCTGCCAAGCCAAACCATCGATAATAAATCAGCATAAACAACACCACTGCTAAAAAGCCTATGATGATTGATCTAACACCTAATTGAATATTCTCTTTCCCAAGACTCGGGCCAATGGTTCTTTCTTCAACGAATTTCATTGGTGCAGCCAGTGCGCCTGATCTAATCAATAAAGCCAGTTCTTCTGCAACACGGATATTACCTAAACCGGTAATCCGAAAACTCGTACCAAGAACATCATTAACAGTTGCTAAACTAATAATTTTCTTATCTTCAAATGTGGTTTGGGAAATTACCTCCTCTCCAGCCTCATTAATAACAATCTCTGATTTAGTTTTTTGCTCAACCAATAACACACCCAGTCTCCTGCCTACATTTCCATTAGTGGCCTTTGACATTGCTCTACCACCTTCCATATTTAATGTAATAGGAACTTCTGGTCCGTTAGTCTGTTGATCGAAGCCTGATCTTGCAGCGATAACATCTTTACCAGTAATAATAATATTTCTTTCTAATTCAGCTGTTAAATTTTCAGACTCTAAAAAACTAAAAGTTTCTTTTCTTAATCTAGAGCTATTAGGTCTAGCTTCCATACGAAACTCTAAACCACCTGTCTTACCAATAATCTTTTTAGCAGCCGTGGTGTCTTGAACGCCTGGTAACTCAACAACTATCCTATTGCCACCCTCTCGTTGGACGATAGGTTCAGAAACACCAATCTCATTGACTCTTTTATTTAAAATAATTCTATTCTGGCTTATTGCATTCTCTTTTATTTCGTCAATAAAGGCATCTGAATAGCTGACCTTAATAGTTAACTGAGAACTTATGGGGCTGATAACATAATTACCCACTTCATTCCTCTGATTGATTAACTTCAAGGCGTTTTCATAGGTAATGTTGTCTTCAAAAACAAAAGTTAATGAGTTGGCATCACTGATTGATTGTGTGTAAAGAATATTAGACTCTCTTAAATCTTTCCTTAAAGAATTGAGGTCATTATCTAATCTTGCTGACAGAGCATGATCAATATCGACTTCTAATAAAAACCTTAGTCCGCCTGATAGGTCTAGACCCAGCTTAAGTGGTCCCGCACCTATGTCTTTAAGCCATTGAGGAGTCGATGGTTCCAGATTAAGAGCCACAATAGCATCATCCAATAACAGTTTTTGTATGCTTGTTTTAGCAGCAAGTTGGTCATCTAAAGATTCTAAATTAACCATTAAATTATTGCCTTCAAGCTTAATGTTTAAAGGCTCAATTTCTGATCTCTCTAAGGCCGTTATAACTTTCTTCTTTAATGGTTCATCAGCAGACTTTCCACTATCAGCGTAAGCAACCTGAATGGATGGCATGGCAGGATAAAGGTTGGGTAAAGAATACAAAGTCCCTAATGCTAATACTGACAGAATCAATAAATATGTTGAAAAAGAGAACCTATTCACAGAATTTACTTATTAATTGAATCTATAGTGCCCTTGGGTAAGGTTCCAGAAATTGCGGTTTTCTGAAGTTTAAAGGTAATATTTTCACTCACCTCAATTGAAACGTAGTCTCCCTTAATATCCTTAATTCTACCAATGATACCGCTTGCTGCGACCACCTCATCACCTTTTTCGAGAGATGAGATCATTTGTTGAAGAGCCTTAGCTCTTTTTTGTTGGGGTCTGATCATCAAAAAATAAAGGATGACAAAAAATCCAACAAATATTAATAAAGAAGGCCAAGCAGAAGGTTCAGCTGTTGTTGCTGTATTGCCTATTGGTTGTGCGCCTGGATTTGGTGTGTCAGCCTGCATATATTTCTCCTCAAGATAAGTATGATGGGACAGATTTTTGCCGCTTATTATAAAATTCTTTTACAAAGTTAGCGAATGATTTTTCTTTTATTGCATTTCTGATATCTAACATAAGTTGTTGATAATAATAAATGTTGTGGAAACTACTAAGAATGGAGCCCAACATTTCTTTGGTTTTATCTAAATGATGTAAATAAGATCTAGAATATTGTTTACAAACTTTACAACCACAATCTGGATCTATCGGAAGTTCAGAATCCTTATTAGAGGCATTTCTAATATTTATTTCTCCAAAGGAGGTTATCAATTGTCCATTCCGGGCGTTGCGTGTAGGTAACACGCAATCAAACATATCAATGCCAAAGTAGATAGATTCAACTATATCCTCTGGCTTCCCCACACCCATCAAGTATCGAGGTATATCTTCTGGTAAAGCAGGAGCTAATGATTGAAGAATCTTAATGCGCTCTGCTTGTGGTTCCCCAACACTCAAACCACCGATTGCAATACCATCAAAGCCAATATCTGTTAACTTATTTAATGATTCTAGTCTTAGATCTTCAAACATTCCTCCTTGGATAATGCCAAATAAAGCACTCTTAGATTTGTGAGCATCTTTGGATCGTTGAGCCCAACGCATGGATAGGTCCATTGATGTTTTCGCTTCATTATGGGTAGCGGGATATTTAGTGCAATCATCGAATACCATCACCACATCTGAACCAAGATTTTCCTGAATTTGAATTGATAGTTCAGGCGTTAGGTTGATATGTGCGCCATCATAAGGTGACTTGAAATTGACACCATCTTCGGAAATTTCTGCCAAATCACCCAGACTCCATACCTGAAATCCACCAGAGTCTGTCAGTATTGGTTTTGGCCAATTAATAAATGAATGTAGCCCGCCCAACTGTTTAATGATCTGATCTCCAGGGCGCAACATTAAATGAAAAGTATTCCCTAATATAATCTCTGAATTGGTTGCCAGAATATTTTCAATTTCAAGTCCTTTAACGGTACCATTAGTTCCAACCGGCATAAAGACAGGTGTTTGTACCTGACCTCTTGAAAATGACAACGAGCCTTTTCTAGCAAATCCTTCCGTGGTTTCTAAATCAAATTCCATGTCTTTTAAGTAGCATAGCATCGCCGTAAGATAAAAATCTGTATTTTTGATTGATGGCTTCTTGATAAATATCTTTCATCTTATCCATCCCAATAAATGCGGCAACAAGCATGAGCAAAGAGGATTTTGGTAAGTGGAAGTTAGTAATCATGTGATCAACCACTTTAAACTGATAACCCGGATAAATAAATAAAGAAGTTTCACCTTTAAAGGCTAAAGGCTCATCCTGGAAAGCTGTTTCAATGGCTCTAACTGATGTTGTGCCCACGGCAATAATTTTACCTTTGGTTCCTTTAACTCTTTTGACCTGATTGATCAATTCTGAATCAACCTCAATCAACTCTTTATGAATTACATGATCTTCAATATTATCTGTTTTTACTGGTTGAAAAGTCCCTGCACCAACATGTAAATTTACATAACCAAACTCTACACCCTTGTCCTCAAGGGAATTGAGCAGTTCCTGATCAAAGTGCATGCCAGCGGTAGGCGCAGCAACAGATTCTTTTTTATCAGGATCAGCATAGATGGTCTCATACCTCTCTTCATCTAGCTTTTCTGCTGCTCTATTCATATAGGGCGGTAACGGGATTTGACCATATTGCTCAAATAAAGATTTTGGGTCATCAGTCCAATCTAAGATAAAGAAATTATCTTGCCGACCTTTAACAGTGGCCATAAATCTTTTGCCTTGGAACGTAAAAACAAGTTCCGCCCCTTCTTTGGGAGTCCTAGCTGACCTAATTTGAGTTAAAGTTTGAAGATCGGATAAAAACCTTTCCAACAGAAGTTCTATTTTTCCACCAGTAATTTTCTCTCCATATAATCGAGCTGGAATAACAGAGGTTTTATTTAATATTAAAAGATCTCCCTTATTGAAATGATTTCCAATATCTTTAAAAATTTCATGTTGAATTGACTCTATTGCAACCAGCAATCTTGAATCAGTTCTTTTTTCTGCAGGGTATTGAGCAATAAGATGCTCAGGAAGATTATAGTTAAATTTATCTGTTTTCATGCAAGCTGGTCATTTTGATATATTATGAAGTCAACGTAAATTATAAAATTTAATTTTCTATTTTTTTGAGGTCGTAAGTATTTTTCTACTTTATTAAAGATGTTTATCTCAGCTACAATTACCGGCGAGCCCCATTGGCGGAATTGGTAGACGCGCGCGACTCAAAATCGCGTTCCTTCGGGAGTATCTGTTCGACTCAGATATGGGGCACCATGCAAACTATTTTGAATAAATAATTAATGCCCTTAGAATGTGATGCAAAATATTGCTGATTGTAACTAAACTTTGACTTTGTAATTATGAAACTAACTAACAAACATTCTCGTATTGTTATTAAAATTGGATCTGGTGTCTTATCAAATCAAAAAGGGCAAATACGTACTCAGGTTATTCAAGCAATAGCCAATGATATAGCTAGCATCAATAAAAACAGGAAATTAATTATTGTCTCTTCTGGAGCTATAGCAATGGGCAGAAAGCTTATAAACATGCATGGTGATATTAACTTATCTGAATCACAAGCTTTAGCTGCAGTTGGTCAAATTGAGTTAATGCGATCATGGAAGTCTGCATTTCAAAAACATAATATTGATATAGCACAAATTTTACTAACTCCAAAAGAAATACAAACGCGAAAAGATGCTAATACAGCTATCAAAACTATCAATACCCTTCATGACCACAAGGTTATTCCTGTTGTCAACGAAAATGACACTACTGCAACTGATGAAATACAATTTGGCGATAATGATTTATTATCTGCTAGGCTGGCTAAGTTGTTTCGTGCTGATCTTCTGATAATGCTATCAACCGTAGATGGTCTGCATGAATCTTTCTTAAATAATGGCAATTTATCTCAAGCGTCTTTATTAAAATCGGTGAATAAGATTACTCCGACCATCAAAAAGATGGCTGGACGTGCAAGTCAATTAGGTAAAGGGGGTATGATCTCAAAGATTGAAGCAGCACAATTGATTCTTGGGATGAATAGTGAGCTAGTCATTACTAGAGGAGATACACCTGATCCTATAACGAAACTAAGAAGAAATTCACTATCAACATGGTTTAAAAAATGAATGGTCTAGTAGCTATTGCTAATCAAATAGGATCTAATGCAAAACTAGCTGTTGAAGCATTACAGAACTTATCCTCAGATGAAAAAAATAATTTCTTGTTGGAAACAATAAAAGAAATTGATGGGTATCGAGATCAGATACTGACAGCCAATAATTTAGATATTGCAGATGCTGAAAAAACTAATAAAGACAAAGCATTCATAGATAGATTAATGTTGAACCAAGATAGGATTTCAGGAATGGTTAAGGGTTTAGAGGAGTTAATAAAGTTTCCTGATCCTATTGGTCAGACGCTTGATTCTTGGGATAGACCTAATGGACTTAGAATATCAAGAGTATCAACTCCTTTAGGTGTCATAGGCATTATTTTTGAGAGTAGGCCTAATGTTGCATGCGATGCAAGTGCCTTGTGTCTAAAGTCAGGTAATGCAGTCATTTTGAGGAGTGGCAGTGACGGCTTAAGATCTTCCATTGCAATAGTAGATTGTTTTCAAAGCGCATTAAAAAGGCTCAATTTGCCTTATGGTGCTATTCAGATCATGCCAAAGAAGGATAGAGAGCTTGCTACTCTAATGCTTCAAGGTCTAGATGGAAGTATTGATGTTATCGCTCCAAGAGGCGGTAAAAGTCTTGTAGCTGAAGTTCAAAAATCAGCAAAGGTTCCGGTATTTGGTCACTTGGAAGGAATTTGTCATGTCTTTATTGATAAAGATGCTGATCTTGATAAAGCTCTTGAAGTAAGTATGAATTCAAAGATGAGAAGAACGGGTATTTGTGGAGCTGCTGAAACCATCTTAATCCATAAAGATATTGCTGCATTATTTGGTCCCAAACTAATTAGCAGTTTGACGGATCAAAAGTGTGAAGTACGTGGTTGTAATCAAACACAAGATTTAGATCCAAGAGTCAAAATAGCATCTGAAAAAGATTGGAAAACAGAATACCTAGCCCCCATCATTAGCATTAGGATTGTTGATGATGTGCATGCAGCAATAAGCCATATTCAAGAGCATGGCACCAATCATACTGAATCAATACTTAGTGAAAATAAAGAAACTCAAGCAATATTTTCTAAAAAAATAGATAGTGCGATTATTATGGTTAATGCCTCAACTCAATTTGCTGATGGTGGAGAGTTTGGTTTTGGTGGGGAAATTGGTATTGCTACCGGCAAGTTTCATGCAAGAGGTCCGGTTGGAATTAACCAATTAACTAGCTTTAAGTATGTTGTTGAAGGCACTGGGCAAACCAGACCTTAACATCATATGTAGACATCGTAGCGGATAGATTTCCCAGTAATTTGATGGTTAATGTTTCCTGGGAAGGCTTCTACTCTAATGGGTCGCTTAACAACCAACTTCGTGGGATTGGATAAACGTAAATAATCAAATATTTGCGTTGGTGATTTATCGCAATCCTCCATCCTAATAATCTCTCTTATCATGCTTAATTCTTTGGACCTTGCAGTTGTTTTTTTACTATCTGGGTACATAGGATCGAAATAAACTAGATCATACTGATCAAAACTAACTTTATGATCGATCACATCTTGATTGAGACAATGTAGATTATGTAACCAGGTATGGTCCTTCTTAGAAAGAAGCTTTAAGGCATAGTCTGTCATTGCATATAATGTCTTGCTAACTTCGCATGCCGTCACCTGATGACCGAGTGATGCCATGATGATGGAATCCTTTAATAGACCAGCCGTTGCATCGAGCACCTTAAGTGACTTGTTATTTTTGCCTATTACTTTTTTTAATAGTGCTTCATGCTCTGTTCTTGCTAATCTCCAACCAAACGAGCCTTTCTCAAAATTAATGTTAAGTCCAGACCTGATATCTGTTTTAGAATTAGAATAACTAATATTGTCATTGCTTAGAGTAATAAAGGGCCCCAGATCTGGAACTGATGCCTTTGTATCCACACCTAACAATTTGGCTATTTCTTGAGCAGGCTGTTTAAGAGATGGCGACGAATAGACTACGGTCAGGTCCATGCTATTAAAATCATTAATCCAAGCAACAGTCGATAAATTACAAAAGGTGCCATCCCTATCCTATTAACAAGTTTTAAAAAAATATGAATAGTTAGAAATGCGATGATGCTAGATACAGTAAAACCTATAAATAATAAGATGTATTCATCTGCGTTTAAATTCTGCCAATCTTTTAATAGCATGATAGATAAGGCGCCCAAAATAGCAGGAATACTTAATAAAAAAGCAAATCTAGCGCTTGAATGCAGGGACATTCCTACTGCCAAAGCTCCAGTAATTGCCATTCCTGATCTAGATGCTCCAGGGAAAATAGCAAACATTTGGAAACAACCTATAACAAGTGCCATCTTTAAAGTAATATCGCGTAGCTCCTTGTTTTGACTTCCAAGCTTATTAGCAATCAATAAAATGATAGCAAAAATAATATTGGTGTAAGCAATAGCCAATAAATTCCAATTTTCAACTAAGTCCATAAAGCCTAGCCCTAAGGCAATCATTGGAAGAGTTGCAATAATTAAACACAAACCCTCATTAAAGCGTTGCTGATTTTGATAGGAGTTGCCTGGCACCCAAGATAATATTATTTCTTTTAATTCAGTTCTAAAATAATAAATAACTGCAAGTAAAGTCCCAGCATGGGCCACAACATCAAATAATAAGCCTAAATCTTTGGTTCCAAAAACTAGCTCTGGGAATTGTAAGTGTGCAGAGCTGGAGATAGGTAAAAACTCTGTCAGTCCTTGAATTAACGATAATAAGATTGCTAATAAATAATCTGACATTAGGTAATTTTTTTGAATTCAAGGTCTTTTAAATACACTGGATCAATTTCATCTAACTGAAAAGTCATGCCAGAGTCTAATCTCATTTTTGCTATAGAAGCAACCGATTCAGCAGAGCTTGTTGCATTCATTAATCTTTTTGCTTCCGATATGCTGCATTGCTCCCATACATCTCCAATAAAATAACAATCATCTTCGTCTTTTGCATAAGATTTAAGCTCATCGAGAGTGATGATAGCATCTTCTTGTAATCGCTTGATTGACTCAAAACCAACATCGTAGATATTGAAATAATACCCCTGGCCATCTGCATCTAATGCGCTACCAATCTTGGCTGGTAAATGCTTGATCCAGTGCTTTCCTTCCCATGCTTGTGACTCTAAGCTCGATATAGGAATGATGGGTAATTGTTGTGAATATGCTAAGCCTTTAAGAAAGCTTGCGGCGCTTCTCAAAGCCGTGTATGAGCCTGGTCCATTGGCATAAGCTAAAGCGCTAAGAGAATTTAAGATATCTGTTTTTTCCTTTCCTAAGCCTAGAAATAAATCATCCCAATTTGGGCGTTCTTTTAAATCATGCTCTATAACAACCGAATTTATCTCATCTCCATTTAAATAAGCCATAGATGAATAATTGCTGGTGATATCAATCGCTAAAATCTTCAATGTTAAATATTTATAATTGTTGTTTAATATCTGCAAGCACTTGATCTACAGATTGACTGCCATCAACGACAATGTACTTCAATTGACGGTTTTCTGATTGAATTTGATAGAAACCTACTAATGGCTTGGTTTCATCATGATATACCTTAAGTCGATGTTTTACAGTATCAGGCTGATCATCATCACGCTGAATCAAAGGTTCGCCGGTAACGTCGTCTTTACCTTCCTGTTGTGGGGGATTAAATTTCAAATGATAGTTCCTTCCAGAACCAGGGTGAACACGCCTACCTGACATTCTTTCAACAATCTGATCATCTTCAACCTGTATTTCAATGACATGAGTGAACACAATATCATTTTGCTCGCATAAATTAGCTTGACCTAAAGTGCGAGGTACTCCATCAAATAGAAATCCTTTATGGCAGTCTTCTTTACTTATTCTATCTAAAATGAGCTCAATAATAATTGCATCTGAAACTAAGCTGCCTGAACTCATGATTGCATCCACCTTTTTACCCAAAGGATCACCCGATGCAATTGACTCCCTTAACATATCACCCGTGCTGATTTTTGGTATCTTTAGTACATCACACAAAAGATCCGCCTGGGTTCCTTTCCCAGCACCTGGAGGACCTAGTAAAATCAATTTGTTCATTTCTCTAATACCACAAATGCCAAGGCATATTCTTTTTCATCGCTAAGACTAACATGAGCATTACAGATACCCAACTTGGTTAGTTCTTTTTTAACAGATGTTTCAAGCTTAAAAAAAGGGGCTCCATTTTGGTCTCTAAGTACCTCGATTCTATTTGGATAAATTGGGTTTTTAAATCCAGTTTGAATGGCTTTTACAAATGCCTCTTTAGCCGCAAATTGACTAGCTAAGAATTTGGTCGTTTTGGATGCAGGTAAGTCGTTGTATGTTTTCAGTTCTGAGGGTCCCAATATCTTTTTTGCGAATACAGACAGGTCCTTAGATGCAGTTAATCTATCCACCCGAACCATGTCTACACCGATGCCAAAAATCATGATTTCACCGACCTAAAAATATCTCTACTTAATAAATCCTTTCCATCTAAGCAAGCTTGGATCGCAGTCTGAGTTAAACTTTTTAATTTAACCTTATCTACAGCTAATAAGTTCCTACCCTGTATATTTTTAATCTCAACAGATGTAAAGCCATCGATATCATTGGTTGGGTAAAACCCTTTTTCAACTACAAAATGATATTTTTGATCATCTTCAAACTTTTTATTGTCCTTTGAATCAGTATCAAAATTAATTCCAAAGCCTAAAACATCAAGCAAATCTAATTCAAACTCTCTTAAAGAGGTTTCTTGAAACTCACTTGAATTAAATGTTTGAATAAATTGGTGATAAAGGTTAAATAATTCAATATTTGGAAGGTCCTTTGGCAAAATCTTTATTATCAACTCATTGATATATAAATGACTATAAACTGAATGAGATGATTGCTCATATAAAGTTGCTTGATTTGTATCCACTTCATTAAGGGTTTTTAAATCTGATTTTCCTGAAGTAATAATCCTTAAGAATTTAAACGGTATTAAATAACCAAAAAATTTTGATTTGGGGTTTTTGGCTCCCTTGGCTAAAACAGATACTCTCCCGTGATATCTTGTAAAGACTTCTGCGATAATAGAAGTATCGCTAAATGATCGTGTGTGAAGAATATATGCTTCTTCCCATGTTTTATGCATTCTTGTTACCACCGATGCCTAGACTATTTATGTGTTCTAGATCATCGCTCCAATTTTTCTTGATCTTAACCCATGATTTAAGCATGACTTTTTTAGAAAAATATTTCTCTAGATCAGTTCTTGCTTCTGTACCTATTCTTTTTAGCACGTCACCATTTTGACCTATGACCATACTTTTTTGACTTTTCTTAGCAACATAGATAACTACACCAATATTTTGTATGTCTTTATCTGTTACATTCTTTTCAACATCAACATAAATTTCATAAGGCAGTTCATCTCCTAAAATCCTAATTAATTTTTCTCTGACAATTTCACTAATGAAAAAATTTTCATTCTTTAGATCTTCTAAGCTATCTTCAGGAAACATATGAGGGTTTTCTGGTAACAATTTATAAATCATAGTTTCTAGCTCTTGCATACCTTCATTCTTCAGCGCTGAGATGGGTATAAATTCTTTAAAATTGAAAGATTGTGATAACTTTTCAATAAAAGGCAAAATTGAGTTCTTGTTATTAACCTGATCAATTTTATTAATTATGCATATAGTTGGTTTGTTTGATTTTTGAATAGCATCAAGAACTTTTTGATCATCTTGATTAAATTGTGACCGTTGCAAGACAAACATCAACAGATCTGAGTCTTCTACAACACTCAGTGCTGATTTATTTAGAACTTTATTTAAGGTTTTTGTTGCTTGGGAATGAATACCTGGAGTATCCAAAAATATTATTTGATTCATATCATTGGTTTTAACACCCATAATATTATTTCTTGTGGTCTGTGCTTTTTTGGAAGTGATAGATACTTTGCGATCTAGTAAACGGTTAACAATTGTGGACTTGCCTACGTTTGGCTTACCAATAATAGACACGTAACCACATTTTGTCTTTTTCATGAGTCTAAATTATCTAGGATCATTTGAGCAACTTCTTGTTCAGCTAATTTTTTTATTGCTTGTTTGGATTGATATGTTATGCCGTTATAAGTTACTTTGCACTCAAATAAATTATTGTCTTTATCTTCAACAAAATCATATATTGGTAGTTGAAACTTATACTTTTGTAGATATTCTTGGAGCTCGGTTTTAGGATCTTTCTTAGCATCTCTCATTGATATATTCTTTAATTCTTGTTTAAAGAGGGTCTCCAGGAATTGTTTTGAATAATCCCAGCCCTTTATTTGAAAAATAGCACCTATTACTGCCTCTAATAAACCTGCATAAATTTTATCTTTCTTTGATTGTTCTAAGTTCTCTGTCCCTTTAGAGACTTGAATGTGCTTATGAAGTAACTCATCTTGGCATTTTTTACTCAGAAATAGTGTATTAACAAGTTTTGCTCTTATTCTAGTTAATTCTCCTTCGGTGGCTGAATGAAATATATTGGATACATTGGCACTGATCGTTAATTGAAGAACAGCATCTCCTAAATACTCTAGCCTTTCATTATTGTGTTGAATTGAAGAGCTTTTGTGTACAAATGCTAATTTAAAGATTTCATGGTTTAGTATGTCATCTTCTAACTTAAGTGTTTTAAACATATGATTGCTAATCGATTTGGCCTGTTCTGCTGAAGTATGGCAAGGACGTCCATTCTTCCCAGCTCATCCAAATAAAATCAGCAGTCCCCATAAAATGATTTCTTGGAACAAACTTAAATACTCTAGAATCACTAGAATTATCTCTATTATCTCCCATCACAAAATAATGACCTTGAGGCACCACCCATGATTGGGGGGGCTTGATATTTTCACCGACTATAACTCTGGTCTTATAAGTATTATCTCCATAAGATTCCCAAAAGTAGCTAACTCTCTTAGTCTCTTTTTTTTCCTTAATAGTCCCGTCAGGATACCTAAATCTTCGAGTCTCATCTTCATTAAAAGTGCCTATTAGCTCCCTTTTAATAGGCTGATCATTAATATAAATAGTTTTATTAATATATGTCACCTTATCTCCAGGTTTTCCAATTAATCGTTTTACATATGGGGCAGGAATCTCAGGCGGTACAAATACTACAACATCACCATATTCAGGATCCCTTCCATCTATAAAGGTCGAACCTATGCGATTAGTTTTTAAACCGTATTCATATTTATTTACAAGCAAAAAATCACCTACTTGTAGACCTGGCATCATTGATCCCGAAGGGATTTGATATGGTTCGTAAATAAAGGTTCTTAATATAAAAATGATAAATACCGGTATAAACCAACCCCTACCCGTTTTCTTTAATTGAGAATTCTTATAAATAACACCTAAAAATAATATCGCCAAACAAACCAACGAACCTAACATTAGTAAAATGCCAAGGTCCCCTGCTTTTACAAAGATTCTCCATATCACTAATACTGCCAATAAAGTACCAGCAAAATTAAGTTTCTTTTCAAGAGATTCAGTAACGCGATGATTGATCGCAGCATAAACCCACCAGCCAATAGAGACTAGGAAGCCCACTAGACCAAACAAAAATAAGGTATCACTAAACATTTAACTGTCTCCAGAATTAAAATAACTCAAAAATGCTTCCTGTGGAACGGAAACTTTGCCAAGTTGCTTCATTTTCTTTTTGCCTTCTTTCTGTTTCTCAAGTAGCTTCTTCTTTCTAGTGACATCACCACCATAGCATTTTGCAGTTACATTCTTTCTTAATGCTTTTACAGTTTCCCTAGAAATAATTTTTGATCCAAGAGCAACCTGTATGGGTATATCAAACATTTGTCTAGGAATTAACTTTTGTAAATTCTTAGCTATTTCACGCCCCTTTGAAAGCGTAAAAGTTCTATGAAGAATCATGGATAACGCATCAACCTTCTGGTTATTAATTAAAACATCTAATTTTGTTAGGTCTGATGATCTAAAATCTATAATTGAGTATTCAATAGAAGCGAACCCTTTTGTTAGAGATTTTAATCTATCAAAAAAATCGACAATCACTTCAGCTAAAGGCATCTCAAATACTATAGAAACTTGGGAACCGAAATAATTTAATTCTTTCTGAGTACCTCTTTTTTCAGTACATAAAGTAATTACATTGCCGACATAATCTTTAGGAGTAAGAATATTTGCTAAAACAAAAGGTTCTTTAATTGCAGCAATATCATTTGGAGGAGGAAGCTTTGAAGGGCTTTCACAATGCATCGTTGAGCCATCAGTCTTTTCGATCTCATATTGCACTGATGGGGCAGTTGAGATCAGTTCTATTTGATTCTCTCGTTCAAGCCTTTCTCGAATCACCTCCATATGCAGGGTACCTAAAAAACCACATCTAAAACCAAAACCTAGTGCATCTGAAACTTCAGGCTCATAAATTAAAGAAGAATCATTAAGAGTTAATTTAGCTAGAGCATCTCTAAATTTTTCATAGTCATCTGAATTTACTGTAAACAATGAGGCATAAACTTTAGGTAAAACTTTCTTAAATCCTGGTAAAGGTTTAGAGGCTTTATCAATGCCTTTCAATATAGTGTCGCCAACAGGAGCGCCGTGAATATCTTTAATGCCAGCAACCATATAGCCCACCTGTCCAGCCTCTAATTGCTCCATTTCTTTCTTCTTTGGAGTAAAAATACCAACTTGATCTACTATAAAATTTTGATTAGTTGAAAAAATTTTAATTTTATCACCTTTAGAGATTTTTCCATCTATCAATCTAACAAGCGAAACAACACCCAAATACGAATCAAACCATGAATCAATGATAAGGGCTCTTAAAGAATCTGTAATATCTCCTTTTGGCGCAGGAATCTTTGTAACTAGGCTGTCTAAGAGGTTATCTACGCCCTGACCAGTCTTTGCACTAACTAAAGGGGCTGTTTTTGCATCTAAACCAATCATATCCTCAATTTCTTGTTTTACTCTATCAGGATCTGCTTGAGGAAGGTCTATCTTATTAATCACAGGCACTACTTCTAAGTTTTGATCAACTGCTGTATAACAATTCGCTAAAGTCTGTGCCTCTACTCCCTGAGACCCATCAACAACTAACAGAGCTCCCTCACAAGCAGACAATGATCTAGAAACTTCATAAGAAAAATCTACATGACCTGGTGTGTCAATTAGGTTTAA
>CAYFFR010000032.1:0-17003 GCA_964342675.1 uncultured Gammaproteobacteria bacterium
TGAAAAAAGGCGGAGGAATTATGGGGATAGTTTTTGGTTCCCTAGCATTAATTGGCTCATTTATGGCAGTTTTATTTGGAGCAGCTGGTAGTGCACTTGGTGAGATTGCTGGAGATGCAGACGTTGCTGCAGCTGGAGGAGCAATAGCAACCTATGGATGGATCTTAGTACTAGTATGCATAGTTATTGTTGTTGTTAGCATTATGATCTTAAATAAAGATGATGCAAAAACACTTGGTATTGCTTTAGCTGGACTATCTGCAGTTGGAATTTTCTTATCACTAGGTAACGTGTTAACAATAGTATGGTTTGTTCTATGCCTTGTTGGTGGAATCTTAGTAATTGCCGATAAGGGAGCTGGAGAATCTCCCTCGGGTTAAACTTAGAGTATACAAATTAAAAAAGGAGGCATGCGCCTCCTTTTTTTTATTAGATAGCCCTGATAAATTACTTTATTTCGAACCTTCTATTTTTATATTATTTACCTAATATTTTTTTAGGCGTTTTTATATCAATCGTTCGAGGCTTTTTCTCTTCAGGAACGATTTTTTCCAATTGAACAGTTAACATTCCATTGGTTAGTTCTGCGCCCCTTACTTCAACATGTTCAGCTAAAGTGAACTGCTGCTTAAATGCTCTTTGAGCAATGCCTTGATAGACCACCTCATTACCATTTTGGACAACCTCAGATTTAGGTCCAGCATGCTCAATTGTTAATACACCTTCAGCAAGCTCAATGGTTAAATCTTCCTTAGACAATCCAGCTACTGCTATATCAATGAAGATGTCATTATCATTTCTTCTAAGATTATAGGGCGGATAAGATGAAGATCTATCTGCAGATTCTGATAGACGTTGTAATCTATCAAATAAGTTTTCAAACCCTAACACACGAGTGGTTAGGAACGGATCGGTAAAATTAAGTACCATAATAAGTCCTCCTATAGCGACTTTGTTATGTGCAACCTAATCAGGCTTGCACGGTTAGTTTATGTAGACCTCTAAAGCATCTACATCTTCTATATATGCACCTAAATAATAATTTCAATATTTCTTTTGCTAAAAGATTGAATCTTTAATAATCTGTGTATTATGAATACAGCTATTAAAAATATTTTATTACGCAATTCACACAGAGAATTAGCAAAACCTTACCCAAGTCCAGATGAAATGGAGATAGTGTATAAAGCAGCTTTAAGAGCACCCGATCATGCATGGTTAAAACCAACTAGGTTTATTCAAATTACAGGCTCTGGTATTGATAAACTTTCTCAGATATTTGTTCAGTTTGCACAGGATCATTTACAAGATACCACTGCAGGTATTTTGGAAAAATATAAACAGGCACCATTCAGAGCACCGATGATTATTGTGTTAATTACTAAGGTCACTGATCACCCAAAAGTCCCAATAACTGAACAAATGTTATCCACTGCTGCAGCTGGTGAAAATATATTGTTAGCACTTAACGCCCTTAACTATGGAGCCATATGGCGCACTGGTTCTTTCGCATTGAATGATGAAATAGGTAAATATTTAGGATTAGAGGACGACCATAAAGTGCTTGGCTATATTTATGTTGGCACACCTATTGGAAAACCTAAGAAGTTGCCTGATCGGAACATAAGCGACCATTTAACTATTTGGGAATAGAATTTTTCTATCCTATCTATACAATAAGAATCTAATAGGAGTAAATTATGATTACATTACTTTATGCATCTTTGCTTGGAATACTAGTTATTTTCTTAGCCTACAAAACAGGCATGACTCGGTTAAAAGAAAACAACTTACTCGGCGATGGTAACTCGTCTTCAATGCTCCAAGCTATCAGAGCCCATGGCAATCTTATCGAATACTTACCAATCTTTTTAATTTTATTAGGCTTAATAGAAATGCAAAATGTTGCGGCATGGCAATTACATACCGTTGGATCCATATTTTTTGTTGGACGTATTTTGCATGCTTATGGAATGTACATATCTAGTGAAAGCACTCCTTTTAGGATGGCTGGAATTATATTTACTTGGATCAGCATTCTTGCATTGAGCATCAGTGGTATTACTTTATATATCAGCGCCTTAGGTGTTATTTGAACTTTTCATTAAAAATGGTATCTAATAGAGTATGAAACAATTATTGAGCATATTTTTCATATTAAGTTCTTTCATCATTTATGCAGAAGATGAAAAAGCTATAGAACTTAAAGATACGGTTTGGCAATTAGCTAAGAATGGCTCCAATAACCGTTTTCATGGTCAAGGCCAGGTCGTTTATCTTATGGCAGGCGATGCCTACAGAACTTGGCAAGCAAGACAATCACAAGACTGGGATCAATTTGCTATGACCGATAGTCGAGATCTGGAACGATTGATTAAAGGAGATGCAATCAAGATAGTTGCAACAAAATTTAATAACAAAGTTTTAGAGATTCAGCTATTATCAGGACCAGAAAAAAACAAAACTTTTTTTCTTATAAAAGAAGAGTTGCTAAAAAATTTTTTATTAATGGAGAATGGTATTGAGACAACTTAATCTATATTTTCTTGGCATAATTTTTTTAGTCACAAGTTGTGCCTATAACTCACAAAGACCGGATGTTGTTGATCGTTCAGTTGCTCAACGCATGCAAACCGTATTGTTTGCTACTGTGGTTTCGGTAGATAAGGTAGTTATTGAAGGTGACCGTGAGGTTGGTGCAGCCACTGGAGCAGTGATTGGAGCTGCTGCTGGTCAGTCCGTTAGTGATTCAGATATAGAATCAGGAGTTGGCGGCATAGTTGGAGGCTTAGTAGGCTCTGCTATTGGATCATCCATTGGTAATGCCGCAACTAGAAAAAATGCAATAGAATTACTGTTAGATCTAGACGATGGCAAAATGGTCTCTATTATTCAAGAGGAAAGCGATTATTCCTTTATGCCAGGACAAAGAGTAAAGATTATTAAAAGTGCAGGCAAATCAAGGGTCTTACCTCTTGAATGACGTCTGATCACTACATTACTACATACAATAAAGCACTCGATTTGATCTCAAGGCGGGAGCATTCCGCTTTCGAGCTAAAACAAAAGCTATATAAGCGTTATCCTGATCAAGATAGTGAGATTGAAGAGGTAATTCATAAACTCATTGAAAATAAATTACTAGACGATGCTCGTTTTGCAGAAATGTATACCATAGCCCGGTCAAAAAAGGGGTTTGGACCAAAAAAGATTGAATTAGAGCTTGTGCGCAAGCATGTAAAATCAGAATACATTTTTCAAGCATTGCAAGTAATTGAAGACTGGACCCAAGTACTTAATGATGTGCTAATTAAGAAGTACCATAACCAACCAATTAGAGATTATAAAGATCTTATGCAACGTAAAAAGTTTGTCTATAACAGGGGATTTTCTCAAGATCAAATAGAGTCTGTTTTATCTGAACCGTGATATTATAATTGGCTATGTCCTATGAGGTGTTAGCTAGAAAATACCGACCTTCAAAATTTTCTGAAGTTGTTGGCCAAGATCATGTTTTAAGACCGTTACAAAATAGCTTAAAAAATAATAAATTACACCAAGCATATATCTTTAGTGGAACAAGAGGGGTGGGTAAAACGACTATTGGTAGGCTTTTAGCAAAGTCGTTGAACTGCGAATCTATCTCCAAAGATGCTGAGCCATGTAATACATGTACTTCTTGTAATGAAATCATGGCTGGTAGCCATTTAGAATTCTTAGAAATTGATGCAGCATCTAAAACGGGCGTTGATAGCATGAGAGAATTGCTTGAAACAGCGCTATATAAACCTTCTAATGCACAGTACAAAATATATTTAATTGACGAAGTTCATATGCTTTCTAAAAGCAGCTTCAATGCTTTATTAAAAACGCTAGAAGAACCTCCACCACATATTATTTTTTTAATGGCCACTACTGAGATTGAAAAAGTACCAAAAACTGTTCTATCAAGGTGTTTACAGTTTAATTTGAAAGCCATTCCTCAATCCCTTATATCTGCCCACATAACTGAGTTATTAAAGCAAGAAAAGATAAAATCTGATCCGACCTCAATTGATCTAATTGCAGCTAGTGCACTTGGATCGTTAAGAGATGGCCTAACATTATTAGATCAAGCTATTGCATATGGAAATGGAGCTTTAAATGGCGATGAGGTCAAGGAGTTATTAGGAACAATTGATGATAGCTATATCTATGAATTATTAGAAAATATTTTTGTAGGTAATGGACAAGGCGCACATAATGCTTTATTTAAAATTACTGAACTGCAGGCTGAATACGAGATGGTGCTTAAGGCAGTAATTAATGCCATCCATGAAATCACTCTATATCAAGAACTCAAAGAAGTTAATAAAACAGAAATAAAGATGCTAGGAGGCTTAATTGATTCTCAATTACTTCAATTATTTTATGAAATCAGCATCAATTCTCTTGATAAATTTCATGTGCATCCAAATCCTTATCAGGCTTTGGAATTATGCATTCTCAGAATGTTAACTTTTGCTCATCTCAATTCATCAGATAATAACACTGATGAAAAAAAAAATTCTAAGCACCGACAATCACAGTTAAAGTCAACCCCTGTTTCATCTGTTAAAACAAAAATATCTGACGATATCCAGACACATGAAAATGACGATGATCATATTACAGATAAAACGAAAGCTGTTCAGTCATTCACAATGGATTTGCAGGATTGGAACAAAGATTTTTATCAATTAGAGCTGTCTGATGTAGCACAAGAGATAACTTCACAATGGCAATTGGATAAAGCTTATGAAAACACTCTAATATTTACCAGACCAAGAAATAGCATTGATTTAACTGAATCTATGATGGATGAGTTCGTTAGCTCTATTGAACAACAATTTAATATTAAACCTGAGATCAAGACTCATGAAGGAGAGGTTTCCATGTCTCCGAATATTTTGTTCAATCAAGAGTCAGAAAAAGAGATTGCGGCCTCCCACAAAGCTTTAAATGAGCAGCCAGTGATAGCTGATATTTTAAAATCATTTAATGGAAAAATTAATACGGATACAATAAAGACTAAGAAAACATGAACAGAGATTTATTATTTGAATTAATAGAGGCACTAACAATTCTACCAGGTGTAGGTAAGAAATCTGCTCAGCGCATGGCGTTATATTTATTAGATAAGAATAAAGATGGAGCCAAACATTTGGCTGCTATTTTAGGAGAATCTATAGATGCCATAAATAGATGTAGCCAGTGCAGACTCTTAACCTCAAAAGAGATCTGCCAAATTTGCATGGATTCAAGCAGGGATACTGCTCGATTGTGTGTTGTGGAGAATCCGTCTGATGTTTTAGCCATAGAGTCAACTCAAGGCTTCAGAGGTAGGTATTTCGTCTTAATGGGAAGATTATCTCCCATTGATGGTATCAGCCCGGAAGATTTAGGCATACCAACCATCATTAATAGAGTAAAGAATGAATCTATTGAAGAAGTGATTTTAGCAACCAGTTCAACTATTGAAGGTGATGCAACAGCTATTTACATTAAAGATCAACTGACAGATGTTAAAGTATCAAGAATCTCTCATGGCATTCCTATTGGTGGTGAATTAGAGTATGTTGATGGGAATACAATAGCTAAGGCTATTCAAGGTAGAATCGATCTTTGATATGACAATTAAATCAGATAAATGGATTAAAAAGATGGCAATGGATCATAAAATGATAGAGCCCTTTACAGAAAAGCAGATCAGAGATAGTGAAGGTCATCGAGTGATATCTTATGGCGTGTCAAGTTTTGGTTACGATGTGAGATGTGCAGATGAATTTAAGGTATTTACTAACATTCATTCAGCTACCGTTGATCCAAAATCATTCGATCAAGATAGTTTTGTCGATATCAAATCTGATGTATGCATCATACCTCCAAACTCATTTGCTCTAGCTAGAACTGTTGAATATTTCAAGATTCCTCGCAACGTTTTAACTATATGCTTAGGAAAGTCTACATACGCACGTTGCGGAATCATTGTAAATGTCACTCCTCTTGAGCCTGAATGGGAAGGGCATGTTACCCTTGAGTTTTCTAATACTACAACCCTACCAGCTAAAATATATTCAGGGGAGGGAGTAGCCCAAATGATCTTCTTTGAGTCAGATGAAGACTGTGAAACAAGCTATAAAGATAGGCAGGGTAAATATCAAGGTCAGACCGGAGTAACCTTACCCAAAACTTAATATTTCTTTGATTGTTAGCGTCATTTCGCCATCATCAGGATCTTGATTGGTTACTTGCATAATTAAAAAATCTAACTCTTTTGCCATAATATAAATGGTAACCCTATTATCTTCTTCCCTGATTCTTTGAACAACTATGCACTCATAATCGAGTCCATTTAAGTTGTAATTTTCTTCTCCAATGACCTTATATTTATATGATTTAATTTCACCATTTTTGATCTCAGGTAACAATAAATCGAATTCAGTCTCTTGTTTTTGTAGGCGATATCTCATCTCTAACTGAGCATTGAGCGGATCATATACCAATTTATTTGGAAGTTTCGTCTCCCAATCATATTCACCAGTTGAATTCAAAACAGATTTCTCATTATCAAATTTAAAGTTACTATTCCTTCTGATTAATAAAAATCTAAAATCTGCATCATATGAGATAGACTGAATTACACCTTTATTATCAATAAATTCTGAATAGAATTCAGCCTTAATGATTGCTGATGTATCTTTGAAACTAAAAGTTCTTGTATCATTATCAGTTGATAATTCTCTAATCCCATCAAAAGTTCCTTGCTTGGTTTTCAATTCATATAAAGCAGAAGAATCTCTAACATGGGCATTTACGCTTATCGCAGAAATTAAAAGAATTGCTATCAATAATTTATTCATAATGACGAAGATTGTTTTCTTTAAAACTTGATGACTCATTATAGTGGATAGAGCTGTCTTGGAGTTCAACTTTGCCATCTAATATCTCTGCAATGACTTTTGGATAAAGGTCATGCTCAATTTCATGGATTTTATTGATTAAGTTATCTTTATCCATATCTTTATCCACTCTCATCGATCCTTGTGCAATAATCGGGCCCCCATCCAATTCCTCGGTTACATAGTGAATCGTAATACCGTGGGTTACATCTTTATTGTTTAGTACTTGTTCATGGGTATTGAGGCCAGGGTATTTTGGTAAAAGAGAGGGGTGAATATTTATTACCTTATTTATAAAAGCATTAGTAAAAGTTCTAGTAAGTATTCTCATAAATCCTGCCAAAACTATAAGATCCGGATCTTCTTTCTTTATATTTGATACTAGTTCTTCATCAAAAGTTTCACGATCATTAAAATTTTTATGCTCAATCACCTTGATTGGAATATCATGGTTCTTTGCTCTTTCTAGACCAAACGCTTCTGTATTATTAGATATAACTAGGCTGACCACGCCTTTAATACATCCCGAGTTACAATGATCAATAATTGATTGAAGATTGGAGCCACTTCCAGATATTAATACCACAATAGATTTCATCGTCTAGGAGTAAACTATTCCGTTTTTTGGAGAAGATATTACTTCGCCGATAACATATGATTTTAATTTATTCTTTTTAATAATAGATTGAGATTGAGCGATATCTTTTTTGTTGATCACTATGATCATTCCTATTCCACAATTAAATATCTTTAGCATGTCTTCATCACTGATTTTGCCTTTTGATTTAAGCCATTCAAAAACTTTGGGTTGTTTCCAGCTTTGCAGATCAATAACAGCAGATAAATTTGAAGATAAAATCCTGGGCATATTTTCGGTAATACCACCACCGGTAATATGGGCAATACCATTGATAGAAATGTATTTCTGAAGTTGGCTTACTACATTAGTATAGAGAATGGTGGGGTTAAGTATGGCCCTAAGAATATTTGTTGGAGGTTTATGGCGCGATAATATTTTTCTAATTAACGAATAACCATTTGAGTGTGGACCACTGGACTCTATACCTAGAAGTATTTGACCTTTCTTAATTTTTGTTCCATCAATGATTTTAGATTTTTCTATTACTCCAACAGCAAAACCAGCAAGGTCAAAATTATCATCTTTATAATGACCAGGCATTTCTGCTGTTTCTCCTCCTAAAAGTGCAACGTTTAATTTTTTACACGCTTTTGCGATCCCTTGTATTATTTGAGATGATTCTTTTAAGTCTAGTTTTGAGGTAGCAAAATAATCCAAGAAGAATAGGGGCTTTGCCCCACATGCGGCCATATCATTTACGCACATAGCCACTAGATCTTGACCAACATCTTTTAATTTATTATGACTTTTACTGATGCTGACCTTTGTTCCAACACCATCGGTGCAACCAACCAATACAGGTTTTTTATAATTCCCACTTAATTCAAAAAAACCTGCAAATCCCCCGATACCATTTAAGACATTTTTATTATGAGTATCATTGACGCTTTTCTTTATTAAAGAAATAAGCTTATTTCCTGTTTCTATATTGACCCCAGCTTTTGCATACGGATCATTAGGTTTAGTTTTATTGGTCATTTACAATATTAGATTAATGAAAATAAAATTATTATCCCTATTTATTTTTCTAACCCTAGTTTCTGGAAATATTTCTGCAAGAGAGTTTTCATCGTTATTTGAAGTTGTCATCGACACGCAAGATTATACCAATATAAACAATGGTCTCAACAAAGCTTTTGATAAGCTCCTTATCAAGCTAACTGGTTCTCGGGACTCCAAATATAGGGGCATCATTAACCAATCTAGGATTAATAAAACTGAATATGTCTCAAGCTATACGATAGAAGAAAAGAATGACTCAACTTATTTAAAAGCTGTGTTTAATCAAAAGGAAGTTTTAGAATTATTTGATCAGAATAATTTCCCAATATTAGGTTTTAATAGACCGGATATAATTTTACTGATTTATGTTGATGATGGTCTCAGCACACCTTATTACTTAACAGGTGAGTCTAATCAGAGAAATAATCTAGAAATCTATAACGTCATTCAAGACATCTTGTCTCGAGTATCAGAATCTAGAGGTGTTTTTCTTGATCTTCCATTTTTAGAACTCCAAGATCTAGAAAAGATAAATCAAGCATTAATTTACGATAGGGCCGATGAGTTTATAGCTAACAAATTTATCAATACCGAGGTCTTAAGTTTTAATTTAGTTAGATCAAATTTATCGCAATGGACTATATTTGGAGATATTAGCTCCAACCAACCTCTCTCAAAAGAAGAATTAATAAAGTTTCTTGAAGAAAGAACACATGAATCAGTAGACCAATTATTAAGGCTAGAAAGAGACTTTAATCGGAGCAAACTATATAACATCAGGGTGGAGGGACTTAATTCGTTTAACGACTATTTAACTTTTGAAAATGAAATTTCTAAGATTTTTACAATTCAATCTTTTTCCATCGCTGCTATAAAAAACAACCAATTAGATATAAATGCTAGACTAAGGTTTTCCCTTAATGAACTAATTCGAGAATTTAATGCAAGTAACTTCTTCAAATTAGTGGATGATGACTCTGAAGAGTTTGACTTTAAGATAAAATTTGATTCTTTATGAAGCAGTACTTAATTTTTATTCCAAACCTATTATCTCTTCTGAGGATCGTCTTAGCTTATCCCATCCTTATAAGTTTTTATAATCAAGATTTTCTGATTGCGCTCAGCTTATTTCTTTTAGCAGCATTTACTGATGCTTTAGATGGGTTTTTGGCAAGAACTATGAATTGGAAAACAGATCTAGGTAAAATCCTTGATCCTATAGCTGACAAGGTAATGCTTGTAGGGTTAATTCTAGTATTTTGGTTAAGCAATAAAATTCCTAATGCATTATTCTATTTATTAATCTCAAGGGATTTGATTATTCTATTGGGAGCAGCCTTTCATATGACTGTGTACAATGTCAGCACCCCCATTCCAAATTTCTTAGGTAAGATTTCCACCGCAGTTCAAATGCTGTACCTAACTTTAATCTTTATTGAGTTTGTTTTTAAGCCCTACTTAAATATCAGTTGGCTCGAAATTGTTGTTGGGGCGGTATGTTTGATGAGCCTTGTCTCATATGCAATTAATTGGATTTCTTTAACAAGAAGACTACATTCAAATGAATCCTAAGCAACTGATTTTTCCTTTTGCAATAGATCAAAGCCCTGCTTTTGATACATTTTTTTGGGGCGATAAGAATCGTTTCTTATTGGATGAACTCCGTGGTGCAATCAACTCTTCGACAAACCAAGAGGTTTTTATTATGGGTTTAGAAGGTTCTGGAAAAAGCTTCATACTCCAGGCCATATGCAATGAATATATATCTATGCAGCAAAAGGTTATGTATATACCAATGTATAAAGCAGTAGAAATGGATTCGAGCTTATTAGAGAATTTTGAAGAGTTTGATGCTGTTTGTGTTGATGATGTTCAGGCGCTTGAAAAGAACCCTGATTGGCAAACAGCAGTCTTCCATTTAATAAATCAAGCCAATAATTCTAATTGCTCTCTGTATTTCAGTAGCAGTAGAGATTTAGACACAATGGGCCAAACAATGCTTGATGATTTAATCTCTAGATTTACAAGAATGAATCATCATAATGTACACCCTATAGGCGAAGCTGAATTAAGTACCGCATTGTTCTTTTGTGCAAGTAGTCTAGAAATTAGCCTTGAAGATGATGTTCTGGAATATTTATTAAAAAGAGAAACACGCCAACTACATCATTTATTAAAGCTTTTAAAACGCGTTGATCATGCAGCTGCACAAGACAAGCGCAAGTTAACGATTCCTTTCGTTAAGCAGGTGCTTTATCAAGAATAATTTAATCTAGTCTAACCAGGCAGTTGTTGCATAGATACATTGCTTGCGGGCTAGCAGATTCTATGAAATCGCTATACAGGGATATGATTCCATCTAAAGCAGAGAATGTTTTTGAATCAGTCAATGTCACATTTAAAGAGCCTAATATCTCCCTTAATAGTAATTGTTTTGGACTAAGCTCCTGAGTAATGTAAGAAACTTTATAGTTCTCTAATTGGGCAAGTTCGGCAGCTTTTTCAATCGCAGCATCAATACCACCTAGCTCATCTACTAAACCAAGCTCAACTGCTTTTGATCCAATCCAAACCCTACCCCCAGCAATAGTTTTTACATATTCAGGTGTAAGATTTCTTGATTCAGAAACAACAGAAATAAATCGTTCATAAGCTCTGTTACCCCAAGATTCAAAAATCTTATTAAGCTTTTCATCTACGCCCATCGTTATATCCCAACCAGTCATTTCTGATGTTGTAACACCATCAAGATTAATACCAGCATAGTTAATTGTTCCTTCAAATGTAGCAAATGCAATTGCAACACCAATAGAGCCAGTAACTGTTGTTGGTTCAGCAAAAATATAATCACCAGGAGTTGATATATAAACCCCACCAGATGCTGCATAGTCACCCATAGAAATTACCACAGGAATTTCTTTTCTTTTTGCCTCAAACAACTCATCACGGATCATTTCGCTACCAATGATTGAGCCACCAGGACTATTAACTCTTAAAATTATTGCTTGTGTTTGCTCATCTTCATGGGCTTTACGAATCTGTTGAGCTAGCTCATTAGAGCCTGCTATTCCAGGAGCAATTTCTCCTTCTTGAATAGCGCCTTCTGCTGTGATAATTGCTATGATATTTGCAGAGTCATTCGCATCATCTGAATATGTATCCATATATTCTAGATAACTAAATTTATTATATGTCTGGTATTCAGATTCATCATCTAATCCAAATTTTTTAATCATATAAGATCTAAATTCAGGATAAGATTTAGTGCCATCTATGAAATTTTTGTCAATCGCATAATCAATATTATCAAATGAAGCTTCACCTAGAATGCCCATGAAATTATCTGCAAAAAATTGTACGTTCATAATATCCAAGCCTCTATTGGTTGCTATAACATTTTTAATTTCTTTCCATATTGGGTCATATATAGCTTGTCTTTGAATACGATCAAATTCAGACATCTCATTTCTAGTTAGGGTTTCAGTAGCTGATTTATAGTCACCTTGGGAATAGTTATGAATCGAGGCCTTAATATTATTATAAAAATCTTTTAAATAGTTTCGATAACCGCCTAGTCCTTGTATATAAAAATTACCAGATTGGTGGATCCATATTTCATCTGCTTGAGCTGCCATCATAAATGATGTCATATCAAACCTTTCTGAATAGGCTATAACTTCTTTATCATGAAGTTGTTGCATTGATTTTGCTACATTTAATAATGTTGTGGGACCCGCAAAACTAGTATTAGAAAAATCAATCAGAATCGCCGGAATAGAATCATCTTGTGCAATTTTAGAAATCAGCTTATCAAATTCACGAAATGGCAATTGCTCAACTGGTTCTGAAAAAATGAAGTCTGAACCAAAAACCTCTTCATCAACTATCACCGCGCTTGGATCTAAGACCAAAACTTTCCCACTGTTGTCTACTGGATCAGGGGTTGAGAATAGTCCCAAAATAAAAATCAAGACAAAGATTAATACTAGGGCGGTTATAAAATTTAAAAAGAATATTCTAGTCTTTTCAAGAAATCGCCCAAGGAATTTAAATATTTTTCTTAGTCTTTGCATGGGCGCATATTCTACCTCTTTGTAGCTGCAATAAAAACAGAGTTAATGAAAATAACAACAATTAAACTAATTTCACTTATATCAATCCAGTGAGGGTTTTTTACTCCGAATACATTCAGAGATCTAACCATAAAATAGATAAGATAAATAAACCCAATCGATTGATAAAACTTTTTTGATGGTCTCCTGAATGAATAGATTAATATAAACGCAATGGGCACTAACCAGACAATAAGACCGACAATATTGACATTAAAAATTATATATTTTGTTAGAGCCAAGATAATTAATAATATAGATAAGATTTGAAGTGTTTTGTTACTTCTGAATATCTGATTCATTGGTTAAAATATATATAGAGATCATTAACAAACAAGTAATCATTCTTATAAATGTATATTAAATATAACAGATTTTTTTTGGTGACTTTATTATTGACTCTATTTAGTTGTGGAAAAGATAATTCTATAGGAGACCAAATACTTCTGCATAAAGATAACCCAATATCTACAAATGATTTAAAGGGACATTGGGTTGTTGTGAACTACTGGGCTGATTGGTGTCCACCATGCATTAAAGAGATTCCTGAATTAAGCAGCTTTGCAAAAGATAACCCTGATGTGAGAGTATTCGCATTTAATTTTGACCGTATCGATGGAGCAGAGCTAGATCAGCAAATTGCTAGATTTGGGGTTGAGTATCCATCGCTTATCACTCACCCAAGTTCGATATGGGGGATTAAAACTCCTTCAACACTTCCTGCCACATTTTTTATTGATCCATCAGGTGTATTAGTTGAAGAATCAAGAAAACCTTTAGACCAATTGAAGTTAGAAGCAATAATTTCTTTATTGAAAGAGACTTAAAAAATAATTTTCTTCAATAATTTTTTCTGGATTTATTCTATTTCCCTCAAAATAGACACTCCAATGAAGGTGCGGCCCAGTAACTCTTCCTGTTTCACCAATCCTACCAATTAAATCTGCTTGCTGAACTATTTCTCCTTCTTTGACTTCAATAGCACTCATGTGTGCATAAGAAGTAAATAAATTACCACCATGGTCTAAAATCACTGTATTACCGGTATAGAAAAAATCGCCAGTTAACACAACTTTGCCTTTAAGTGGTGCGATGATTGGATCTCCTGTTGCTCCATCCATATCTAAAGCTAAATGGACTGATCGTCGCTGCCCGTTAATGTATCTTTGCTTGCCATAAGGACTTGTGATAGCTCCAGTTACTGGTCTAATAAATTTAAATGATGGTGATAGGCTTGTGTCACTTTCTTTTAATGATGCTTGAATTAACTTTGCTTCTTGAGCAGCTCTTTTTTGATCAGATTCATTTAAAAATACTTTTGATTCATCTTCAATGAAAATTCTAGACTCACCAAAATTAACAAATAAAATCTCTATGGGTTGTAAAAGGTCTTGATCATTAACTATTTTGTTTTCAACCACAAATGGAAGCCCTTTAATTTTTTTTAATTTTCCATCAAAGCGAATATATGTGCCTTGCTGATTTTCTTGTAATGCTGGAATTGCAACCAAATCTCCGCTTTCATATTGATATATATTTTCAGCATTCAGACCTATGTGAATTATAAATAAGGCGATCAATATTTTTTTCATTTTTTTACAATAACCTTAAACTCTCCCTTTGCTACTTTAGCTTTAAGTGTTTGCTTGTTCTTAACTGTTTTTGGATCTTTAATAGTGGTGTTAGTCTTATCCATCAAAATAGAATAACCTCTATCTAAGATTGAAAGAGGGCTTACCCCCTGTAAAGCACTGTCTAAAGATTGCAAGGACTTGGTTGCATTGTTAATAATTTGTTTTGATACTCTACCTATTGATTTGTATGCTTGTACAAGATCACTCTTCCTTTGCTTAATTCTTTCATGAAAATGTGAGCGTTTAAAATCACTACTTAGGACTGATAAATGTTGCAATTTAGACTTAAAGATGTTCTTAAACGATAAACCAATCCTTATTTCTAAGCTATCTACAGCTTGTGATTGTTCCTTAATAATAGTTTTAGGGCTTTTTAATCGGTCAGCCAATAACTCTAAGGTGTGGTTAATAGATTGTTGATTTGCATAGAAAGCCTTATTTAACCTATTTTTATTTAATTCAAAACTGTCATTTAAGCTACTCAAAAAATCAGTTGCTATTTCTGCAGCAGCAGTTGGTGTTTCAGCCCTTAAATCAGATACAAAATCTGCAATTGTGAAATCTATTTCATGGCCCACACCTGAAATTACAGGGAGATCAATAGCAAATATCTTTCTAGCTAAGTCTTCATTATTAAATGCCCATAAATCTTCTATGGATCCCCCACCCCTGCATAGAATAATTAAATCAAACTTATTATTTTTATTGATGTTGTTAAAATCTTGAATATTTCTTAAGGCCTGAATAAGGCTTCTGGGCGCTGTATCACCCTGAACGGTTGCAGGTACAATCGTTAGGTTTGTAAATGGAGCTCGCCTATCTATAGTAGAGAGAAGGTCTTGTAGTGCTGCAGTAGACTCGGAAGTTATTACAGCAACATGTTGAGGAGATCTTGGAATTTGTTTTTTTAGATTTGCATCAAATAGACCTTCATCAGCTAACTTATTCTTTAGTTTTTCAAATTGTTGCATTAAATTTCCAGCTCCATAAGGCTGCATACTTTTAACAATTAACTGATAGTCGCCTCTAGGAGTATATAAACTAACCTGACCATTAATAATGCACTGATGACCATCTTTAGGCTTAAAATTTAATCTTAGATTTTGACTCTTAAACATTGCGCACCTAACAGACCCATCTTCATCCTTTAGTGTGAAATATAAATGACCGGAAGAGGGCTTAGCTAGGTTAGATATTTCTCCAACAACAGAGACATTTCCTAACTCACTTTCCAGCAATGCTTTTGCTTGTCGATTCAGCTGACCAACAGAAATAATTTCATTATCTTGCTCTACAATTTCCATAAGCTAAGCTAGTATATCCCGATGTCATTTCAAAAACATTCTGCAAGAGATTTTCTAATTCTTGCGTTAGGAGCTGCGTTAATTGGAATAGCTCCAATATTCGTTCGTTTCAGTGAGCTGACTCCAAGCTGGTCATTATTTTACAGAATGTTTTTAGCTCTACCTTTTCTTTTGTTATTAAATATTTTCTTAAATCGCAAGAATCCACTCAAGCTTAAATACTCTAGAAGTTACTGGATTGCTGCTCTTGCTGGATTAGCATTTGCTGGCGATATGATTGGTTGGCATTGGAGTATTAGCATGACCACCGTTTCTAATGCAACCATTATGGTAAATACAGCACCAATTTATGTAGCACTTTTTGGATTTATAGTATTAAAAGAAATTGTTAGCTTGAAGTTAATTTCTGCTTTAATTTTTACTTATTCCGGAGTCATAGGTTTGATTTATTATTCACCACTAGATGGCTTGCAATCAATTATTGGAGACTTAATCTCTCTAGTAGCAGGCATGTTATATGCCATATATCTAATTATTATTGCTAGGTTAGGTCATGAAAGTCCTACAAAGATCATTTTCTATACAACTTTATTTTGCTGTTTGTTTTCATTGCCATCAGCCTTTATAGAATCCTCTAATTTTTTACCGAGCTCACAATGGCAGTTTATTAATTTGCTGATGATGGCTGTATTATGTCAGGTAGGAGGTCAATATTTTATTACTTATGCAATGCCAAGAATTAAGGCATCATTTGCAGCTTTTGGCCTATTAATGCAGCCAATTACAGCAACCATTCTAGGGTCTGTATTATTATTTGAATTTTTAACAATGGAACAATATTTCTTTGTTGTGCTTGCTTTGGCAGGAATATTGTTTGCAAGACTTGAATTATCACGCACTGACATAGCAGAATAGAACTATGAAATATAAAACAAAAGCCCAAGAATTAAGTTTTTTGTCTCGGAAATATGCCGTCAATAAATCTAAACAAGAGTGGCTGAGCTTATTTGCAGAAGATGCAGTTGTGGAGGATCCAATTGGCATCAGTCCTTTAGATACTACTGGTGAAGGCCATGCAGGAAAAAAAGCCATTGAAGCTTTTTACGATAATGTAATTGCAAATGGTGATTTAATATTTGAAATCATTGAATCTATTCCATGCGGTGATGAATGTGCAAATTATGCAAACATTACCAATAAAATAGATGACATTGAAATTACAACAAAGATGATAGTTACTTATCGTGTAAATTCAAATGATAAAATAGTATCATTACGTGCCTTTTGGGATTATCAGTCTATGGAAGATCAGATAACTCAGGCTTTTAGCAAGGGTGATTAGCTCAGTTGGGAGAGCATCTCGTTTACACCGAGAGGGTCGGCAGTTCGAG
>CAYFFR010000033.1:0-15311 GCA_964342675.1 uncultured Gammaproteobacteria bacterium
TCCTAGAATATGAAGACCTCCAGCTTTTAATACAGTTGTATTTTTTTCAGACCAAGCTTTATCTTCTGTATTATCATTTTTACCACCTAACACAATATCAGTTCCTCTCCCTGCCATATTTGTTGCAATCGTCACTACACCAGGACTTCCAGCATTGGCAATAATTTCAGCTTCTTTCTCATGATGCTTAGCATTTAACACTTGATGAGGAATATTTTTTTCTGAAAGTAGAGAAGATACAATTTCAGAAGACTCTACTGAAGTAGTGCCAATTAATATGGGGGCATTTTTCGACCTTAACTCTTCTGTTTCTTCTATTAGAGCTTTAAATTTTGCTTTCTTCGTTAGAAAGACTAGGTCATTCTGATCCCCTCTAATCATTGGCATATGGGTCGGAATAATAACAACATCTAATCCATAGATTTCTTTAAATTCTCTGGCTTCGGTATCAGCTGTACCAGTCATACCAGATAAAGAATTAAATAATCTAAAAAAATTTTGGAAGGTTGTTGATGCTAAAGTTTGAGATTCTCTTTGCACAGGGACATTTTCTTTTGCTTCAAGGGCCTGATGCACACCTTCGCTAACTCGTCTCCCAGTCATGGCTCTGCCTGTATGCTCATCAATAAGTAATACCTCATTATTTTGAACGATATAGTCAATATTCTTCTTGAATACCAAATTTGCTCGTAGTGTCGCTTGGACATACCTCATAATTTTTAGATTAGATGATGTATAGAGATTTTCTCCAGGCTCTATTAGCCCAGACTCTTCTAAATATCCTTCAACTTTGATGTATCCGTCATCAGTTAAATCAATAGATCTAGATTTTTCATCGATTATATAATCGCCCCTTTCATGATCCTCTAAAGGCTTCTCCTCAGACTCTTCTCTAGTTTGTTGAGTTAGGCTAGGGATAATTTTTTTTAATTTTAGGTAATGTTCAGGACTTTCATTAGAGGGTCCGGAGATAATCAATGGAGTTCTGGCTTCATCAATTAGTATAGAATCAACTTCGTCAACAATTGCAAAGTCTAGAGAACATTGCACTTTATCCTCATTTCTAAGAGCCATATTGTCTCTTAAGTAATCAAAGCCTAGTTCATTGTTCGTTGCATAAATAACATCAGATTCGTATGCATTTTTTTTATCTTCTATTTCTTGATTTGAGAATATTACTCCGGTTTTCATTCCTAGAAAATCATAAATCGGCTTCATCCATTCCGAGTCTCTCCTTGCTAGATAATCGTTAACTGTAACAAGGACAACCTTATTGCTCTTAATATAATTTAAATATGCAGGTAGAGTTGCAACTAGAGTCTTTCCCTCTCCTGTTTTCATTTCACTTATATTTCCTTCTGACAGAGCTATCCCGCCAAGCATCTGAGAATCAAAATGACGCAATCCCAATGTTCTAACGCTTGCTTCACGAACTGCTGCGAATGCATGAGCAGTTAGTAAAAATAAATCCTGGGAATGGGTTGTAGAGAGTTCTTGAGCTAAGTTCTTGAAATTGTTATCAGAAATATCCTGATATTGTTTTTCAAGGCCATTAATGACCTTAACGATCTTTGAAATCTTATTAAGATATCTTTGGTTGCTAGATCCAAATATTCTACTTAGGAGGCTCATCTTGTGGCTAATTAAATATTCTCAAACGGAGGTCTTGAGTATGATATGGGGGCTGTTGAGCTATCTTCAAACTCAATTATTTCCCATGCATCTTCTGAATCCAATATTTTACGGAGTAATTCATTATTTAAAGAATGACCAGATTTGTAGCCAGTAAATTGTCCTATTAGGTTATGTCCTAAAAGATATAAATCACCAATAGCATCAAGCATTTTGTGCTTAACAAATTCATCATCAAATCTTAAACCTTCTTCATTAATAATGCCCTCATCACCTATGGCTATAGCATTTGCAACACTTGCACCTAAAGCTAGATCTTGGGATTGTAGATAATCTAAATCCTTCGTAGAGCCAAATGTACGTGCCCGACAAACTTCTTTAACAAAAGAGGTAGATGAAAAATCAATAGATGATGTAGAGTCATATTTTTGTATTGTCGGGTCATCAAATTCGATGGTAAAGCTTACTTTGAAACCATCAAAAGGTTTAATAGCAGCAAATGCATCGTCTCTTTCAACACGAACCTCTTTTTTTACTTTGATAAATTTTTTAATCCTATTTTGTTCAGATATTCCTGCAGATTGAATAAGGAACACAAAAGGGCCTGCACTGCCATCCATAATTGGTATCTCAGGCCCATCAACCCTCACAATACAATTATCTACACCCAACCCAGCAATCGCTGAGAGCAAATGTTCGATCGTTGCTATTCTAGAACCTTCTTTAAACAGAGTTGTGCTCAATGTAGTATCCCCAACATGTTCAAAAATAGCTGGAATTTCAACATGTGGCTTTAGATCGGTTCTTATAAATTTAATTCCATAATCCTCTGGAGCAGGCGATAGCTCCAGGGTAACTTTTTCACCGCTATGCAGACCCACTCCCATAGCCTTAATAGAATTGGTGATTGTTCTTTGCTTTAACATTTATTTTATGAATAACTTTTTTTGTCTAGCGATTTCAAATAATAACACTCCAGAGGCTACAGATACATTTAAACTATTTAAAAAATCATTTTTGCTCAGATTGCATATTTCATTACACGCTTCTAGTGTCTTTTTTCTAACCCCTTTTTCTTCACAGCCAATTATTACCCCTAAAGATTGATTAAGATTAATATCAGTGTAAATGTTTTCGCTATGTTCACTAGTTCCCAAAACCATGACACCCTCATCAAGTAAATATTTAATACAGTTAAGCAGGTTAGAGACAAGAAAAACTGTTGCGATTTCACTAGCCCCAGCCGATATCTTTCTTACCAATGGGGTGATTGGCGAGCATTGATGTTTATTAATTAAAATGGCATTTATGCCTGATACAACAGCAGTTCTTAAGCATGCACCTAAATTCCTTGGATCAGAAATATTATCAATGATTAAATAAGTTGGGGATTTGTTTTGAGATTGATGAAATTTTTTGAAATCTCCAAAACCTCCTGCATGTTTTGATACAACCCATGCTTCAGGGTTTTGTTTAATAGATTTCTTAGTTTCAACTTTGATACCCACTGTTGAAGCTAGATCGATAATCTTTTGTATTCTTATGTCATGCCTGTTTGCTGGTACAAAAATCTTTTTAATATCAGACGGCTTATTTTTTAATAATGCCTCTACGACATGAAAACCAATTCGCTTATTTTGCTCATTCATATTCTTTCTTTGTAGGCTAAGACTCTAAAGATAGACTCATTTTACCTTCAAAAGGAGTCACAGATGTTATTTTGACAAGGATCTTTTGACCAAAACTATATTTTCTACCAGAGCGTTTTCCAACCAAATATTTCTTATTTTCTGATATGTAGTATCTATCTTTCTTCAAATCCGTTACATGGATTAATCCTGAAACAAGAAATCTATCAATTGTTACAAATAAACCAAAATCAGTTACGCCACTCACTACCCCTTTAAATGACTCGCCTTGGTATTGCTTTAAATAATCAAATATTAGAATCTGATTCAATTCTCTGCTTATCTTCTCAGCTCTTAATTCTAGTTGCGAGCTTTCCTCACATATTGTTTGTAATCCCTGTTGACTGATAATTCTCTTTTGATTGATCTTCAATGCTTGCTTGACCAACTTATGAATCACCAAATCAGGATATCTTCTTATGGGAGAAGTAAAGTGACAATACCTTTTAAGCTGGAGCCCAAAATGCCCAACTTCCTCTGTTGAGTATTCTGCTCTTTGCATAGATTGCAACAGTAATATTTGACTAAAAAAATCTTTTTTATCAATATTCGTTAGTATATCTTGAATTTTTTTTATCGCAGACCAACTCTTCTTTGAATCATTAGATCCCAATATAGATATTAAAGTATTTATTTTGATCTCATCAGGTTCTTTATGGATGCGATAAGGACAGAATCCTAATGATTGTTTCAGAAATTCTGCTGTACATTCATTTGCAATTAGCATGCATTCTTCAATCATTTGATGCGGCAGGCTAGATGTCCGAAGTTCTATCTTTCTTACATTATCTTTTTTATCAAAGAATATTTTATGTTCTGATGGGGAGAACTCTATAGCATTTCGTTGAGATTTTATTTCTAATCTTTTTATAGCAAGTGATTTTAGATTGCTTATAGAATTATTGACTTCATTAGACAAATTAAGTCTATTCAACGATTGAGAGTTTATTTGTTCATAAGTTAGCCTATGATGAGACCTAATGATAGCTTCGCAGAAACTGTAATTTAAGATTTGACCATGATTATTTACATCAATAGTTATGACAAATGCCGGTCGATATTTATTTGGTTTAAGTGAACACAAGTCATTAGATAGTTTTTCTGGAAGCATAGGAATGACTTGGTTAGGTAAGTATATTGAAGTACCTCTTTTTAATGCTTCTTTATCTATAGCGCTATTATTTTTTACATACAAGGTCACATCTGCAATAGCGACTTGCAACTTATATCCGGCATCGTTACTTTCACAATACACTGCGTCATCAAAGTCTTTTGCATCGACCCCATCAATTGTAATGAAGGGGGTTTTTGATAGATCCTTTCTCCCTAAATCTTGTATATTTAAATCGATCGAATGTACCTCATTGATAACTGCTTGAGGCCAGTCTTTCTCTTGAGGTAAGGAGTGTTTCTCAATAATGTATTTATTTGCTTCTTTAGAGGTGATCGTCAATTTTAATTCGCTATATAGATTTGTTTGAATGTATTATATATAAGCATGCTACAAAAGATTTTTTTAATTTGTTTCACTATCAGTTTTACTGTCGTATATGCAGCTGATAAGAATGATACTGAAGAACTAATTGTTGTTGGATCCTATTTAGAGTCTAAAGAACTTAATGCTAATCCTGTTGATATTATTTCCTCAGAAGATTACCAAAAACTTAACATTACTAATATTGCTGAGATTAGTAAGTACCTAAATGTATCTTCAGGATCTCACTTTCAAACAAATGCTCTTGATGGAGTAGATCAAGGTATGGGATCAATTACTCTGAGAGGCTTAGATCATGCATCAACACTGGTGCTTATTAATACCAAGCGTCAAACTCATGCAGGCACGCCCTCTCATGAAGGGGAGGGGTATATTGATGTAAATATTATTCCTGAAATTGCCTTAGAGAGAGTAGAGATTTTGAAAGATGGAGCAACGTCTTTATATGGATCAGATGCGGTAGCAGGCGTAATTAATTTTCATACTTTTCATGACTTTAAGGGCTTTAAGTTTGTTGGGAGCAGGCAGGAAACATCTTCCTATGATCAAAATGATAATGTCTTAGGTTTTATGTTAGGAACAGATTTTATGGGAGGAGATCTTGTTCTTGCTATCAATATTTTAGATCGATCACCATTATCTGCACGAGAAATCCCCAAACTTGCCGAAATGGGATTAAGCACTCTAGGAAATACATTCAAAGTGACTAAAAATGATGCTATTCAATCAGGCCCTTATGCTGGTAGTTATTTATCGGGCGATTGGGTTAAAGACCCAGATTGTTTAGAGAATGGAGGCGTCATTTCAGGACCATTTTGTAAATTTCTATACGGCGAGAGATTTAATATCGTCAATGATGAAGACCATAAAAAAGGATATTTTAATTATAAGACAAATACTACATTTGGAGATTACTCCATCAACTTTATCACCGCATTGGTTGACGTGAATGATAACCCCCAGTCACCTTCTTACCCTGCATTAGCTTATCTTTCAAAAGAAATACTACCTGGTCAAGGTGGCAGTCCTTTCAATGTTCCAGTTATCTGGTATGGCAGACCTTTAGGTTCTGCATTCCCATCTCCTAAGTCACCGAAAGATATTTCACAATACCATCTCAGTAATGTCTTTAATTTTGCAATAGATGATGATCTCAACTTTGAGCTATCGCTTACAGCCAGTGAACACAAAAATACTCATAATCGACCTGATACAGTTCAATCAAGATTTGAATCTGCTATTCAAGGTAATGGTGGGATTGATGGCAATGGGCAATGGAACATCTTTCTTCCACTTACTAATTCAGAGAGCCTTATTAATTATATTAAAGGGCAAGAACTATCTACTAAGACAGGCAGATTGCTTTCATTAGATGGGATATTCACTGGCACCAACAACGGGATAAATTTTGCCGTTGGATTCCAAGTTAATTCAGAGGAACTCGAAATTAATTATTCTCAAGGTAGTAGAGCAACATTTAATCAGGCTGGGCAGTTAGTGAATTTTGCAGATCTAATTTTTCTAGGCGGCGGTAAAAATGTCGATACCTCTAGAAACAAAAGAGCTATATTCTTTGAAGCGAATGGTGACCTAAATTCTGGTTTTGACCTTACCCTAGCAGGTAGGTACGAAAGTTTGAAGAATGAATCATCCTTTGATCCAAGACTTTCATTGAAGTATTCCTTGAATGATTCTTTGATGTTTCGTAGTTCTATAGGTACTTCTTTTACTTCGCCTTCAATGGCACAAGCATTTTCTTCAGAGATTCAGCTAGGTAGCGTGCGCGATGTTGACAGTTCCCCTTTTGTTAGATTAGCTTTGTTGGGCAATCCTGATCTTAAACCAGCTACCTCTGAAAATCTAAGCTTAGGATTTATATGGAATGTAAATGACTTCATTGATTTAACAATTGATTATTGGTCGATTGATTATGAGAATAGAATCGAGGTGGAAAGTGCACAAGTTAAATTGAATGAGAATCCAAACGGTCCAAGTATCACCAGAAATCAGTTTGGAGATTTAATAGCAGTTAGCACGACTTATTTCAATGAAGAAAAGACTGAAGTGAATGGAATTGATATCAAATTCAATTTTTATAACTCAACTTCTTGGGGAGATATTGATTTTACTATCAAGGGTACTCAGCTAAGAGAGTTTTTAACCCCAGAACATGAAGATCATGAAGAGGGTCATGCGGAGGAACATATAGTCATGGTAAATCGGGTTGGTAAGTTTAATTACGATGCCCACACACATTCGTTACCTAAATTACGATTGAATACATTTTTAAGTTTAGAGCGAGGTGATTGGGCTTTTGGTATGAATACCAGATACATAGATGGATATACTAATAACAGACTGATCCCAGCCTCAGCACTAGCCTTGGGATACACTAATAAAATTAAATCGTTTTTAGTTTACGATTTCTCAGTAAGCAATACCATTCAAATGAGATCTGGTAATTTAGAATTGAGCATTGCCGTTATTAATGCTTTCGATGATAAGGCGCCTTTATTGTATGATGCACCGGATTTTAGTTTTGATACTCGAGTGCATGACCCAAGAGGAAGGCTTATAAACTTAACTGTTCAATATCAATATTAATATATTTTAGGGCTCATTCAATGATAAAAAATGGAGCCACCTGTCAGATTCGAACTGACGACCTGATGATTACAAATCAACTGCTCTAGCCAACTGAGCTAAGGTGGCATGGAAGCTATTATAGCTATTTTATTAGGCAGGAAAAGAACAACCTGTCCCACCAATTCCACAATAACCATTTGGGTTTTTGTGGAGATACTGCTGGTGGTAGTCCTCAGCAAGGAAGAAGACTGTCTCAATTTTAATTTCAGTTGTGATTCCATCTGAAGCAAAAAACTTAAAGCCCTGCTTGATAAGCTCTTCTTGGTATATCTCTTTGGTTGTCACAGCAAGATCTAGATCACTTTGGTTAGCACAATAGATTGCAGACCGATATTGACTGCCGATATCATTGCCCTGTCTCATTCCCTGAGTTGGGTCATGGCATTCCCAAAAAATAGATAAAATGGTTTTGAGTGGAATGATTGTAGAATCAAATTCTACTTTTATGACTTCAGCATGATTAGTGACACCAGAGCATACCTCTTCATACGTTGGATCCACTAAATGGCCTCCGGCATAACCAGTCGCGGTCATAGCAACACCATTTAGATCCCAAAATTTCTTTTCTACTCCCCAGAAACATCCAGCACCTAAAATAATTGAATCTGCTTTGTCATTAAAGTTTATCGGTTTTTGATAAATAGAATGCAGCATTTTTATTAATATAAGCCCTTGATGGAACATTCTCCTGAATTAATTAACTTTAAGCCCGTGGCTAGTTCAATTTTCATGCATCCTTGATCATCGATTCCCACAAATACACCTGATTGTTCTTGATTGGTATTAGTAAGAATCTGGATTTCTTGATTCATGTGAATGCACCTTTCTTCCCAGTCACTTACCCAATCAGACTCATCATGATTAATATATTGAGATATCTTTTTTAGTATCATATTAATTAACTTATCTCTTGGCAAAATAGACTCCAATTCACCTAGTTCTCCCCACCAGGATTCTTTTTTAGGCAATGCATAGTTAATACCAATACCAATAATGTACTCTATCTCATTCTCTATAACCTCTGACTCAATTAAAATTCCACAGATTTTCTTGTTATTCAATACTAGGTCATTAGGCCATTTTAGTTTGGGTTGAATTGTATTTTTTGATAATTTTTCAATTGATTTGCTAATTAATAGACCAATAATCAAGCTGAGAGGGTTATTAATATCTCGATTGAGTTTGAATTTAAGACTCATATAGATGTTTCCTGCATCTGGGCTGTACCAAGATTTGCCTTGACGACCTTTACCAGCCGTTTGTTGTTCTGATAAAACCAATAAAAAGGGCTTGGTGAGTTCAGCTTGTTTGGCAAAATTATTAGTAGAATCAACGGTTTTTAGAAGATAACAGTCAAAATCTTCTTGATTTAGGTCTTTTAGAACAGTTTTTTGTGTTAATTTACTCAAGTTATTCATTTTCCTGTTGACTTCAGTGCATTCTAGAACAAAAATAGCAAGCTTTAAATTGGAGGGGTTGGGGAGCGGTCAAACCCAGCAGACTGTAAATCTGCCGCCTCGTGCTTCGGAGGTTCGAATCCTCCCCCCTCCACCATTTTTAAAGGGTTTGGGATTTATTAAAAAAGGTTGAGTTTATTACGTTTTAGAGTGATAATACGGCACCTTAAATTTGGATGTTTGGAATCGGGCTCATATAGCTCAGCGGTAGAGCACTTCCTTGGTAAGGAAGAGGTCACCGGTTCAAGTCCGGTTATGAGCTCCAAATTGGGAAAAAACATAATAAAAATAGTTAATTCAGAGAGGAAGAAATGGCTAGAGAAAAGTATGAAAGAACGTTACCACACGTAAATGTTGGAACTATTGGTCATGTGGACCATGGAAAAACAACCCTAACTGCTGCGCTGACCAAAGTATGTGCAGAGGCTTATGGGGGTGATGCAGTTGCATTTGATGGTATTGATAATGCTCCTGAAGAAAAAGAAAGGGGTATTACTATTGCCACTTCTCATGTTGAATATGTCTCAGATAATAGACACTATGCGCATGTTGATTGTCCAGGGCACGCAGATTATGTGAAAAATATGATTACTGGAGCAGCGCAGATGGATGGAGCCATTTTAGTTGTAAGTGCCGCAGATGGACCTATGCCTCAAACTAGAGAGCATATTTTGCTTGCGAGACAGGTTGGTGTCCCAAAGATTGTTGTTTATCTGAATAAGGCTGATCAAGTAGATGATTCTGAATTACAGGATTTAGTTGAGCTAGAAATAAGAGAACTATTAAATGAATACGAATTTCCTGGTGATGATACTCCAATCATTGTAGGAAGCGCTCTTAAAGCTTTGGAAGGAGATGATTCTGATATAGGCGCTCCTTCTATTCAAAAACTTGTAGAGTCTTTGGATACTTATGTGCCAGAACCAGAAAGAGATATAGATAAACCTTATCTAATGCCTGTTGAAGACGTTTTCACAATTTCAGGAAGAGGAACTGTTGTTACAGGGCGTATCGAGAGAGGGATTGTTAAAACAGGAGATGATCTTGAGATTGTAGGAATTAATGATACTACGAAAACTACATGTACCGGAGTTGAGATGTTCAGAAAGTCTCTAGATGAAGGTAGAGCAGGAGAAAACTGCGGTGTTCTTTTAAGAGGAATTGAGAGAGATGCTGTAGAAAGAGGTCAAGTTTTGTGTAAGCCAGGATCTATTACTCCTCATACAGATTTCGAAGCCGAGATCTATGTTTTATCAAAAGAGGAGGGGGGTAGGCATACACCTTTCTTTAAAGGTTATAGACCACAGTTTTATTTTAGAACAACTGATGTAACGGGTGCTTGTGAATTACCGGACAAAGTAGAAATGGTAATGCCAGGTGATAATGTCAAAATGACAGTATCGTTGATAGCACCTATTGCTATGGATGAAGGCCTTAAGTTCGCTATCCGTGAGGGTGGTAGAACAGTTGGTGCAGGCGTAGTATCAAAAATTATAAAGTAATAAGTTTTTGACAGAAGTGCTAAAAATTTGGCGCTCCTGTCTTTGTTTATGGGAAAAGGATTAGGCCAGTAGCTCAACTGGTAGAGCGACGGTCTCCAAAACCGTAGGTTGGGGGTTCAAGTCCCTCCTGGCCTGCCAGTAGGGTGAAGAATAGGAAGAAATATTTATGGCATCTAAGCAGAAAACAGGCAGCCTCATAAATAGATTGAAGTGGTTCTTCTCTTTATCTTTTTTTGTTTTAGCTATAGTCGGGAACTCTTATTACTCCTATCAGCCATTTCTATACAGAGTCTTGGGGGTAGTGTTTTTGTTTATTGTTGGGTTATTTATATTAGCCACTACAACATTTGGTAGAAACTCTTTTAAGTTGATGGGCGAGTCTAGAACAGAATTGAGAAGAGTGGTTTGGCCAACTAGGGTTGAAACCACTCAAACCTTCCTGATTGTATTTATTTCTATTGTGATACTTTGTTTAGCATTTTTTGGTCTTGAGAGACTATTAACTTGGCTAACAGGGATGGTATTGGGTTAATGGAATGGTTTGTAATTCAAGCTTATTCAGGTTACGAGCAGAGAGTAAAATCTGCTCTCGAAGAAAGAATCTCTCTGGCTGGCTTAGAGGGCTCTTTTGGAGAAATATTAATTCCTACGGAGCATGTAGTTGAACTTAAGAGTGGAGCAAAAAAGAAAACAGAAAGAAAATTTTTTCCTGGGTATATTTTAATAGAGATGGATATGAATGAAGATACATGGCAACTGGTAAATCATACTCCAAGAGTAAACACATTTATTGGTGGCACTAAAGAAAAACCTCAGCCCATTGCTAAATCAGAGGTGGATGCAATCATAAATAGAATAGAGGTGGGTGAGGAAGCACCTCGACCAAAAACTTTATTTGAACCTGGAGAAGTTATTAGAGTATGCGATGGACCTTTTAATGATTTTAATGGTGTTGTTGAAGAGGTTGACTATGAGAACAATCAGGTTAAAGTTTCTGTTCAGATTCTTGGAAGATCAACCCCTGTACAGTTAGATTTTATTCAAATTGAGAAGACATAATGGCTAAGAAAGTAGAAACAGTACTTAAGTTACAAATTCCTGCAGGCGGAGCGAATCCAAGTCCTCCTGTTGGCCCTGCTTTAGGTCAAGCAAACGTTAATATTATGGATTTTTGTAATGCATTTAATGCTGAAACACAAAATGCTGAAAAAGGTGTTCCACTTCCAGTTGTTATTAATGTTTACGAAGACAAGTCCTTCACTTTCCAAATTAAATCTCCACCAGCCTCAGTATTAATCAAAAAGGCTATAGGATTAGACAAGGGTAGTGGTGTTCCACATATTGAGAAGGTGGGCAAGATTTCTAGATCTCAGTTAGAAGAAATTGTCAAAATTAAAGAGAATGATTTAAATGCAAACTCTATGGATGAGGCGGTAAAAATTATTGCAGGTACGGCTCGAAGTATGGGAGTTGAGGTCGAATAACATGCCAACTAAAAAAGCCAAACAGATTTCTGAATTGCTAGATGTGAATAAGGACTATTCAGTAGATGAAGCTTTGGAATTATTTAATACCATAAAGTCAAATAACTTTGATGAATCAATTGATATTGCAGTGAATCTTGGTATAGATACAGAAAAGTCTGATCAAGGTGTTCGTGGGGCTGTAACTTTACCAAATAGTTTAGGTAAAGAAGTCTCTGTAGCGGTATTTGCTGATGGTGATGATGCAAAGGCAGCTAAAGATGCTGGTGCAGATCATATAGGCATGGATGATCTTGCGGAGATATTTAAAAAAGGCAATCTAGATGTTGATGTGGTTATTGCCACACAAGCTGCCATGAAAGTTGTTGGGCAATTAGGCCAAATACTAGGACCTAAAGGACTCATGCCCAACCCTAAAAGTGGAACCGTAACGGATAAAATCGATGAAGCTGTAGCAAATGCAAAATCTGGTCAAGTCAGATTTAGAAGCGATAAGAGCGGCATCGTTCATGGCTGTATTGGAAAAGTATCTTTTAAAGGTAAGCAGCTTTCAGAGAATATACAAGTTTTGGTGGATGAGATAAAAAAAATAAAACCTGCTTCAGCAAAAGGCGTTTATATTCAGGATGTTTATATTAGCAGCACAATGGGGCCAGGCTTGAGGTTGAATTTATCATCCGTAGTTTAGAGTTTAAGGCTTATTATTTAAGCCTTGATAGTTGCGTTATGAGCGCAGCCGTCGAAGACCGTAGGTGTGAAAACTTAATTTCCTACGTAGGTGGTGAGCAAATTCGTTTAGGCGATTTGTCACCTAAAAGCCGAGAGGCATAATAGGAGAATTGCTATGGCATTAGCGAGAGAAGATAAAGAAAGAATTGTATCTGAGGTAAAAGAGATAGCATCTACTGCTTCATCTTTAGTTATTTCTGATGCAAGAGGGTTAAAAGTGTCCGAACTTTCTGAAATACGAAAGCAAGGTACTGAGGCAGGCATTCACATACAAGTTATAAAAAACTCTTTAGCAAAATTAGCTTTTGAGGGTACTGACTTTGGATGCACGAATGAAGTGTTAGCTGGACCATCACTCTTTGCGTTTTCTTTCGATGAGCCTGGAGCTGCAGCAAAATTGTTAAAGACTTATGCTAAGAATTTTGAAGCATTAGAGATTAAGGCTTTATCAGTTGAGGGCCAGCTTTTAAGCGCAGAACAAGTTGATGTGCTAGCTTCTTTACCATCCCAGGAAGAAGCATATGCATTGATTGCAACCGTTTTGCAGGCACCAATTAGCAAATTTGCCAGACTTTTAAATGAAGTCCCTGGCAAACTTGCTCGTGTTTTACAAGCAGTTCATGACAAAAAACAGGCATCTGCCTAAATTAAAGGAGAAAAATAATGGCAACTAAAAAAGATGATATTTTAAAAGCGATAGAAGATATGTCAGTGATGGATCTTGTAGATCTAATTTCTGCCATAGAGGAGAAGTTTGGCGTTTCTGCAGCAGCAGCGGTCGCTGCAGCTCCTGCAGCAGCAGCTGGCGGAGGAGATGATGCCGGCGAAGCGGCAGAAGAGAAAGACGCTTTTGATATCGTTCTGAGTGCGGCTGGCGACCAAAAAGTGCAAGTTATTAAAGCAGTTAGATCAATCACTGGTTTAGGTCTAAAAGAAGCTAAAGATCTTGTTGATGGTGCTCCTAACACTCTTAAAGAAGGAGTGAAAAAGGATGAAGCTGAAGAGATGTTAAAGCAGCTTACAGAAGCAGGCGCTACAGCGGAATTAAAATAAATAATTACATTTAGAAGGGCAGCATATGTCATATAGTTATTCGGAAAAAAAGAGAATAAGAAAGAACTTTGGGCGATTACCAAAAGTAATGAAGCTACCAAAGCTTATTGAAACCCAACTTGATTCTTATAGACACTTTCTTCAACAGGACGTCGATTCAAAGAAGAGAAAAAATCAAGGCTTAGAAGAAGTATTCTCAACATTGTTCCCAATAGTGAGTGTCTCTGGTAATGCTGCTCTTGAATATGTCTCTTATGAATTGGGCAAACCCTCATATACCGTTCAAGAATGTCTGATTCAGGGATTAAGTTATTCTGCACCACTCAGAATCACTGTAAATTTACAGTTTTTTGATAGAGAAACAAATTTTGAGAAGCTTAAAGAATCAAAAGAAGGCGAAGTATTTATGGGTGAAGTTCCACTCATGACTGATGATGGCTCTTTTATTATTAATGGAACAGAAAGGGTAGTAGTTAATCAGCTCCATAGATCGCCTGGAGTATTTTTTGATCATGACAAAGGCAAGTCTCATTCTTCAGGAAAAGTTCTATATTCTGCAAGAATTATTCCCTATAGAGGCTCATGGCTAGACTTTGAGTTTGATGCTAAAGATATCTTATATTGTCGAATCGACAGACGTAGAAAGATACCAGCAACAATAGTATTGCGAGCTCTAGAAATGAGCACCGAAGAGATTCTGGAGAATTTTTATGAAGTTGATGATTATGTTTTAGATAAAGAAACTGTTGCTACCAAGCTAGTGCCTTCAAGATTAAGAGGCAATACCCTGAATGAAGACCTTAAAATAAGAAATAGCGTTATTGTTGAGGCGAACAAAAGAATTACTGCAAGACACATCAGACAATTAGAGTCATTAAAGACAGATATTCTTAAATTATCTAAAAATTACTTATTAGGTAAGGTGATTGCCAAGGATGTGGTAGATAGCGAAACAGGAGAAGTTGTGTTAACTGCAAATACTACTATTGATGAGCACGTTATTAGCTTGCTAGAAGAAAATAAAATTACAAATATCTCATGTTTATATATTAATGAACTTGATAAAGGGCCTTATATATCCAAGACATTATCAAGCGATCCAACGTCTAATAAATTAGAAGCTTTAGTAGAGATCTATCGAATGATGAGGCCAGGTGAGCCCCCAACTAAAGATTCTGCTGAGCAGCTATTTAATAATTTATTTTTTAATCCTGAGCGATATGATTTTTCTGATGTTGGAAGAATGAAATTCAATAGAAGATTAAAAATTGATGAGAAAAAAGATAATCCAAATATCTTAGATGTTGATGACATTCTTAATGTCATGCGAGGCATAGTAAATATTCGAGATGGCCATGATGATGTTGATGATATCGATCATCTTGGAAATAGAAGAGTCAGATCAGTAGGGGAGATGACAGCAAACCAATTTAGGGTTGGTTTGATTAGAGTTGAAAGAGCAGTAAGAGAAAGATTGAGCATGGCAGAAGCTGATGGATTAGGTCCTTCAGACTTAATTAATGCTAAACCAGTCACAGCTGCTATTAAAGAGTTTTTTGGTTCCAGCCAATTATCTCAGTTTATGGATCAAAATAATCCTTTATCTGAAATAACACATAAAAGAA
>CAYFFR010000034.1:0-13812 GCA_964342675.1 uncultured Gammaproteobacteria bacterium
CTGGCTTAAAGATTGCTGGTGGTACGGACGAAATACTCAAGAATATTATTGCTGAAAGAGTGTTAGGTCTACCTCAAGATCCTAGAGCAGATAAAGGGATACCATTCAAAGACATCCCTCAAGGAAAATAAGAAAACAAACATTAATATACCTTTATTATCTTGAATAAAGGATAATTTCTTGCATGTCTAAAAATTTTAAGCTACTAAGTTTAGAAGAACATAAACTAGATTGGAGACATGGTCTACCCTACTCATTAGACTACAATGACATTTTTTTTAATAAAGATGCATTGGAAGAAATTCATTATGTCTACATTGAACCAAATAATATAAAAAAAAGATTCAAATCTGCAGATAATGTTGTGATTGGAGAGCTAGGTTTTGGGCTTGGATTAAATTTTCTTGTAACTTCACAAGAATGGGTAAAAAGTAAAAATAACGGACATTTAACTTATTTAAGTATTGACTCAAAAGCTCCGACTACAGCTAATATTAAACAGGCATTAGAACAGTTCCCAAAATTAGAAAAATATAAAGAGTATTTTTTAAAGAAATTTAAGCCGAAACATAAAGGCATAAACAAATTTTTTTTTAATAATTGGAATATAGAATTAATTTTTGTCAATTTAGAAGTTAGTGATGCTATCACCCAATTAAATTGGAATATGTGCATTGATGCTTGGTATCTAGATGGATTTGATCCAAAACATAATCCTGAAATGTGGACACATAATGTCTTAGATACCATTACATCTTCCTCAAAAAAGGGGACAACATTTTCAACCTTTTCAGCTGCTGGATTTTTAAGGAGAGGAATGCAAGAACGAGGGTTTAATGTCAAAAAAAATTCAGGCTTTAAAAGCAAGAGGCATCATCTCAGTGGTAATATGGAAAAAGATCTAAAGTCTTCTCATAGACATTGTCATAACATCGCTGTGATAGGGTCAGGTATTGCTGGTTCATCAACTGCTTACCATTTAGCAAAGAGAGGTTATTGTGTTGATGTATTCGAGTATGAAAAAAAAATCTCGAATGGTGCCTCAGGCAATCCCTTGGCTGCTCTATATCCAAAATTTAATTTTACCAATAACGCCCTTAATCAGCTCAATTTAATTAGTTTCTTTTATTCAAGTCATTTCTATCTTGGTCATCTATTCGATCAAGCCTATGTAAATAGCGGGATTGATTTCTTAGCAATCAATAAAAACTTAAGGGATTGGTTCAATCAATTAAAAGAAACTAAGCGTGACGATCTTTTTATATTTGATAATCTTGTAGCTAAATTTTCTAACTGTAAATATGAATCTTTAAGAATGCTCGATGGTGGCTATCTAGACCCAGTTCTAGTTAATAAAGCATTATTAAATAATAAGTTAATTTCAGTAATTAAAGGAGTTTGTTTTACAAATTATATTCAAACAAATGATCAAATAGAGCTCATATTTAAGAATGCAAATCATCCAAAATGCTACGATGCTCTAGTCATTGCAAATGGGTCTGGTCTCATAAACTTCGTATCTAACCTAAGCTTTACTAAGGGCCAGTTGGTTGGAGCAAACATCAACACAAAAATTAAGTCTCCAATCAATTCTAAAGGATACATTCTGCCACAGAAAGATGGTCTGAATTGGCTAGGCTCAACCTATGAAAGAGTATTTCATGATTTAGCGCCTGATCAGAAAAAATCCAAAGATTTAATTGAGTCTCATACCGATCTATTGGGGATAGAAAAGGAATATTCTTCTCAAAAAATTAAAACTAGGAATCAAATTAGAGTAGGGACCAATAATAAATTACCTGTGGCAGGCAGATTAAAACATACTCATAATATATTCGTAATTGGAGGATTAGGCTCTAGAGGTTTTACTTACGGACCAATATTAGGCGATCATATAGCATCAACTATAGATTCTTCTATAAGTCCATTAACAAGAAAAATTAGAAATGAGATAAGCCCAGAATCACTATAGAGTATTTAAAATAAGGTCGACTAGTAGCTGAGCTCTATCAGGATTGTTGGGTTCAAATTTCGAGCCTGGTCTCCATCTAGTTAATCCAGTCCATAGTGTCTTATCAAGCTCAGTATCGATGATTGAGAGTCTTAAATAAAATTCTTCTATTGATCGAATGCGGTCATAATCATATGGATATCTATAGTAATAAGGAGATGAATAAAAGCTTAGATCATTATCAAGTTTATCTTCAGTACTAACTATTATATGCAACTGAATGGTTGAAGACCCTTCAAAATTATGACCTTTATTTGAAAGATTGATTAAGATTGCCTCTTTGATATAGTCTACAAAAATTGGATCAACTTTCGCAGGCAATAAATCTTTTTCTGAAATAATATTAAAAGATGTATTGGGCTCTAAATTAAAAAGATCTCGAGAGTTTGTCTTAAGATATGGTGCTGAAGAACAACTCCATAGAATTGTTGAGAAAAGAAAAAAATAAGTAAATTTCTTTAGTAAAATCATTTATTTAAACCTTCATGACTAAGTTCACATTATAATATAAACACATTTCTTTTCTTAACTTCATAACAATATGTTTAATTTAGTTGACAATAAAAAAATTAAGTTACTGAATATTGAGGCAAAGGTATATGAGCACTCAGATTTTGAATGCAAGCATTTACATTTAGCATCAGATAATGAAGAAAAAGTATTTATGGTCGCATTTAAGACAGTACCATCAGACTCTTCAGGCATCGCTCATATTCTTGAACATACTGCTCTTTGTGGTTCAAAAAAATATCCTGTAAGAGATCCCTTTTTTATGATGCTAAGACGCTCATTGAATACATTCATGAATGCTTTTACTTCAAGTGATTGGACGGCCTACCCCTTTGCAACTCAAAATAATAAAGATTTTCATAACCTACTAAATATCTATACTGATGCTGCTTTTTTCCCTAACTTAAATAAATTAGACTTTCTTCAAGAAGGTCATCGATTTGAGGTTAATCAAGATGGGGAATTAGAAATAAAAGGTGTTGTCTTTAATGAAATGAAGGGGGCCATGAGTTCAGTAAGCTCTCAACTGTGGCATGGTATGACCAAATACTTATACCCTGATACAACTTATCAATTTAATAGTGGTGGCGACCCAAAGGAGATCATCAATCTAACCCATAAGGATTTAGTGGACTTCCATCGCTCTCACTATCACCCATCTAATGCTACATTCTTTAGTTTTGGAGATTTAGATGTAAAAGAAATTCAAGATTTCTTAGATCAAAATGTTATGTCGCAATTCAAACCATTAGAGGAAAGGTTTGTTGTGCCATTAGCTAAAAAGTTCCAAAAACCACAATATCAATCTGAGAATTATCAACCCATTGATGAGGGCCCAAAGAACCATCATGTGGTTATAAGTTGGTTACTAGGTAAAAGTTTTGATGCGTATAATCTATTAGAAAAATATCTTCTTAGCAGCATACTCATTGGGAATTCTGCTGCTCCTTTAAGAAAAGCTCTTGAGACTTCTGAATTAGGAACTGCTACATCACCCATAATGGGGTTAGAACCAAGTAATAAGGAATTATTGTTTGTGGTAGGTCTAGAGGGCGTTAATTCAAATAAAGCTGAAATGATCGAGTCTTTGGTTCTAGAAACTCTAACAAAATGTATAAAAAATGGCATTGATCAATCTTTAATTGATGCATCCCTTCATCAACTCGAAATCAATCAAAGAGAAATCTCTTCTGGCAGTATGCCATTCGGACTGCAGTTAATTTTGGGGTCAATGGGTGGATGTATTCATGATGAAAATCCAATAGAGTTACTCGATATAGATTCTAATCTTAAAAAACTGAAAAAGAATATATCTAAAAAAGGATTTATAAATAAACTGATTAAGTCATCTTTAATCGATAATAAACACAGACTGACTTTTGAGCTTAAACCAGATATCGAATTTAATAAGAATGAAGAGGATTTCTTTAAACAATTCATTAAGAAAAAAGAAGCTGGCCTAGATCACCATGAAGTGAAGTCATTAAAGCAATTGGCAGAACAATTAAAGGTCCGTCAAGAAACTGCTGATGATGCAAATACCCTTCCGGGTCTAGATAAATCAGATATACCTAAAAAAAGAAAGTTTGCATCTCCTGAATATGAGGATACATATAACGCCTTTTATAAATGTGGTACAAATGGGATTACTTATTTAGATTATATGTACAATCTGAATAAACTGACTCCAGATGAACTTAAGGCTTGCACAGTCTATGGATACATCCTGACCAGGGTTGGTCTAGGACAAAAGTCATATGAAGATATTCAAAGATACCAAACATCTATATCCGGAGGTTTGCAATCATCAATTAAAATAAACTTTGATAATAAAGATAATGGTGCCTTGAATCTTGTCTTATCAAGCAAGGGTCTAGATAAAAATACTACAAAAATTGAAGACCTAATCATCGAGACGATAACTAAAGTTAGATTTGATGAAACACAAAGAATTCAAGAGCTTCTTCAGGTTCTGATTTCAAGAACGGAAGAATCTATTGCTGCTGAAGGGCATTCGCTAGCTATGGATTATGCATCTGGAGGAATCAATAACAGAGCTGCATTAATTGGATCAATATTTGGACTGAATCAATTAAAATTTCTTAAGGAGATAGTTGATAATTATGGTCTTGAAAAAGGAACAAAAAAAATTATTGATTTATTAGAATCAATTCGATTAAAGCTGTGCTCTAGCCCTCATAAAATATTAAGAATATCTTCAGATATAAAATTATCTAAAGACAAGTCTAGCTCTATAGAAGCAACGGATGATGTAATAGATTTACAAAATAAAATTGAGCCTTATCAAGAAGAAATAGCTTGGCTAATACCAGCTCAAGTATGTTATTGCTCAGAAGCATTTTCTGGAGCTAAATTTGAAGATGAAGATGCGCCTAAGCTATCTTTATTGGCGGCCTCTCTTAGAAATGGCTATTTGCACAGTGCAATTAGAGAAAAAGGAGGTGCTTATGGCGCAGGAGCTATTCATGATGCTAAAGTTGGTGTATTTAAATTCTTTTCATATAGAGATCCAAATTGTGCAAGTACGTTTGATGAATTTAAAGAATCTATTAAATGGACAAAAAATGGTTTGAGTCAATCACATCTCGATGAGGCTGTGTTGAATGTTATCTCTTCTATAGATAAGCCCCTCTCTCCTAGCGGTGAAGCTAAATCTGACTTTTATCAAAATCTTAGAAAGATTGATCATAAAAAAAGAACTGAGTTTAGAAATAAAATTCTAAGCTGCAATGTAACAGATTTAAAAGAAGTTGCAGAAAAGTATCTATCATCTGCATCGTTTAAATCAGTGATTTGTGGCGATAACTTTAATCAAGAGATTGAAGGCTTAGGCCTAAGCCCTAAAAAAGTCTAGCCAAAGAATAAGAATCGCTTAGTCTTTTGAAGATCCTTTTCACACCTCAAATATTGCCTTTGATACATAGATGATCTTGATTGCACTTTATCAGCAACCTTAATTAGCCATTGTTTTTTTCTATAAGTTCTTGCTTTAAAGCCTGCATAACCTTCATGGTAGGCAAGATATATTGACCTTGCATCATTTTTTCTAAAGCCTTGTTTATAACCTTTATTTGCATACCAACCTATAAAATCAGCACTATCAGAAAAACTATTTCTATCAACCCAACGTCTATCCGTTTCTTTCTTATAATCTTCCCAAGTATCTATTAATGCTTGTGAATAGCCTTTTGCAGAGGAAGGTCTAAACCATGGAATAAAACCAAATAAAGTCTCTCGTTCAGGCTTAGCATTAGATTGAAAACTAGACTCCTGAAAAATAATTGCCATTAAAACATGAGGCGGTAGGCCCCATTTCTCTTCAGTTCTAACAGCAGCTTTATACCAGCTTCTCTTATCCTTAAAAATAATACATAGATTATCTGGGTTATCGGGGGGTGTGGATCTACACCCTATTAGAAATACAGATAGGAATATTAAAAATAAATATCTAAACTTAATCATCTAAAAACTCCTTTAAATCTTTATGATCAATAATTTTAATCTCTAAATTTTGAGCTTTTCTAAGCTTAGAACCAGCATTTTCTCCTACTATAAGAAAATCTGTATTCTTTGATATTGAGCTTAATACATTTGCTCCCTTTTGCAATAACATTTCTGTTAAATGATCCCTAGTAATACCAACGAGCTTACCTGTTATGACTATATTCATGCTAGATAATGATGATTGAATTGCTTTGGTTGGGTTAAGCAACGTTACCTCTTTTAATAATCTATCTAACATTGATTGTGTTTGATTATCTTTAAAAAAATCAATAATTTTTGAAGCTACTCTTGGACCAATACTTTTAATATTGGTCAAATTATTAAAATCAGCATGTACGAACTCCTTGAAAGATCCATAATGGTTAGCTAAGATCCTAGAGGTTGTTTCGCCAACCTCTTCAATCCCTAAACTATATATAAATTTGTTTAAATCAATAGTTCTTGAGTCATCAATAGAATGTAATAGATTTAATACTGACTTATCTCCAAATCCCTCTAAAAGCTTTATATCTGATGAATATTTCTCTAAAGAAAAAATATCATCAAGATCATTAAGATAATTAAGTTCTAAAAATCGGTTAATAATTTCTTTTCCTAAACCCTCAATATCAAAAGCTTTTCTTGACACAAAATGATAAAACTTACCTTTCACTATTTCTGAACACTTCGAGCCACCGGTGCACTTCAGGACAGCTGCTTTATTTTTAATTTCTTTTATTGATAATTTGACTGGTTCTTGCTTATCTAGAAACTGTTGCGCTTCATAGATTGAAGCAAAGACTTTAAGTACTAAACCCTTATCATCCTCTACACCCCATGATGAAGCATGGTTAAGTTCGGTATTGGCACCGCAAACACATTTTTTAGGTAAAGAGATTTTCTTAGCACGTTTATTCTTCTTTGGAATAATTTTGATAATTTGGGGAATGACATCTCCAGCTCTTTTAATAATTGCTCTATCTCCAGGTCTAGGATCAAGTCTGTGCAACTCATCAATATTATGCAAAGTACAATTACTTACATTGACACCCCCAACACGAACTGTTTTTAATTTTGCAACTGGAGTAATAGCTCCGGTTCTTCCTACTTGAAAGTCAATTAACTCAACCTCAGTAGTTGCTTCTTCAGCAGGAAACTTTCTAGCAACAGCCCATCTTGGAGATCTTGAAATTTCACCCAACTGTGACTGCATTGTAAAATTATTAATCTTAAAAACAATTCCATCAATCTCATAGTCTAGAGACTCTCTTATCTGACTTATATTTTTAAAATACTCATCGCAGGCTTGTGCATCTCTTGCAACAACATTTAATGAGTTTGAAGGTAGGCCCCATTCTAAAAATTGGGTATGTAACTGAAATAAGTCTTCAAAGATAAATCCCTCTACGTGACCTATCCCATGAGCAAAAAAAGATAATGGTCTAGAATTTGTAATCTGAGGATCAAGCTGTCTCAGACTTCCTGAGGCAGCATTTCTTGGATTAGCAAAAGTATTCTTTTCAAGATTTTTTTGCTCATTATTTAATTCTATAAAATTCTTCTTGGTCATGAAAACCTCACCTCTAATCTCAATAATTTTTGGTGGAGGTTCTTTTGTTTTTTTTAATTGCAAGGGTATGGATTTAATTGTTCGTATATTGCTGGTTATATCTTCTCCAACTGCGCCATCACCTCTAGTTGATCCTGAAGATAAGACACCGTTTATATATATTAAAGATACTGCCGCGCCATCAATCTTGGGTTCACAATAATAGTTAGGTACTTCATCAAGTCCGAGGCCCTTTTGAGTTCTATGTAAGAAATCATGCAAACCTTCTTGATCAAAAACATTACCAAGGGATAGCATTGTTTTGTAATGTTTAAAAGTATTGAACTCTGAAACAGGTGCAATACCAACGCGCTGAGACGGTGATGTTGGATCTATCCAAGCAGGGTTTTGAGATTCTAAATCAAGTAATTCTTGGAATAAATTATCATAGACATGATCGGATATCTTTGGTTCATCTAGTACATAATAACAATGGTCATGATCTCTTATTTTATCTTGAAGATGTTTATAATATTTAATGTCTTTCTTGCTCATACATATGATTGATGATGCAATCTCTTAGAATGCATAACCGCTGTAGCTTTTTCTTTAAGATGCTCAACCATCTGTTTGGATAGTAAGGATTGATTCTGATCACACACTGTTGCATAAGTTTTATCAGCCAATAAAGAAGCCATATCTAACATCTTATTCAGTGCAATTAATGGATCCGTTACTCTATGTAAATCAGTCACTAAAATAATCTGATTAGTTTCTGTTTCTAGATCAATTATTCCGGGATTAAGAGCATTTGCTATCCTAAAAGTTTCTTGGTTAGCATGATCAAAAAATACAAAAAACCCTTCAATATAACGTGCCCCAAGGTTTTTAATAAGATTAATAATTTGACCTACATCAAAATTAGCTTTGTCAGATGAGTGTAGTTTTAAAATGATAAGTTCTTGACTCTTTTCTTCATCAATTTGTTCCCCACCAAAGTCTAGATCGCCTTGCTTCAAATCAGACAGATCTTTGGATGATTGATCATTGTAGTCATTTGAAAATGTTGTACGCTTAAAACTACTTCTAAAAATTAAATAAGAAATAATCAAAAAGAACAAAAAAGCAAAGCAAATTAGAAAAACTTGTAAGTTTGTCATTTAAGATGCTGCTAATTCAAGTGCTTGATCAACATCGACAGAAACAACTCTTGAAACACCGGCTTCTTGCATGGTTATGCCCATCAAATGATCGCTCTTTTGCATAGAGATTTTATTATGGGTAATAAAAATGAACTGGACCTGTTCCGACATTTCTTCAACCATATTTACAAATCTGATCGTATTTAAATCATCTAAAGGTGCATCTACTTCATCTAGCATGCAGAATGGTGCAGGATTTAGCTGAAATAAAGCAAAAACTAATGATAAGGCAGTCAACGCCTTTTCTCCTCCAGATAACTGAGAAATTGATGAGTTCTTTTTCCCTGGAGGTGTAGCCATAAAAATGATACCACTTGTCAGTGCATCTTTATCTAATAACTTCAGTTCAGCTTTACCGCCACCAAATAACCTAGGAAAATTCTCCCTTATTTTATCGTTAACTTTATTGAAGCTTTCTTCAAACTTACTTCTAGATTCAGAGTCTATTTTCTTGATAGCTAATTGTAATTTCTCCAAGGCTCCATTTAAATCAGTAATTTGATTCTCTAGATCATCTGCTCTCTTAGATTCAGACTTAATTTCATCAGGTGCTGCTAAATTAATTGGGCCTAAATTACTTATCTTAGTTTGAATTGAAGTAAGCTCTTCCTCTACTGATGGAATGTCAAAATCTTTGTAATCAGAATGATTAATCTCATTTAACTCAATGTTATTCTCTTTAAGAATTTCGCTAGCATTATCTAATTGAACTTCAAAAGTTCGTAAATCTAATTTATGTTGATTAATTTTTTCCTCTAAAGATCTTTCATCAAGCTGGGTGATAGATTTTTGATGTTCTAAATCCTTGATCTGCTTATCTACTTCCGATTGTTCATGCTTAATTTTAGTTAATTTAGATTCAGCAGTAGATCTTTCATCTGCACTGAATGTGAGTTGTTTCGAAATATCAGATTTCGTTTCTTGTAATTCTTCTATTTGAGTTGTTAATGAGTTAATTCTGTGAGTAAACTCTTCTGCAAGATTTTGAGTTTGGGCTGAGGCTATATTTAAAATACTGACTAATAAGCCTCTAAGTTTTTCAGCAACTTGTTTAAGACGATGATTTTCTAAACCGATAATTAACTGATCAACTAGATTTAATGCTTTCTCTTTTGGAGAAAGGTCTTCGAAATCATTGGCCTTCTTAATTGCCTCATCGTAACCAAGCCGAGCTTTTGCTAGGTCATCCTTAGATATCTTTTCTGATTTATTAAGATTCTGTAATTTTTCTTCTAGACGAGCTAAATCAGATCCGACTGAGTAATATTCCTTTTGAGCTTCATCAAATGCATTTAAAGTTTCGTGATGTTCTTCTTTGATCTGTTCTATCTTAATTTGAATTGTTTCGCCTTCTAATTTTTTGACTTTAAGTTCATTACTTAGGTCTTGGATCTTTGAATGAATGGAGTCTCTTTTGTCTCTCGCTCTCAAAGAATTTAATATAGAAATCTTTAATTTCAGATCCTGTTCTGACTCAACTAAAGAATTGTATTTCTCTGCTGCTTTAGCTTGACCTTTAAGCCTGCGCACTAATCTTGTAATTTCATCTTTTATATCCTTCACTCTTGATAAATTTTCTTTTGTTCTTTTAATCTTCGATTCAGTTTCTTTTCTTCTTTCTTTATATTTTGAAATTCCAGCAACTTCTTCTATATATATTCTTAAATCTTCAGGTTTTGCAGAAACAATTTTTGAAACCATTCCTTGCTCAATTATTGCGTAGCTTCTAGGCCCTAACCCAGTGCCTAGAAATATATCCTGAACATCTTTTCTCCTGCAATTAGTATTATTTATATAGTAATTTGAATGACCATCCCTGTTCATAACCCTTTTAATTGAAATTTCATTATATTGAGCATATTCACCACCCAATCTACCCATCGAATTATCAAATAACAGCTCAATACTGCATTGACCAGACGGTTTTCTTAGTTCAGTACCATTGAATATGACGTCTGACATTGAATCTCCTCTAAGATTCTTGGCTGAAAGCTCGCCTAAAACCCATCTAACTGCATCAATAATATTTGATTTTCCACAGCCATTCGGACCTACAACGGCCACCATATTTGTTGGGAAAGATATCCTCGTTGGATCCACGAAACTCTTAAAGCCAGCTAACCTAAGATATTTAAGCTGCATGTAGGTATATTTTAAACTATTGTTCCCTTTTAAACCATTCAGAATCAGATATATTTACATGCGTAAAAAGCTTATTAAACTGTATATTTTTCTCTGCTAAATAAGACTCTCGTGAACATTCTAAGATTAATTCTAGATGGCCTGTTTCCTGTTGCAATACCATTGCAGGAAGATCTATGCCTTTGATAACTCTATTGGCCTGATTTAAAGAAAATTCTATTTCTTCTCCATGCTCAATTACTTTGGTAAGTCTTGCCACAAGAATGCCCTCAGCACTTGTTCTAATATAAAGATTTGCTGACAGATGAACTTCAGAGCAAGTAACGAGTTGTCTGGGAAGAATAGATTTTACTTTTAGAGTTGATTCTAAATATTCAGGATTTTTTTTATCTCTTAAGTCAGTAGATAAACTAAAGATCATGATCGTCGCTTGTTCTTCTTGGTAAGCGCCTCTTAGATACTTTATTAAGCTTTCTGCAGAGTTCAGAGTGCCATCTTGAATTGCTTGGTTAACTAAATCAGTAAGATAAAAAAATGAGTTTGTTCTGTCTTGATTCTCTAATAATAATTCTAAATCTAGGTAGGATAGTTCCTTATTATCTGAGATGCTCTTTTTGATCTGATGAGTTAGCTTAAGAATATTGACAGACCCAGTAATCGCATACGGAGATAAATAAATGAAATAAATGGAACCAAAAATGACTAAGCCTATCAAGAAAACACTCAGTTTATATCTAGTGGACCTAGACAATAAAAAAAATAAGATCGGCAAGAACGCAAGAATCAATATCAAAAACAAGATTAGCATCAGATTCTCCGTCGCAACACAAAAATCAAAACGAATAATGAAAAAAATATAAGTGGCATCAACCAAAGTAATTTATTATTACTGAATGAAGGAAAGTAATCTGATTGCTCCCCAAATCTTTCTTTGACATAAAATTTAATTTCCATATTGGATTTCCCATCAATGACCATTTCATATATTTTTTGTTTAAGAGTTTTTGATACTGGTGCATCTGAGCTAGCTAAACTACCTCCAGTACATTTAGGACATCTAATTTCATTGATAATCTCAAAAAATCTCCTTTCATCTTCAGGGTTTGTAAAATGATAAGCGTCATTGGCCGCTAGTATGGTTGCCAAAATTAAAAAGATTGGTATGAAAGTTTTCCTATATATGCGGTACAAAATCTTTTTCCCATTTTTTAGAGTCGATAACACCTACAACATGGACTTTAATCTGGCCATCTTTAATTAAAAAGGTTTCTGGAACGCCAGTGACCCCTAAATCTAATGCATAAAATCCATCAAAATCGTATATAGAAAATTCATATGGACTGCCATTATCTTCAAGCCAATGCCTAGCATCCATTTTTTTATCTTTGTAGTTCAAACCTATAATCCGAATCTCCTGAGAAGCTAAATCCATCAAAAAAGGATGTTCAACTTTGCAAGGAACACAATAACTTGCCCAAACATTTAATAAATAAGTTCCTGTTAAGTCTGACTGGGTCACTTTCTTATCGTCAAGAGTTATTAAAGCGCTCTCTGGTACTGGTTTATCTAGATACGATATAGATGCATCTTGATCTTCTTGAAGTAAATATACAAAGAAGACAATACCAACGATTGGTAAAATAATAATGGCCAGTCTTAAAGCATTAATCATCTGCAACACTCCTTATATGAACTAACACTCCTAAAATCATCATAAAAACTGAAAACCACAACCAGCTAATAAAATAATTAAAACGGAGTTTAAAAGTCCATGCTCCATTATCTAATTGTTCGCCTAAATTAATATAAATGTCTTTAATAAAAGTTGATCGGATGTCTGTTTCAGATGTAACCTGATCTCTTGCAAAATATTTTCTTTTTTCTGGCTGCAATAAATATTTCTTTGATCCATCGATCAAAGTCACAGATGCAACAATGCTTTGGAAATTTGAAGCATCACGGACATCCATAGAATTCAGACTAATACTCACAACATCAAATTGATAGTTTTCAATCAGATTCAGTTGAAAATTCTTTTCAAAACTAAATATTGAATTGAGTGAAATTGATAGCAACAATAAACCAAATCCAATGTGAGATAGTAGGCTTGGTATATTAATGTATCGAGGTGTAATTAACTTCATAATGATTTCATATAGGTACCTTAAAAGTATTAAAGATCCCGCAAATAATCCTATGTTCTCGATAATTGAAATATGTATCGACGAGATGTAATTGATCATCAAGCAAATGAATCCAGAAAAAATGGCTAGAAACAAGCTTTTCTTTAAAATCTTGATAAGACCAACAAATCTTTGCCAATTAGCATCTAAAGAGATAACTATAAACCAAGAAGATATTAAAATAAGAGGTGCAAAAATTGTATTGTAATAAGGAGGTCCAACGCTTATCCTAGCATCATTCAGATATTCAAATATTAGTGGATATGTAATACCTAAAAATATAGAAAAAACCGCTGTTATCATAAAAATATTATTTAAAGACAGGAACGATTCTTTTGATCCCCGAACGATCAATCTAGGAGAAATAATTTTAGGGAATCTGTAAGCAAACATACATAGAGCAGAAATTGATATCACCCCACTAAACATTAAAAGGTACAGTCCTCTTTCAGGATCATTAGCAAATGCATGCACGCTATCAATTATTCCTGAACGCACGATAAATGCTCCAAACAGAGTTAAAGAAAAAACTATTAATCCTAAAAATATAGTCCATGATTTCAATACATTTGATTTAATTGAAGCGTAAAGAGAATGAATAAAAGCTGTTGCTGCTAACCATGGCATCAATGCTACATTTTCTACTGGATCCCAAAACCAATATCCGCCCCAACCTAATTCATAATATGCCCACCAACTACCTAAAGCAAT
>CAYFFR010000035.1:0-13143 GCA_964342675.1 uncultured Gammaproteobacteria bacterium
CATTACCGAAGTATTCTTTTTTTAAATTAAATGACTCTTTGACTAATGATTCTGATAGTTTTATCCCTGAGTAATAATTCGTTAGATCAAAATCTATTAAATCATCGATTCTAGGATAAGTGAGATTATTTTTATTAATTATCATAAGATAAGTTTAATTTTTTAAATTGATCTTTTGTAAGAAAGTTTAAATCTTCAGGGGTATCTAAATCAAATGCAATATTTTTATTATTAATAGTTTTTATATTAATTCCATCATTATGAAATAAATCAATAAATTTTTTATAGCTATTATTACCAAATTGTAATTGAATATCTTGGTACCATCTCAGGCCCAAACAATTTGTACCTGAATTATGCCTATCAGGGATAATAAAGTTTTCTGAATCTTTAAATAATTTAATAATATGTTCTATATCAGAAATATTAATGGATGGTAAATCAGAATGGATAATTAAAACTTCATCCTGGTCATTACAAACTTTATTAATTGAATCTTGAAGAGCTTTATTTAAAGATTTCTTAGTGATTATAGATGTGACATCTTTAAAACTTATTCTTCGATCATCTGTCACTATATATATCATAAAATTATTTGGAAACGTAATAAGCTTATTAATTAAGTTTGTAACCAAGCTTTCTGATAATGACTCTCTTGAGTTATCTGATAATACTTGAGATAGGCGTTGTTTTGATGTTTTAAAAGATTTTATTGGTACAAAAACATTAATCACGATATTTTTGAATAAATAAATTTTGCTAAATTAATTTTTGAATTAAGGTTGTTCATTACTAAGTTATCAATATGGACCCTAAAGCCCATCTTCTCTAGATCATTTTGATAATGTTTGTCCGATTTATCTATAAAGATTGTATTGGCTATATCCTTATAAATTTTACATACCGAAGTGACTGAAACTTCTTGGCCTAATTCCATAAACATTTTTGCTGTTGGTCCTTTAAGTGAATTACCATTCACTATTGGGGAAACTATCGATACTTTATGTTTGTTATTTGTTAGAAATGATTTTAATTCTGGAATTGTAATAATTGGTGCAATACTTACAAAAGGATTTGATGGACAAATTACAATGTGAGAAAAAGATTGTAAATCTATATTTGGATTTAAATGAACGCCATCTATACCTTTAAATACAAAATCTGATACTTCTGGTTGGCATTTATATTTAACAAAATATTCTTGAAATGGGATTAAATTATTACTTGTTTGTATGTACGTTTGAACTGGATCATTTGACATCGGAAATATAGGTACTTTAACATTAAATTTCTTGGAAATTATCTCTGTAATTTCAGATAAAGTTTTGCCTTGTTTTAATAAGATAGTTCTATAAATATGCACTGATAAATCCTTGTCGCCTAATTTAAACCAATCTTCTCCTCCTAAAATAGATAATTCTTCTAGCATATTCCATGACTCTTTATCTCTTCCCCAACCTTGATCTTTATTAACAACATCTGCCAATGTATAAGTAACGGTATCAATATCTGGAGATATATATAGACCTAGATGTTCAAAATCATCAGCAGTATTAGTTAAAATTGAAAATGGAATTTTATTTCTTAATTTGTAAAAGCCTAACGCAAGTTTTGAACCGCCGACCCCACCACATACTAATAAAATATTCATAAGTTAACGAAACAGATCTAGTTCTTCATCCCTTATTAATACATCTGCATTATTTTCACTAGGTCTCCTATTTTTATAGCCATTAATAATTACCAATGGTTTTTTCTCATTTGTTTGGCCCATTATTAACGAAGCAGCAGAAGCTAGCTCATCTGCAACCCCTATTTGTGTTACTTGGAGTGTATTGTTAAAAATATCTTTAGATCCTCTTTCATCTCTAATACATTCAATGTTATAAGCACCGATGGCAAAACCAACAATACCATTCCTAAAAGCTCTTCCCATGGTGTCACTGATAATAATTGATATGTCTATTTTTAATTTACTTTCTAAAAATTTACCAATTCTTTTTGCTGATTGATTTGGGTTTTTTGGTAAAAATAAAATTTTTTCATCTGATTGATCAATATTAGATCGGTCAATACCAGCATTAGCATGGACAAAACCTAACTTATGTTCAACTATTAATACATTATTACGGTGCCGTATAACCTTTTTTGTCTGACTTAAGACAGCCTCAATAAATCTTGGATCTTTATTAATATGTAAGGCTAGTTCTTTTGCAGTATCCGAAGGTTTAAAATCTTTTAATGAAGCGTATCTATTCTCAGCTTTTGAAATGATCTTTTGAGCAATCACTATAATATCCCCATTATTAAGATTGATTTTGTTAAGTTGAAGGTTCTTAAGAATTAGTTCATTTAGGTTATCACCTGGATTAACTAAGGGAAAACTGTTCGTTCCAATGATTGATATACTAATCCGACTCTCCTATATACCGGTTATCTTAATTCCTGAGTGTTTAATAGAATGATTTTTGTTAATAGCTATCAATACTGATGTTAATGCCTCTGATGCAGAAGAATTACATAGAGGACCACCATGCCATGCAGTAAGACCTATATCCTTGATAAGATTAATAACTATTTCTCTTGCATCTTTTTGATCTCCACAAACTAAAACATCACAATTAATCTTATTATCTGACTGAAGTAGTTCTGCTGATACATTTTGAAATGCAGATATAACAGTGGTTGTTTTATCTAAAATATTTTGGGCCTGAATTGCAGCAGATCCTTCCTTCGGTAATTGCGCCCTCATAACCTTCGGTGGCAACAAAGGAACGGTTGAGTCAATTAAAATTTTATTTTTTAAAGGTTCTATTAATGTTTTTAGAAGTTCGCCATGATTTGCATATGGAATAGTTAAGCAACATATATCTGAATCTCTAGCAACATCAATATTTAACTTTCCACTGCTATCAGCCAATCCTAATTTCTTAGTAGCATTTATGGCTGATTCAATTTTTCTTGATCCTATAAGGATTTTGTGGCCTACTTTTAACCATCTTGAAGCCAAACCAAGACCTAAATCACCTGTACCACCTAAAATTCCAATTAACATGAAATGCTCCTTTTATTAATAATTTTGAAAGAACCTCATTATAATATCTAGAAATGGTTAAAAAAGATTCATATAAAAATAAAATTGTCATAGTAACAGGTGGGACTAAGGGAATTGGAAAAGGTATTGCTCTCGCATATCTCCGTCAAAAAGCAAAAGTTATTGTTTTAGCTAGGACTAAGCCAAAATATCTCTTTTCATCAAATGGTAATAAAGTTATCTTCTTTCAATGCAATGTTAGGGATCCACTCCAAACTGAAAAAGTTATTAAAGAGATCATAAAATCTTACAAAAAAATTAATATATTAATTAATAATGTAGGTGGTGCTCCATTAGTAAAGTCTTTACAAGCATCTATTAACTTTAACAACTCAATCATAGATCTCAATTTAAATTCAGTTCTAAATGTAAGCTACTTTGTTGCAAAATATATGATGAAATCAAAAAATTCTTGTTGCGTATTAAATTTATCTAGTGTAACAGCTACCAGACCTACGCCAGGAAGTGCCGCATATGGAGCAGCTAAAGGTGGCTTAATTAATCTTACTCAAGCTTTAGCAATTGAATGGGCCCCTCAAATTAGAGTAAATTCACTCATAATTGGTTACATAGAGACTGAGAATTCTATTCAACATTATGGTACAAAAAAAGAATTAAAGGCTGTAGCTAAAACTATTCCTATGCAAAGAATGGGATCCCCTGATGATATTGCTAATGCATGTATGTTTTTATCATCACATGATGCTTCATGGATAACAGGAGCATGTTTAGAAGTCCATGGTGGTGGTGAAGTACCTAGTTATTTATCTGCTGCAAAACCTAAATAATATTAACCCCAGAACTTTCTCATTATTTTTGAACCCCAAAATAACTTTATAGCACCTTTCATCTGATCAAAAGATTTTTGATTGTACGGATAAATGCTTGCAGGTTTTTTTCCAATAATAATAGGCATGGCATGTGCATAACTTCTGAAGCCTTCTTTGCCATTCACACTGCCCATACCACTTTGTTTAACTCCACCAAATGGAACCTCATTAACACCATAGCTCATCGCCATATCATTCACAGAGCATGCTCCTGTTTCTAGAGATGAAGCAATTTTTTCTCCTTTTTTAATGTCCTTAGTCCATACATTTCCATTTAGTCCATAATAAGAGTCATTGGCATATTGAAGTGCTTCATCTTCTGAAGAGACTTTCATAATAGCAATGATTGGTCCAAATGTTTCATCTGTCATAATTTTCATTTCATGACTAACATCCACTATAACTGTGGGTTGGAAATATAAGCCCTTTAGATTTGGATTTTTTGTTCCCCCACATAAAATTTTTGCTCCTTTAGTAATCGCATCTGAAATATGCTCCTCAATTATATCAATTTGCTTATCCCAAAATGTTGCCCCTATATCGGCATACAATTGATCTGATTGTTTTAGAGATTCTGTGGTAGCTACTACTTTTTTAATAAATACATCGTAAATATCATCTAATACATAAATTCTTTCTGTACCACAGCAGTATTGTCCGGCATTCATACATGAACCAATTACTGCCCCATTAACAGCATCATCAATGTCAGCATCTGAACAAACAATCATTGCATCTTTACCACCTAATTCTAAAGAAAAAGGTATTAATTTTTCGCCACATTTTTGAGCAATTTTTTTACCAGTATTGATACTACCAGTGAATGATATTTTGTCTGGTTTAGCATCAATTAAATCTGAACCAACTTTACCATCACCAATAAGAACTTGAACTAGATTTTTTGGTGCTCCTGCTAATGCAAACATATCTTGAACAAGCATTCCTGATTTTGGTGTTACTTCAGAGGGTTTAATGATGACAGCATTTCCACATAATAGAGCTTGTATTACTGGATTAATGGATAAAATAAATGGTCCATTCCAAGGAGTTATGACACCAATAACACCTTTGGCCTTATAAATAATCTTTGTTTTTTTTAAAAAACTCATAGGTCCATGCATTTTAACTACTTTTGTTTTAAGCCATTTTTTAGCTCTTTTTGCGTAAAACGCTAAAGAATCAATTGATGAATATATTTCCATGGACATTGCTTCTTGTATTGGTTTACCAGTCTCTTGAATAACGACATCCATGATGTGATCCTGATTATCGATTATGACATCTATAACCTTGTGCATTAATCCTATACGCTTATTAATTGAGGTCTTTGCCCAATCCTCTTGCGCAAGCCTTGCATTTTTCATTGCATTATTTACATCTTCTGTAGATGCGCATTGATATTCCCCTATAACACTAAAGTCTTTTGGGCTTTGTAGGGTTAATATTTGTTTATTATTTTTTGAGTCAATTGAAAATATGCCCATCTAAATCTCCGTTAATTTTTTTTCTAACATTTGTGATGCATGATTATTGATATGCGCATCTAATCCTGGTGGCATAATCTCATAATATTCAAGTTTTTTTACCACTCTTATCATAATAACTGCAAATTTATAAATTGAAAAAATATAGTAATAATTAAAATTTTGACTATTAAAACCAGTTAAATTTTCCCATCTTGATATAGTTTCTGATTCAGTTGGAAAACCGTTTAATTTTGGAATATTGATACCATCAGAATTACAATCATCTATTGCAATACCCCATGCCAAGTCTTGACATGGATCACCTAAAGCAACCATCTCCCAGTCAAGAACGCCAGAAACATGGCCATTTTTTTCATACATAATATTAGGTACTCTACAATCACCCCAAACAATTGCGAACTGATCAGTCTGGATATCTGGTTTGTTGCTATCTAGCCAATTCATTGCATCTTCTAAGACAGGGTGTTTCTCCCCTTCAATTGCCCAATCATAAAATGATAAGTAGTAATTTAAATCTTGATCCAATGGTCGTTCAATATTATTTATATGATCTGATTTTAAAAAATTAAAATTATCGGTTACCTCTACACGATGTATCTTACTCATTTGTTCAACCCAACCCCACCAAACTTTTTCTCTAATATCTTCTGAAGAATCTGCAAGCCAACCCTCTTGATGAAATGGGGGGTTGTCTGATGGAGCCTCTCCTGTACACATTTTCATTACATAAAAAGAACTGTCTAAGTATTCTTCATTTTCTTCATACCAAACAACTTCTGGGACTTTAATGTTGTGATTAATTAACTCCTTCATTATGAGATACTGTTTCTTAATGTCATATTCTGGAAAAACTAAATATCCACTAGGATTAAAACGCAATACATATCCATCAATACTATCACCATCTTTCACTACAAAACTAAGAGTTTCATTAGAAAAGCCTGTATTTTCAGGACCACCTAAGATAGAAACATCAATACCTTTAGATAGGTTTTTTTGTTCAATTAGCCATTTTTTAAATGACAGAGATGCTTTTTTTAAATCTCTTTCTTGTGGTGCAGGCATAAAAAATACATATTTTGAGTTAACATAATTAATAGTATTAGAGAAAAATGCTATGGAATCAATAAAAGATGAATGGAATAAATTCTGTGATGAGCTTAAGGATCTAGGAAAATTAATTGAAAAAAATTCTTACAATGATCATGATCATTATGAAGGGTATAGATATCTATTAAGACTTCTTAGATTATCTTCAGAAATGTATTTTGAACATTCTGATAATAATCACCCATCTTTTTATTGTTTATCTCATGAGACAGGAAAAATAGGTGCAGATAACCCTGATAATCATTACTTGAATGCAAATATAAATGGTAAAAATTTATATACAATCATGGGCAATATTGGTGAAGCAGACTATATAAGTTTTGGAGTAAAAGAAAATAGATACTCAATAGATGGAACTATGATTTCACATGATGAAATTGATCTAAAAAATGTGGATGTAGATAAAAATGGTAATTTTTCTATCTCTATGAATGAGTCATCTGGTAAGCGTAATCATCTCACATTAAGACCATCATCTAACATGATAATAGTTAGGCAAACTTACAAAAATAAAATGCTTGATGCTAGAGCATCTATGAGAATTAGGTCACTTAATGATTATAATCCAAGCTTACCCTTAACAAATAAAGAATTTATTAACTACTTATCATCATCGATACGATTTATAAGAGGAACAGCACAAACATTCACAGAATGGGTAAAAATATTTCAAAAAGATCATCTAAATGCTTTACCGCTTGGCGATCAAGTTTTCTTTCAAGCTGCTGGTGGAGATCCAAATATTAGTTATCACCATGGTTATTATGATTTTAAAGAGGACGAATGCTTAAAGATTACAACGAAGATTCCTCAATGCTCATATTGGAACTTCCAACTTGAAAATCATTGGATGGAATCATTAGATTATAGAAACTACCCTATTCATTTAAACTATCATAACGCAGTAACTAAAAATAATAATTTGAAAATTCATATCACATATCAGCCTGAAAACTTAGAAAATAATCTTATAACCTGTGGCAGACCTAATGGTGCAATGTTATTAAGATGGATAGATGCTGATGAGAGTATTGAGCCTATTGTAGAACTAGTAAAAATTAAAGAACTAACATGAAAAAAAAGATTTCGTTTTCTCAGTTACTAGAAGCATCTAAAGAAAATACAAATTTAAGTAACTTTGGTAATGATGTTTTTATTGAAGGTTGTGAATCTCTTATTGATTCAATAAATTCTGAAGCTAATTTAAATGAAATAGGATTATCTGCACAGAAGAACAGGATTCTTGGTCTTCTTATAAATAGATTAAGAATTGAATCAGATATAGAAAGCCAACCTCAAATAATAGATGAACTAATTAATAATCCAATTGTTATAGTTGGGTTGCCTCGCACTGGAAGTACGATGACACATAGAATGCTTGCTTCAGATCCGAATCATACCGCAATGTTGTGGTGGGAAGGCAGATATCCGGCAATGCTTCCAGATGAAGTAAGAGGAAACCCTGAAAAACGTATGAAAATGGGTAAAGCAGAAGTAGATGCAGTTGTTGAAGCATCTCCTGATGCTTTAAAAATTCATCCTTGGGATTTCAATGGCGCCGATGAAGAAATTTTATTATTAGAACATAATTTCATGAGCACAGTCCCCGAGTCATTTATGAGAGTTCCATCATATTCAAAATGGGTTGAATCTCAAGATCATGAAATTTCATATTTAGACTTAAAACGCCTCCTTCAATACTTACAATGGCAAAATCCTGGCAGAGAAAAAAAACGTTGGATTCTTAAATCGCCTCATCATTTGGGTTTTATAGATAAGTTATTAAAAGTGTTTCCTGATGCTATGGTAATTCAAACTCATCGGGATCCTTTTAAAACAGTACCATCATTCTGTTCCATGTGTGCAAATCTTTATGAGCCATTAACAAATAATTTTGATACAACATTTATAGGTAAACATTGGTCAAAAAAATTATCAAAAGCATTAAATCATTGTCTTGAGGTTAGTAAAAAATTTCCAAAGAATTTTTTAGATTTAAAGTTTGATAACATGATTAAAGATCCAATTAAAGAGATGAAAAAAATTTATAAATTCATCAATGAATCTTTTGGTGAAAAAACAGAATTAGCCATGCAGGCGTGGCAAGAAGAAAATAAACATGAAATGGGTGCTCATAAATATAATCTTTCTGACTATAATTTGTCAGAAGACTTTATTTACGAAGAATTTAATAAATACCTAGAGACATATATTAACTAATAACGAGGTGTGTAATGTTATTAAAAGATAAAGTGGTTGTTATTTCAGGAATTGGCCCTGGCCTTGGTCAGGAATTGGCTTATGGATCATCAGAACATGGAGCAAAATGTGTAATTGCAGCTAGAACAAAAACTCGATTGAGAGAAATAGAAAAAGAATTGAATAAAAATAATACTGAGGTTTTAACTGTACAAACTGATATTACCAATCAAAAAGACTGTAAAAATCTTATACAACAAACCATTAAAAAATTTGGAAGAATTGATTGTCTCTTAAATAGCGCTTATAGACCTGGAGAATTTGTTGAGTTCAAAGATGCTAATTTAGATGATTGGTTGGAAACAATGCATACAAATTTCTTTGGAACAATGAAACTGACCAAAGAAGCTATCAAAGAAATGAAGAAACAAAATTATGGATCTATAGTTATGGTTAATAGCTTAATTACAAAAAAACCATTGCCGACTCAAGGTGGTTATGCGGCGTCTAAAGGAGCATTAACAAGTGCGACCAAAATACTTGCAAAAGAACTAGGTCAATACGGCATAAGGTTAAATTCTGTATATATGGGATGGATGTGGGGACCTCCAGTAGAAAACTATGTAACAGAAACTTCAAAAATGATGGGGGTTGATAAGCAAGAATTGATTAATCAGATAACAAAAGATATACCTATTGGATCTATTCCAGATGATAGAGATTGCGCTAATGCTGTATTATTTTTAGCTTCTGATTTAGCTAATGTGATTACTGGTGCAAACTTAGATGTTAATGGAGGAGAATTCATGCCATGAGTATCAAGTATCTAAAAAATATCAAGATATTAGCTAATAAATAATGTTTTTTTTGATTTCATCACTATTTTTCATTAGTATTGGCTAAAATCTAAACATGTCATTTAATAAAGATATCTTTACTGTAGACCTTATGTTAGGAATCCCTAATCAGGAAGACCGTTCTGACTGGTACTCATTCTTGAAACCTTTATTAATGGATGAAGAGTCTAAAAAAATGTTTGAAATGCCTGCTCAATATATGTTCAAGGATATACCTCAAACTGGCAAACAAGATGACTTTATCAAATATACCATTGATCAAATGGATAAATATTCAATTAATAAGGCAATGATAGGTTTTGATGAAGATTCAATGATATCGCAAAAAGTTCTTAAAGATCATAGTGATAAATTCTTCTTCGATTTAGTTGTTAATCCAAATGATGGAATGGATGAAGTGAGACGTATTAAACGTATACATAAAAATTATGGTATAAAAGCTGTAAGTACTTTCCCATGTGGTTTATGTCCCCCCGTTCCTATTAATGATAAAAAATGGTATCCAATTTATGCAACTTGTGTTGAATTGGATATTCCTTTTTTTTGTTGTGTTGGTGTTCCAGGACCTAGAATACCAATGGCTCCACAAAAAGTTGAACTAATAGACGAAGTGTGTTGGTTTTTTCCTGAACTAAAATTTGTCATGAGGCATGGTGCAGAACCATGGACTGATTTAGCAGTTAAATTAATGCTTAAATATCCCAATTTATATTATTCAACAAGTGCATTTAGTCCAAAACATTATCCACAAGCAATAGTTAATTATGCAAATACTCGTGGTTCTGAGAAGATAATGTATGCTGGGTATTTCCCAATGGGGCTATCTCTTGAAAAGATTTTTAATGAATTGCCAAAAGTAAAATTTAAAGATGAAATCTGGCCTAAATTCCTAGGTGGCAATGCAAAAAAACTTTTTAACCTATAAAATATTATTATGAAAAAAAGGTACCCTATGCCTATACCATTTGGTTGGTATTGTGTTGGAAAATCAAAAGACCTTAAATCAGGTGATGTTCAACCTGTTAGATACTTTGCTCAAGATTTAGTCTTATTTAGAACAAAATCAGGTGCAGTATCATTGTTAGATGCCTATTGCCCACATTTAGGAGCTCATCTAGGTCATGGTGGTATTGTTAATGATGAATGCATAGAATGTCCTTTCCATGCGTGGCGTTGGAATATAGATGGAACTATTGGTGATATACCATACGCATCTAAAATTCCACAAAGAGCTAAAGATACTAAAATTCAAACCTACCCAACTGTAGAAAAAAATAATTTGATTTATGCATGGTATCATCCTGAAGGATTAGAACCAGAATATGAAGTTCAGGAATATCCTGAGATCTCAGATCCTGATTGGGCAGATGATTATCTTCTTTATGAATATCCTATTAAATGTCATATCCAAGATATGGCAGAAAATGCTGTAGATACAGCACACTTCCGATATGTACATGGTGTGGTCAGTTATCCTGATTCTGAGGTCAGCTATGATAAACAAAAGAGAATATCAATCCAAAAAGCTGATATGGAAACGCCTAGAGGTACTGTCAAAGGTAGAATTACCGCTTTTTCTAATGGTCCAGGTGATAACTCAACAAAATTTGAAGGAATATGCGATACACTTCTATTGGGGATGACAACTCCAATAGAGGAAGAATTATGTATAGTTAGGTTTTATTTTCTTCAAAAGAAAATAAAAGGTAAAGTTCCAACAGGTGGTGTCTCAATGGCAATTATTGATGATATCAACAAACAAGTAAAAGAAGATATTCCTATTTGGGAAAATAAAAAATTTGCTTATAGGCCGGTATTATGTGATAAAGACGGTCCTATTGCGCAATTTAGAAAACACTATTCAAGCTTTTATGTTGATTATGATGAAGCAGAAAAGATCAAGCTCTTAAGACTCAACTAATCTATTAAATCAAAATCGAATTTACTTACCCCACAATCTGGGCACGACCAATCATCAGGAATGTCTTCCCATTTAGTTCCAGCGGGTATACCTTCGTCAGGAATTCCAAACTCCTCATCATAAATATAGCCGCATATTACACACTCATACTTTCTATAGTTCACGGTCTATCTCCAAGTCTGATCTATTTACATTATGCCTAAGAATTAAAAATCCAGAAACTAAATAACAAATCATTGGTGCAAATATATAAATATTCCATAATGCTGATTTAATCTCTTGTTCGTTTGATGCACCTAACTTAATTTGAAAACCAAAAACTTGTTCAAGCAAAATATAAGGAACCGCAATAGCCAAAGCTAATCCAAATTTACTTAAAGTCGTTAAGTAAGAGTAAATGCTGCCACCTATATCTGTATTATCTTTGATCTTTTGGATCTGCGATAAGTCACCAATCATTCCGTTAATGAGGGGATTGGGTCCAGAAAATGCAAAACCAAATAGAATTACGAATGAAAATAAAAAGATAATTTTTTGTACATTAGATAAATTATCTAATAGGTTAATACCAAAGAAGTATATTAATAATATTCCAACTGCATAAAAGCAACATATGGATAAGGATAAATGTTTTGAAGTTTTAACGCTTATTGTTCTCCAAACCCACAATCCTACTACGCTCATTAAAAAATATGCCAAAATAGCTCTAGATCCATAGGTTTTTAAATCAAAAATTGAATCAACAATGATTAAAAATAAGCCGCCTGATAGTCCTTGAGCAAATGCTATAAGAAAACCTACGATTACAATTCGATTGACATCCTTATTGTTAAAGAGTTTCTTAAAAACTAAAAGGCTATCCTTCAAAGGAATATTATTAGAAAAGCTAGACTTATCAGGTAATCTTATAAATGCAGCTAATATAATTAAAGGAGTTGAGATAATAACAAACCACCCTATCCCCTCAATTTTTGCTTGCATTTCAGGTGTGTATCTTTCTATAACTGCTGGTATTACAATAACAATAAACATGCCAATTAGAGCCATAAATTCTCTTAAAGTCATTAGATTTGTTCTATTATCGTAGGAAGGGGCTATGATAAGAGACCAAGATAATTGAGTAATCACCAGTAAAGTAAAACCCGAATATAAGAGGAATAAACTAGAAAAGAAATAGGAATTTGATACTTGATTATCTCCAGGAAAATAAATTAAATAAGTAGAGAGGGTAATTAATGGTATTGCTAATAAAACCCAATGTTTATGCTTTGATGATTTTGTTTGGTATCGATCAATTAGAAAACCCATAACTGGATCTGTGAAAACATCTATGAATCTACCAAGAAAAAATATAATTGATACTGTCGTCATACCTAGCATTAATTCATCCGCATAGAATGGAAGTATGTAAACAAATATGGGCATTCCTGAACCAGCAACAGGTATAACTAAACTTGCATAGATAAAATTATTTGTTAATTGATTATTTGAATTCATGTTCCTATAACTATACTTTGATGTATCATATTTTTAATTAAAATTTTTATAATCATTTCTTTGTATAATTATTTTAAGCGCCCGTAGCTCAGTTGGATAGAGTACCTGGCTACGAACCAGGCGGTCGGGAGTTCGAATCTCTCCGGGC
>CAYFFR010000036.1:0-12914 GCA_964342675.1 uncultured Gammaproteobacteria bacterium
AAAACTACAAAGACGGACTTGTGGAGTCCTACCATGAAAACGGTCAATTAGCGTCGAAGTCTTACCATGAGAACGGTCAATTAAAGGCAAAAGAAAACTACAAAGATGGAGAACTACAAGGATTTGAGTTTTACCATGAGAACGGTCAATTAATGTTCATACACAACTACAAAGACGGAGAATCACACGGACCTTTTGAGTATTACTCTGAGAACGGTGAATTACTTTCCAAACAATGTTATAGGAATGGTGAAAAGGTAGACATGTCCTACTGTGAGGAATAATAGCGGCCATGGTTAAAAAGCTTCTTATTGCAGCACTGCTTATTATGATTGGTGGATTTTTAGGTTATCAAATGCCTCGTGGTCCAGCTTTATATTCAACTCTTATGAATTTTGGAGCAAGTTCAAATCAGAGCTATTCAAAACTTGCGTCTCATCAAGCATTATTGGATTTTGAAGAAATGCTAACAGCTGCTCGAAAGATGGTGCTCAGTGATGCTAGAACTGAACAGGAAGCTGTTGAAGGTATGCGTTGGCTATTGCGGGTTATAGCCATGAGTGTAGAAGTAGCTGCCGATGCAAATCCCCGTACGCCACATTTTCAAAGAATGGACACCTTGGTGCGTAAGGTTGGAGGCGACAACCCAGATGCTGAATATGAATTAGCTGCAATTGATGGACAGTACAGCTATAAAGTTACAGGTAATATAGGTAGCGTTCGCTATTTAGGTTTGACATTCATTGCTGGTCAAAGCAATACACCTCGGCGCCAGTTTGCATATCTTAGTGATAAAACACTTAACCTTGATCAAGAAGGAAACTTCACATTAATTCTTAGTCAAGAAGCGACTGATATGCCAGGTCAATGGGTTCAAATTCCGGATGATGCATCGGGTATTTTAGTACGACAGTATATTGCTTCGCGAGAGCAAGAGGAATTAGCTACCTTTAATATTGAAGCGTTAGGTTCCCCACTTCCGTTTAGTCCCGTCACTGATCAAGAGATTGCAGATGCAATTATAGTTACCAGCTATGTCTTTTTTAGTTTGACCACTTTACATCATAGGGTTTTACCAGAATTAATGGATGAAACTAATGCATTTAAAGAGGTTACCTCAGATAGCTTGGGAGGGGCGATTAGTGGAAATGATAACCTTTATATGATTGGCAGTTATCAGCTTGAAGATGATGAGGCTTTGATTATGCGGGTTCAGCCACCAGACACACGTTACTGGAATATTGCTTTAGAATCGCGATGGCACGAAACTGCAGATTACCTTCACCGGTCCACTTCTTTGACTTTAGATGAAGTAGATTATTCTGCAGATGGCTCGGTGGAATTTGTGGTTGCCCATAAAGATCCTGGCCACCCTAATTGGCTGGATACAAGTGGGCATAATTTTGGTTTTATTACCCTGCGATGGTTAGATGCTATCGGTGAAAAGGTTCCTAAGCCAGAATTGCAAGTGATTCAGTGGAGTGAGTTGTGAGGCTAATTCATAGTAAATATTAGTAGGGTGGGGCGCAACTCTCTCAAGGTTGAGGTCACGAGTTCGAACCACGTTTCCTGCTCTAGTTCTAAACGGTCCAGTATGGATCCAGATTCATGTCCTCAGTTGGATTAAAATATGTGTGACAACGGACAATTCTTCCGCAATCACCAATCCAATAGATTTCGATAGATTCAAGATCAAAGGTGTTACCATCAATATTCCCATGATTGATTAGATGTACGGCTACTTGATCGACATTAACCGACATAAAAACTAGTTCGCAATTCCAACTATGCCCTGGTTGGAAACCTTTATCCCAAGTATCTTCTACAGCCTGTATTCCATGCTTTTCTTTACCGCCAACTGGGTCTTGAAAGACACAGTCAGGATGCCAAGCAGTCAGCCATTTCTCTCTATTACCATAGTCTGGGCTATTTGCATTCCAGCCAGCTAAATGAGTATGCACAGCTGTTTCAATTGGGTTTTTCATAACATTCTCCTAACATTTTTTCTAACTAGAGTATACATCATAAAAAAATCGTCAAAAATGTTATATGTTTTTAACCAGAGTTTAGTTTTAAGTGTTGTGATGAAAATTATTTTTTCTATTTCATATTAAAATAGTATTCAATAAACAATAATTTTACATGCGATTCAGCATTCGACACCTACCAGTTATTAAATGTTTTAGCATTATTTGTATCATTAGTTTTTTCTATTCCTGCTCTAGTGGTAGCTCCAGTCGCTTGCAGCCTATTGGAGTTGAGGTAGCTCCATCTCCTGAATTAGATCACAGAATACCATTTGAGTCTTTTAGTAATACTATGGTATCGCCATGGGGGGAGGTAACAATAGAATATTCAATGTCGGATTTTTCTCCAAGCTCAAATTGGCCTTCCAATGACAAGTATAAAATAGAGGATTATGGTTTCTTAAGAGTGACTTCAGATGGAACTCATCCCGGGGATTCTTCAAATCCTGATGAGATTACTGAAGCTGGCCCTTACTTTAATAATGCACAATGGTTTGAAGCAAATCTTAATGGAGATGATCATACAGATCTAATTTATGTTGGAAATAACGTTGGAACCAGAGAGTTTATTTTAGAAGATCTAATGTTAACGTTTATTAACGACGGCCAAGGTCATTTTGAATTATCTGCAGATGTTTTTGCGGATGGGAGCTTTCCATGCGTTCAGGGAGGCCGGAGTTGGTTATCTCAAGAGATCAACGTTATGCATCCTTGTGGAAATCAGAACGATTATACTAATGGAAAAATTGTTGCTGATTTTAATAATGATGGCATCAGTGATTACTATGACACCAGCATTTTATTTTTAAGCAATGCTGAAGGAAAGCTTGAAAATAAAAGCTTCACGAACCTTCCTAACATGTTTTTTGAAGAAGCTCATGGACAGATATTTGTGCACGATGCGACTTATGGTGATCTTGATGGAGATGGAGATCTAGATATTTTTACTCCTATTTTTGATTATACTCGTCATGGATATAAGTTTGGTGGAGATATAGATCCATGCTCTGGATGTTCAGAAGTTATACCTTACACTGCATTAATTAACGATGGAAATGGGCAATTTATAGCCAATCATAAGATTCCTATTTTTGATTATTGGGTAGAAGTTGATTATGACAATTGGGGAAACAATATTGATCAAATCTGGCCTACAACAGCTACCATCGGTGATTTTGATAATGATGGATTTGGAGACATCGCTTTGGGCTGGTTTAACCCAAGAATATCTCATTTATATGGTTTCTCCGAAAATAGTGCAGGAGTCGTATATTTTAATGATGGACATAATGATTGGACCACTCGAAGCTATGTAGAGCTACCTGCTAATTATTTTGGAGACAATGGTAATGCAAATGATATGGAAGCATTTGATTTCAATAATGATGGTTATATCGATATTATTCTTGCATCAACAATTCACGAACCTTACTACCATTCCAGAGTTATACAATTTTTTAAAAATGAAAAAGGAAATTCATTCACAGATGTAACAAGTTCAATAAGTCCCGACCATGCAAAGTATGCAAATGGGAATCCTTTTTCAAACTGGTGGGTAGGGCAAGGCAAACTCCATATCCTTGATTATGATCATGATGGAGATTTAGATATTATTGATTCAAATACAAGAACAAGCGTTTTAATCAATAATATAACCTCATTTGATTTATATGATAATTTTGTTGATCTGGATGAGGATATCTTGCTTTGGCCTGTAGAAATTGATGGTAAATATCATTATGATTTTATAGGCTCAACTTTTAGTTGCGGATCATCAAGCTGCACCACAGACTACTACCAGTTATTAGACCCACCCAACCTTGCATTAATTGATGATTTTTCACAAAAACCCTCTGGCTTTATTAGCTCTTTGGTAGAGGCTAGTTATTTAGGAGATCATTTAAGAGATCTATCCAATAACAGTGAAACGGTTTTTTATACTGATCTGCAATCATCGATGTTAGGCTATTCATTCCATAAAAATTATCTCTCATTACTCACGGGGAGGGTTAGAGGCGCTTATCATGGTAATTTCTTTGGAACTATAATTAATTATGGCTCTATAAAAGCTGGCTTTATTTCTTCACATCTTTCTACAATCTCAGAAAGCCACACTCAATGGTTTGGAGATGCAAGAGCTGAGCTATATTTTAAAAATCATGAGAGTTTTATTGAAACATCTATAATCAAAACGAATAGTTTTTCTTTAAGCTTAGGTCGCGTTTTAAGCAGGATTCATTTAAAAGATTTTTTAGAAGAGGGTAGCCCCGTCAACCTCCGTTACAATCAAAATAATTTTATATATAACGCATATTATTCTAGATTTATTTACACCTTTGATATGTTTGGAGTAAAAGCCAATTTAGGCGGCGGCAAAAGAACTGCTAACAAACTTAAACAATTTCGAGTTCATACACCTGATGGAGTCTTTTTTAATACTGAAAGAGATATCAATAATGAGTATATTTCTTTAGATTTAATGAAAGATATATATTACTTGAGGGTTCTAGATAACCCTGTAGGGAAGCAAATTATTTTAGGCTTTCATATAGATATTTAACACATTTCTATTTTTTTATTTTATATTAAACATACACATTTATTACATAGGAGAATTAAATGAGATTTATATTATCTTTAAGTGTTTTGTTCTTAGCTTTTAATGGCTTTGCTCAAGAGGACTCCTCATCTCCGTACACACCTTATAAGGCTGAGTACTATATTGGAAAATATAACGATGGTAAGGATTTTTCAGATATGGAAGATTGGGCTGAAAGTTTTGTTAGATGGGCTAAAAATAAAAAAGTATATGACAATTATGGCATTAATCTAATGACACCATACTTTCATAGCGATTTAACATCTATTGATGTGGTTTGGTATGGACGATATCCAAATTCTACTGAGCAATTTGCTGGCTTGGATTATTGGATTAACAATGGACAATCTCTTTTAGCAAAACTTCCAATCACAAACATTCGAGTTGTAGAAGTCTGGCAAAGAGATGTTTCTATTCCTGATAATCAATCAGATTCCGGTAATGGTTATGTTATGTATCTCGATTGTAAGTTAGCAGATGGAGTTACAGCTCAACAAGAATATGATGCTTATTATAAGTATGCATTAGCTGCCAAAGAAGTAGGCGACAATCTTGGAAGAAAGATGATGTTTCCAGTGACAGGTATGCCAACAGAGTGGGAAACTACATACGATTACATGGTAGTTTTATATGCTAATTCTATGACTGCGTATGGAGTTAATAATGATTTATTTTGGGATAAGATTAGCGGTCAATTAGAGGAGCAAAAAGCTCTTGCTGATTTAGGCTCACAATGTTTTAACAGAAGATCCTACTCATCAAAAATTATCAAGAGATAAATTACACATCTCAATTAAAAAAGGAGGTCTAGGACCTCCTTTTTTTGTTAAACTCTAACCATGAGACATCTATTATTTTCAATATCAATATTTTTAATACTTATAGCTAATTTACAGGCTTCAGAATGTGTACCATCAAAATGGGGTCCTGATGATGAAATTGGTAACGCAAATTACATTACCGCTGAGAGTGTCTTGAAGGCATCAAAACTTATTACTAAGGGCAAAACCTATAGTTTGGGTCTGACGATAGACTCTTCAACTCCAGCATATCCTCCGAGGTCATTATCTTTGCAAGTAGTTCAACCAACACAACAATTTGGGAAGTTACCTTTTCCTAATGCCACCTACAACGATGATATTTTTCAAGGTTGGTTTGGCATTGGTTCCCAAATAGATGGCTTAGGCCATATTGGGAGACCAGATGCAAAATTTTATAATTGTTTTGATGGTAAAGAAATTTCACAAATTACTGGCTTAACCAAGCTTGGTATAGAAAAAATTCCACCAATTGTTACTAGGGGAGTTTTAATAGATATTGCATCAGCTTTTAATCTTGACCATCTTGTACTTGGGCAAACTTTTGACGTTACAGATGTCAAAAAAGCTTTAGATTTACAAAATGTGCAAATTCAACAAGGCGATGTAGTGATCTTTCATACAGGTTGGACTCAGCATAAGTATGAAACACACGCTGAAGAGTGGGGTTCTGGTGCTCCAGGCATTACTCCTGAGGTTGCATCTTATCTAGCAGATCAGGGAGTTATTGCAGTTGGAGCAGATACTTGGTCATTGGATCCAGTACCCCCCATTAATCCCATGGAACCCTTTCCTGGACACGGTATTTTATTACAACAGAATGGTATCTATATCCTAGAAGCTATGAATACTACTGAGCTAGCTCAAGACGACGTATCTGAATTTTTATTCATTCTTGGACCTGCAAAGATACGAGGTGCAGTTCAAATGATTATTAATCCCATTGGAATTAAATAGCTACTAACTTTAATCAACCTATGTATAGAATACTCCAATATTGGTCGATCTATTTACTTAGATTCATACCTATTTTTTTTGTGGTATCTGTCGGTATAGCTATGTATTTTTTTGCTGGCGGGAACATCCATGATCCTGAGCAAGCAGGGTATGTATTTACACATAATTTTTTGAGTGATCTAGGTAGATTCCAATCTTTTACCGGCGAACCAAATTTTGTATCCATGTTTTTATTTAATCAGGCTATGTTCTTATTTATATTTATTGGTATTGGATTTTTATTTATTCCTTCTTTGTTTAGCGATGATAAATTAACCTATTACATTGCTTGGATTGGATCATCTTTTTTCTTTTTAGGAACAATCTTTTTTGCGTCAGTAGGCTTGACCCCATATGATCTATTTTTTGATCCGCATGTGTTTTTTGCTATTAATGCATTCCGTTTACTTATCCCTGGAATCATTTGTTATTTAATTGTTTTAATTAGGAGCAAAACCCATAAACTCTATACCGTAGCAATATCTTTATTGTTGTTAATGACTGTTAGTTATGTAATTTATCAGCTTACTTACAATGATCCACGAGAAAGCTATGAGGCTATGGTTCAGCAAGCAAGCATCCAAAAAATTATTGCTTTAGTAAATGTATTAGCTATGTTTGCATTTAGTTTTGCTTTTTCAGATAAATTAAGTAAACAGACTAAGTAATCCCAAGAATTTTTTAACACTTTTATAATTTTTATTCTATAGTTAAAGATAATATTTATTAAATAGGAGAAATTTATGAAAAAAATATTATTTAGCCTGTTAGCAGTAGTCTTCTCGTTTAGTCCTATCCTCAAATCTGAGGGTTATATAGCAACTTATTCATTTGAACTTGCTGCTCAAGATGTTCAAGAATATGCAACGGCATTAGATAATTTAATGCAATCTGATTGGGGCAAGTCCTTTCCTGGCATGGTCACCTTTGGATCATATGTTTTTAATGGATACGATGATGCAACTCATGCAGTCGTTATTAATTACAATAGTGATCAAGAGATGGGAGATGGCACAGAATCTTTTTACACACCTGAATTTGCTGCTTTTCTTGAATCAGTCTCTGACATCGTAGAACCAGTTGAACAATCATTAAATAGAAAGCTCATTAGTGGAGGTAATAATGACTCAGCTTTAAACCAGATCTATACCATTTATAGAATGTCAGTTGGTAATGCTAAGTCCTATGCTAGCGCATGGAGTGAATTAACTGAAGCACAAGTTAAGGCTGGCAATTTACCTGGCAGTTATGGTTTAAGAGCACAAGTATTAGGAAATAATCGTTTCTATACTCATTATGCTTATACCAGCGCCTCTGATATTGAGTCTGCTGTTACCGGCAATAGCAATCTTTTAAGCAGTGATTCATTTAAAAAGTTTTCTCGAAAAGTAACCGGAAATAGAGAAATAGTACAAACCTCAATGATGAAAGTTCTTCAGGCCTATAATCAATAAATCTTATTCATTGAATAATAAAAACTAGGGGGGTTTATCCTCCCTTTTTTTAGCTATAATCATAAGTCAATTTATTATCAATTAAGAGGATTACTGTGACAAAAATGATCGAATCTCATGAGATAAGATATAGCGAAGAATTAAATCATTTTTTAATTAATGAAGTTCTACCAGGGCTTGATGTAGATGTAGATCATTTTTGGAGCTCATTAAGCGAAATTTTTTATAAATTTGCTCCTCAAAATAAAACTTTACTAGAAACTCGTGAGTCACTTCAATCTCAAATAGATCAATGGCACCTTGATCATCCTTTAGACAAATTTAATTTTCACGATTATAAGGATTTTCTAAAAGCTATAGGCTATCTAGTCGATGAAGGGCCAGACTTTGTAGTTAATACAAACAATGTAGACCCTGAGATAGCTTTGATAGCGGGCCCTCAACTTGTTGTACCAGTTATGAATGCGCGGTTTGCTTTAAATGCTGCAAATGCAAGATGGGGAAGCCTGTATGATGCTTTATATGGAACTGATATGATCAGTGAGGCTGACGGTGCAGATAAAACTGGACCCTATAATCCAGTTAGAGGTCAAAAGGTTATTGATTTTGCTAAACAGTTTTTAGATCAATACTTTGCTTTAGAAAACGGGTCCTATAATGATGTTATCAATCTTTCGGTCAAAGATTCACAATTAAGCTGTGAATTAAAAGATGGAGCAAAGACCTTTTTACAGGACTCAACTAAATTCGTTGGAGTTGCTGGCGAGATAGATCAACCAAACAGCATATTGCTAAAAAATAATAATTTACATGTAGAAATCCAAATAGATCGAGATCATTCAATTGGAGCAACTGATCCAGCTGGTATTAAGGATATTGTGATGGAATCAGCTATAACTACGATTCAAGATTGTGAGGACTCGGTTGCAGCAGTTGATTCAGAAGATAAAACCCTTGTATATAGAAATTGGTTAGGCCTCATGAAAGGCGATCTTAAAGAGACTTTTATAAAAGGGGGCTCAGAAATAACAAGAACATTGAGTGAAGATCGTAATTATAAGAGCCCTGAAGGAAAAGAGTTTACTTTGCCTGGTAGGAGCTTAATGTTAATAAGAAATGTTGGCCATTTAATGACTAATCCAGCTATCACTGATCTGGAAGGTAATGAAATACCTGAAGGGATTATGGATGCAATGTTTACTGCTTGCATTGCTAAACATGATCTTCAAAATCAAAATACATTCTCAAATTCTAATGCTGGAAGCATTTATATCGTAAAACCAAAAATGCATGGACCAGAAGAGGTTAGATTCGCTTGTGATTTATTTCTAGCTATAGAGAAAGCTTTAAAGTTAGAGCCTTTAACTATGAAAATTGGAATTATGGATGAAGAGAGACGAACTACTGTTAATCTTAAAGAGTGTATCAGGGCTGCTAAAGATAGAGTTATTTTTATTAATACAGGCTTTCTAGACAGGACCGGTGATGAGATTCATACCAGTATGGAAGCAGGCCCAGTTATCACCAAGAATGAAATGAAGCAAGAAAAATGGATACTAGCTTATGAGGACTGGAATGTAGATATAGGCCTTGAATGCGGACTAAAAGGTAAAGCCCAAATTGGGAAGGGTATGTGGCCTATGCCTGATGAAATGCTTGAGATGTATCAAATAAAGATAGGTCACCTAAAGTCTGGTGCAAACTGTGCTTGGGTCCCTTCACCTACTGCAGCAACACTTCATGCAATGCATTACCATGAAATACTTGTGTCTGAACAACAAAATATCATTGCTAAAAGAGACAAAGCTAATATTGATGAAATATTGACGATACCAACTTTAACAAAACCAGAAGACTTGAGCGCACAAAATATTCAAGAAGAGCTAGACAATAATGCTCAAGGTATATTGGGTTATGTTGTCCGATGGGTCGATCATGGAGTTGGTTGCTCAAAAGTTCCTGATATTAATAACATTGGTCTAATGGAAGATAGGGCAACATGCAGAATTTCTAGCCAACATATTGCAAATTGGTTGCATCATTCTATTTGTTCAGAAGAACAGGTTATTGATACTATGAAACGAATGGCAGAAGTTGTAGACAAACAAAACTCTGGAGATCCAAACTATCAACCGATGGGACCTTCTTATGATGGTTTTGCATTTCAAGCTGCATGTGATTTAGCAATCAAAGGCAGATTACAGCCTAGCGGTTACACCGAACCCATTTTGCATGCAATGAGATTGAAATATAAATTAAAATGAAGGCATACTGGATTACACGTTGCCAAGTTTATAACTCAGACGATTACGACAAATATATCAAGCTAGCAGGCCCTGCAATTATGAAACATGGTGGGAACTTTTTAGTTCGTGGCGGCGATCAGATTGAGGTGGAAGGAGGAGTTTATGAGCGCACCGTTCTAGTAGAGTTCTCATCTCTAGAGCAAGCAAAGGCCTGTTATTATTCTGATGATTATCAACAAGCACTTGAGCACTCAAAAAATTCATCAAATCGACATGTTGTTTTAGTTGAAGGTATGGAATAAATGATTAAATATTTTTATTGGAAATTAAATAAATGAATGCCTTTATGAAACAATGTGTTGTTTTTGGATTATCAGTTTTAACTGGTCTTATTAATGCTGAAAATTCCTCAGATACAGATAATTTTTTTAATCGAAACCAGCCCACTTATCAAACAGCTGATCCTTTATTAGGTTGGATTGATTCAAGGCAATTGACCTCTTTAAATGGCACATGGAGATACCTTGTTGATCCAATGAATAATGGATTACCTGAGATATCATTCTTTGGTGGTTTCCCAAAAAATAAACTTCAAATCACAGGAATGGAGTTAGTTGAATACAATTTTGAAACTGCATTAACATTGAATATACCTGGCGCATGGAACGCTCAAGATGAAAGATTATTTTTTTATCAAGGACCTGTTTGGTTATATAAAAAGATTAATTTAGCAAGGCCTAACGATGGGCTCATCCATATATATTTTGAAGGGAGCAATTTTAAAACTAAAGTTTTTATAAATGGACATACTGTTGGTGAATTCCAAGGCGGATATGTTCCTTTCAGTTTTGAGATAAGTGACTATCTAGAAGAGGGAGAAAATATTATTTTAGTGCAAACAGATAATTCGCTTGATCCGACTACTGTACCTACCAATAGGACTGATTGGTGGCCATGGGGTGGACTTATAGGCGATGTTTATCTTATTGAGACACCCAACACATATATCCAAAATGCTTATTTGCAATTAAAGCAGAATAACCCCAAAGAACTAATCTTTAAATGTATTTTAGTTAATGCTTTGGCGCACACTAAAGTTTCAATTGAAATACCAGAATTGGACTTTATCCAGTCTTTTTATACAAACCAAGAGGGCATGGTTGAAGGAACTATTAAATTAAACCCTCAATTGTGGTCTCCATCGAACCCTAAGTTATATAAGGTCAATATTTTTACCAAGAATGATTCTATTTCTGATCGGATTGGCTTTAGAAATATATATATAAAAGGCCGACAGATCTTTTTAAATGGGGACCCTATTAAATTTAAGGGTATTTCAATGCATGCTGAACCCTTAGGTGAACCTGGTCCTGCTTTTTCAAAAGAACATTTTCAAGAATTATTAAAATTATCTAAAGACTTAAATACTAATTTCGTTAGGGCTGCGCACTATCCTTATTCTAGACATTTAGCAAGAGTTGCAGATGAGATGGGTGTATTATTATGGGAAGAAGTACCAGTTTATTGGAATATTGATTGGACTAATCCTAAGACCCTTGAAATTGCATTGAATCAAATTACTCGATTGGTGGAGAGAGACTGGAATAGAAGCTCCGTGGGAGTTTGGTCTATAGCTAATGAGACTCCATTTTCTCCAGAGCGCATGGAGTTTTTAAAACAATTATTAGCAATAATAAAATTAAAAGATCAATCAAGACTGACAACTGCTGCATTATTATCAGGCAGTGAAGAGCAATTTAGATCATTGATATTAGTGTTAGCAATTCAAGGCATTAAATCTAACTGGGTAAGTGAAGATGAGAAGCTTATATTTCAATCCATTCTTTCCGAATCCAATATTTCACCCAATATGAAATTAGATTTTTCTATTTCCATTGATGATCCATTAGGAGAGCTAGTTGATCTAATTTCTTACAATGAATATTTTGGATGGTACTACACGTCTTTTTTTGCAGATCAAATAAAAGTTTCTGAAGGCACACTAAGAAAACTCATGTTTGAGATAATGGAAGATATTTCAATTACTACTCCCTATAATAAACCGATCCATATATCTGAGTTTGGTGCAGGAGCAAAATTTGGCTATAAAAACTCTAATAAAATCTGGACCGAAGAATATCAGGCTACAGTTTACGAACACCAATTAAAAATGATTTTAAATAATCCTGAAATACAAGGAATGACACCTTGGATTCTTAAAGATTTTAGAGCGATGCTTCGTCCTCTTCCAGAAATTCAAGACTTTTATAATAGAAAAGGACTGGTTGATGAAGAGGGAAATCAAAAAAAAGCATATAAAATTTTGCAAGAATTTTATGATCAAAATTGGAATTAATTTTGCTATTAAAAAAACATAAACTTTTTTTCAAAAAAGTGTTGACACTTTCTAAAAGAAGAGTAATATTAACTGACCAACTAAAAGGGACAAGTAACCAACTGCAGACGGAAGCTTGAAAGAATTAGAAGGTAGAGACCGAAGGGCGAAAGTGTTATTAAGAGTCGATGATAAAAAATAGCTTAATAACCCACCAAGAGGAAAAGAGAAAATCCTCAAGGAGCTAAAGAGATTCTCACTTTAGACCCCTTCGAACCTCGAATTGAAAGACAGAGCTTAGGCTCTGTTTTTTTTTGTCTAGAATATTAGTAATCTAAGAGATTGCTTTGATCATAAAACTTATCAATGCACTTCAATAATTTAGACCTTTATATACTCTGGTAATTAGTTATTGATACTGATAGAAGTACTGGAATTT
>CAYFFR010000037.1:0-11023 GCA_964342675.1 uncultured Gammaproteobacteria bacterium
TATGTAGCTCAGATGGTTAGAGCACGGCACTCATAACGCCGGGGTCGGTGGTTCAATTCCACCCATAGCCACCAACTTTTAGCTTAAAACTATAACTATTTCTTTTTTTTCAAGAAAGCAAGAATAATAACTATAGAAATAAGCGCTAAAAGCCCATCCTGACCAACTAGCTTAAGAATTTCACTTAGGTTCGTATAAACCTGGCCTATAAAAGGCACATCGGGTCCAAAGATGACACCTAAGAGTAATGCAGCAGAAACTAGTGGTAAAAGAACATCTATAAGCTTCTGCAGGAATTTTCTAATTTTCTTTAGACTTTTTCTCATATTAGATACAAAAATGACATCTGACAGGGGTAATCCCATCAGATGTCAAAGTATAGACTATACTCTTAAATTTAATTATCTAAGTAGTCCGATAAGTATTGCAGCAGCAAGAAGCCCTACTAAGCCGGCATCACCTAGACCTTTGATAAGATCTACTAGATTGTCTAGTACATTACCAAAGAACCAAGCGTCTCCGCCGAAGACTACTCCAGCTACTACGCCAAGACCTACTACAGCTACAAGAATACTTGTAAGACTTTTTACTAGGTCTCTAATCATACTTAATGCATTATCCATAATTTCCCCCTATGGTTTTATATGGTTGATACGTATAAAACCATAAAAGTATATTAATAACAAATTATTTCTTACTATGGAGTCAAAAAACTTGACAAAGCCAAATTTAGTTATCTATTGCTTTAGCTGATAACTTAAGTTTACCGCGATCAAAACCTATGAGCTTAACCTTGATAGTGTCTCCCTCGCTTAATACATCGGAAACATTTTCAACTCTTTCTTTAGAAATTTCAGAAATATGAAGTAATCCATCTTTACCAGGTAGGATATTAACAAAAGCACCAAAATCTACGATTTTTACTACAGTACCATCATAGATTTTATCAATCTCAGGGTCTTCAATAATTGACTCGATCATACTTAAGGCATCACGCATGGTCTGTTGATTCTCACCAAAGATAGTAACTATGCCCTCATCATTAATATCAACTGAGGCTCCTGACTCTTGTTGTATATTTTTAATCACTGCTCCGCCTTTGCCAATAATTTCTTTGATCTTATCTTGATGTACTGTTAATTTTTTCATTGCAGGTGCATTTTCAGAGAGCTCTCTTGGCTGATTGATGGTTTCATTCATAATGTTGAGAATATGCATTCGAGCATTCTTTGCTTTATCTAGGGCAACTTCCATAATTTCTTCATTTATGCCCTCAATTTTTATATCCATTTGAAGAGCAGTAACACCATCTTTTGTGCCAGCTACCTTAAAATCCATGTCACCCAAGTGGTCTTCATCACCTAAGATATCAGTTAGTACAGCAAATTTATCTCCCTCCTTAATCAATCCCATTGCAACTCCTGCAACTGGAGCTAGAATAGGAACCCCAGCATCCATTAATGACAACGACGTTCCACATACTGTTGCCATAGAGCTGGATCCATTAGATTCAGTAATTTCTGAAACAACCCTTAAGGTATAACCAAACTCATCAGAATTTGGTAAAACTGCTTTGATTGCACGTTTTGCTAGATTTCCATGGCCTATCTCTCGTCTTTTTGGTCCAACAGGCATACTAATCTCTCCAACGCTGTAACCTGGAAAATTATAGTGCAACATAAAAGGATCTGAACTCTCGCCGTTTAACCCCTCTATTCTTTGTGCATCTTTAGTGCTACCAAGAGTGGCTGCTACTATTGCTTGTGTTTCTCCCCTAGTAAATAATGCAGATCCATGTGCCCTTGGTAAGACGTTAGATTCCACTTCTATTGGCCTGACGGTATCTAAATCCCTTCCATCGATCCTTGGTTCATCAGCTAATATTGACTCCCTAACAATACTCTTTTCTACATTTTTAAAAGCACTTTTTAATCTGCCTATCTCAATCTCATCTAAATCTTCATGATCTGTTAATATCTGCTCTTGAATGCTATTTATTTCATTGACTCTATCTGATTTATCTGCAATCTTAAATGCATTATTAATCTGTTCCTTAAATTTCTCTTTAATAGAATTTTCATATTCTAAGATTGAGGGAATATCTTCTATTTCCCATTGTTCATTACTAACTAATTCACTTAATTGATTGCAAGCAGCGATCACTTTCTGCATTTCTTGATGCCCAAATAAAACTGCACCTAACATTAAATCTTCATCTAGTTCTTTAGCTTCTGATTCGACCATCAGTACAGCATCTTTAGTGCCAGCAACCACCATCTCAAGGTAGGAGTTATTTAAATCACTTATCCCAGGATTTAAGACAAAACTATTATCTATAAAACCAACTTTTGCTACTCCAATTGGACCCTGAAATGGTATTCCAGATATTGTTAGTGCAGCACTAGCGCCTATCATTGCAGCTATATCAGCACTATGATCTTTATCTGAAGACATAACTGTGCATATAACCTGGACTTCATTTGTAAATGTCGAAGGAAATAATGGTCTAATCGGCCTATCGATTAGGCGTGATATCAGAGTTTCTTGTTCTGTTGGTCGGCCTTCTCTTTTAAAAAAACCACCAGGTATCTTACCAGCAGCATAAAACTTTTCTTGATAAAAAACTGCTAACGGAAAAAAATCTTTTGCTGGATCAGCTTCTTTTTTTGCTACTACAGTGGTTAATACTACTAAATCACCTGAGGTAACTAATACACTTGATGTTGCTTGTCTTGCAACTTGCCCTGTCTCTAATAAGTATTTTCTATTCCCATACTCAAATTCTACTTTCTTTTTATTAAAATTAATTTTATCCACTTAATGTCTTCCTTGGCTCACCCTCTAAGCTCTAATGATGCAACTATTTCATTATATCTTTCTGGCTCATTTCTTTTTAAATATGCTAATAGCTTCCTTCTTAAGTTAACCATCCTAATTAGACCAGTTCTAGAGTGGTGATCTTTCTTATGCTCTTTAAAATGGGATTGAAGTTTATTAATATTTTTTGTTAATAAAGCAATTTGGACTTCTGGTGAACCTGAATCATTTTCTTTGGTACCAAACTTTTTTAAAATTTCCTCTTTTTCTTTCTTAGCTAAAGCCATTATCTCTCCTTGGGTATGCACAATTATCCTCCTAAAGCCTTGCATACCTAAAGCTTCGGAGCGTGTAGCTTATTACTAAACAGATAATTAAACAAGGAATTCTTGTTTAATGCAGCCATCTTTTTTAATTGATCCTAGACCTATAAATTTATTTTCAGAAAAAACTCTTAATAGCTTAGTGCCTTTATTACATTGAATCCCAACACCATTTACAAACTTTTTTGTGTCTTCTGGAGATAGCATAAGCTTTTCATAGCCTTTAAATGCATCTTTGATATGAATTAAATCTGACATTTCTACATTGTTAATATCTTTAGCATCTGAAATACGAAAATCTCCCTGTGATAATCTTTGTAATTTAGATAGATGGCATCCAATACCTAATCCTGTTCCTATATCTCTTGCTAAGGATCGTATATATGTGCCTTTGGAACAGCTAATTTTAAAGGAGCATTTTGGGAAAGATTGTTCCATAATTTCTATGTCATATATATTAATTTCTCTGGGCTCTTTTGTAACAGGCGTGCCCATCCTTGCTAGTTCATATAATTTTTTGCCTTTATGTTTTAATGCAGAGAACACTGGAGGTGTCTGGTGCTGGGTCCCAATAAAAGAATTAATAACTTTAATAATATTATCCTGACTAGGAATTTCGTTGCTAGAGAATATTATTTGTCCTTCTAAGTCATCTGTGTCTGTTTGTGCCCCTAAACATATTTCAGCTAAATAGCATTTATCATAATTTAAAAAAAACTTAGATAATTTAGTAGCCTTATTCAGACCTAAAACTAATAACCCAGTAGCTTGAGGGTCTAAAGTACCAAAATGACCAATTTTATCTAAGCTGAATTTTTTCTTTATGAATTGAACAATATAGTTAGAAGAAACTCCTTGATGTTTATCAACTAATAAAATGCCATTATTCATTGATCGAATTGATAAGATTATTTATAGAGTTAGCTCTATCTAAACTATTATCAAATTTAAAAATTAATTTAGGGACCCTTTTCAAGTGTAATAATTTAGATACCTTTGAACGTATCATAGATGCAAATTTTTCGATATGGTCTTTCTGAGGAGCCGAATCTTCATTACTGCCGATAATTGTAAAAAAAACTACTGCTTTGCTCAGATCTTGTGAGGCTTTAACATCAACTATATTGAAATTGGCAAATCTAGGATCTTTGACTTGATGTATTATGAGGTTTGAAATCTCTCTTTTTAATAAGTCTTCTACTTGTAATAAACGATTTGACATTATCAGAGCTTTTGTGACTCTTCTTTTCTGTCAAATACCTCGATCTTATCTTGAGGCTTAATGTCTTTATAATTCTTAATACCAATACCACATTCAGTCCCATTCTGAACTTCTTTTACATCATCCTTAACTCGTCTTAGAGAGTCAAGCTCTCCTTGATGAATTACAACATCATCTCTTAAAACTCTAACTGGCTTCCCTTTAAAAATTGATCCTTCAATAACTACACATCCGGCAACTTGACCAAACTTAGGTGAATTAAATACTTCTAATACTTCTGCAATACCTACAATTTCTTCTTTAATAATAGGTTCGAGCATGCCAGTTAATCTTAACTCAGCCTCATCTATTAATTCATAAATAATACTGTGGTAACTTAATTGAATATTATTATCTTCTATAAGCTTTTTAGAGCTAGTGTCTGCTCGAACATTAAATCCTAAAATAATTGAATCAGTAGCAAGAGCTAAATTAACATCCGATTCAGAAATGCCTCCAACACCAGATGAGACAATCTTTATAGATGCGTCTTCGTTACCTATCTTACTTAAGCTTGCATTGATTGCTTCTGAGGTTCCAGCAACATCTGTTTTTAAGATGACATTTAGAATCTTTTTATCTGATTCCCCCATTGTTTCAAAGATGTTTCCTATGTTTTCATCTCTCTGTTTTAAAACTTTCTTATCTTTACGCAGATTTAATCTATACTCACTTATTTCCCTTGCTTCTTTTTCCGAACTTACAATAATAAATGACTCTCCAGCACTTGGTGCAGAATCTAGACCTAGAACTTCAACTGCTGATGAAGGAGAAGCTTCTTTTAGTTTTTGTGCTTCTGAAGATGATATGCTTTTTATCTTTCCAAAGGACGTGCCAGATACCATGACATCACCAATGCTTAAAGTGCCATTCTGAACTAACACTGTTGCTACTGCGCCTTTAAATTTATCTAATTCTGATTCAATAATAATACCTTGAGCAGGTCCATCATGATGCGCCATCAACTCAAGAAGTTCAGCTTCAAGCGATATAGCTTCGATCAATTTATCAATCCCTTCACCAGTTGTTGCTGATACTGGGATCATTTGTACATTTCCTCCCCAATCCTCAGGAACTAATTCTTTTCCTGCTAAATCACCTTTAACCTTTTCAATATCAGCATCTTCTAAATCAATTTTGTTTATAGCCACGACAATTGATACATCCGCAGCCTTAGCGTGATCAATTGCCTCTTCAGTCTGAGGCATTACACTGTCATTAGCTGCAACAACTAAAATCACTATATCAGTGGTATTGGCTCCTCTAGCTCTCATTTGTGTAAATGCAGCATGGCCAGGTGTATCTATAAAGGTTATTTTTGATTCTTTAAATACAACTTCGTATGCTCCTATATGTTGGGTAATTCCGCCTGCTTCAGCATCTACCACTTTTGATTTTCGTATATAGTCGAGTAAAGAAGTTTTGCCATGGTCAACATGACCCATGACAGTTACGACAGGATATCTAGATGCAGGTTTATCAGAATATTCTATTTTCTTAATAATCTGTTCTTCAACTGACTCTAATTCAATTGCAACTCCGTTATGACCAATTTCTTCTGTTACAAGAATTGCTGTCTCCTGGTCAATGGAGTCATTTATTGTAGCTACAACACCTAATGACATGAGTTGTTTCACAACTTCTCCACCCTTAACTGACATTAGCTTAGCTAAATCACCTACTGTGATTGTTTCAGGAATCTCTATATCCTTCTTAACAAACTCTTCTGGCTTAGCGAATTGATGTGCTGAAGAAGCTTCAGGGTCAGATAATTCTTTTCTATGGTATTCTTTTGCAGCTTTTGACAACTGATCTTTCACGTCAATCTTGGGCGCCTGTTTCCTTGCATCTCTATCAGTTGTTCTTTTTGGAGTCTTTTGTTTTTCCTGTTTTAATTTAATTGCTTCTTTAATTTGATCTTCTCTTTTTTTCTTTTGTTCTTTTAATTGTTCTGCAGCGGCCTGTCTCTTTGCTTCAATATTGTCAGAGAATGTTTTTGAAGTGTCTTTTGAGGTCTTCTTCGCAGAGCCTTTAGATTGTATTTTGACTCCGCTCTCTGACGATTGAACTACTTTTGATCTAGAAGGTTTTCTATCTTTTAGGAACTCTAATAAAGCCTTCTTATCTGATGGGGTGACCTCATCAGTAGCTTTTGAATGGGATAATCCAGCAGCCTTCATTCTTTCTAGAAGAACAGAAGGCTCTATCTTTAGAGCTTTAGAGAAATCTTTAACGCTTAATGCCATATTATCTATTTAAACCAACTTTCTCTTGCCTTCATTATAATTTCAGAAGCTTTTTTATCATCTATAGAAATAATATCTTGTAATTCATCAATTGCTAACTCACCAACATCATCCGTGCTCTTGATTTTATTTTCTTTAAGAGTTTCTATCTCATCTTCACTAAAGCCTAGGTTGCTTAATGAAGCAATTTCTTCTTCTTCAGCAGAGAATTCTCCCATGGCCTCTATAAGAGCTACATCTGCAGCTAATGCCTTCATTTCATTTGCTCTCTCTTCATTGATAGATAACGCTTTTATCAACAATGGGCTATCAGCATAAGCAATATCATCAAAACTGTTCATACCAGCCTCGATGATCTTCTCAGCATCAGACTCATTAATGGATAAACTCTCCATAATCTTGGCTTGGAACTCTGTTTCAATAATTTTCTCCTGTGCTTCAGCTTCCTCTGAAGAAATAATATTAAGCTCCCAACCAACAAGCTTTGATGCTAAACGAATATTCTGACCACGTGCGCCAATAGCAATTGCTAAATTATCTTCACTAACTGCTAATTCCATTGAACGTGTATCTTCATCCATAACAATAGATTCAACTTTAGCAGGAGACAGGGCATTAATGACCATTTGAGCAGGGTTATCTTCATAAATAACAATATCTATCCTTTCATTTTCTAGATCACCTGATACCGCTTGAACTCTCGAGCCTCTCATACCAACACATGCGCCAACTGGATCTATTCTCCCATCATTAGTTTTGACTGCTATCTTAGATCTTGAACCTGGATCTCTAGCTATGCCTCTAATCTCAATAATATCTTCATTGATCTCTGGGACTTCAACGCGAAATAATTCTGTTACCATTTCTGGGCATTTCCTACTTAACATCAATTGAGATCCTCTGCCCTCAATCTCTTTAATCTGCAATATTGATTTAATCCTATCGTTAATTTTATATATTTCCCCAGGCAATAATTGATCTCTAGGTAAAATAGCTTCTATATCATTGTTAATCTCAACAATAATATTATCTCTAGTAACTCGTTTAACAATTCCGTTCACCAAAGTATTATCTTGATTGCGATATTTAGATACAATGTTCTCTCTTTCTGCCTCCCTAACCTTTTGCATCATTACTTGGCGAGCTGCTTGAGTCTCAATTCTGCCGAAATCAATATTATTGACTTCCATAGAAAAAGTTTCGCCAATACTTAGGCCTGAATCATCAGCTGTCTTGTGTGATTCAATATGAAATTCTGGGTCACTAGAATCAGTTACTAGCCAAGACCTCTGAGTCTTATAGTCTCCTGTTTTACGGTTGATCAAAACTGATATATCTGCATCTTCATGGAAATGCTTCTGAGAAGCAGATGCTATTGCGGTCTCTAAAGCTGTAAAAATAACCTCTTCTGCAATTCCTTTTTCATTAGAAACTGATTCAACTACAGCTAAAATCTCTTTGCTTTCCATAATTTCATTCCTTTTATAATTAAAACCTTGGTATTAACCTGCATGCATCAATCGATGAAAACAATATCTCATGATGTGTCCCATCAATATCTTCAAATAATAATTTCTTACTTATAATATCAACTAGCTTTAATTTATGAGAGTAGCCCTCATTTATTTTCATTTTCAACTTGATATTAAAAGACTCTCCGACAAAATTTTTGAACTGTTCAAATTTAAAAATTTTTCTATCCATGCCAGGGGTTGATACCTCCAAAATGTATTCAAAATCTACTAAATCACTATCTAAGGGAAGTTCATAATTTAGTTCTTTTGATACCTTTTCGCAATCTGCAAGAGTAGCTCCCCCTATTGCATCAATATAGACTCTAATAATAGGTGTGCTTTTACCTTTTAAGAAATCTATTCCCCAAAGATCACAACCATTATCTATGACTGATGGAGATATTTTTTCTTCTAAATTTTTAACTCTCATGTCTCATTCTTCTTTATACAAAAAAAGGCCATATGGCCCCACGTAAAATACTAAACTGTGGACTGGTAGCGGGGGCTGGATTTGAACCAACGACCTTCGGGTTATGAGCCCGACGAGCTACCAGGCTGCTCCACCCCGCATCAAGGGCGGCCACATTAGGTAGAAACCTCTAAAGAGTCAAGAAATATGTTGGCCGGAGAGTGAAAAAAGTTTCGGCGGGGGGGGTCGCGGGAGAGAAGAAGAGGGGAAGATCCGGGGGAACTCAGGGCGTGGCTTATTCTTAGCTAACACTATGAAATTTTGCGAGAAATTCGCAGAAATGAACCGGGCAGGATAGAGTCTCCTCATTGGGTGAGGTGCGCCTAACGATCGAGGCAGGGGACCATGGAAATAACAACGGAAGACTATAGCGAAGTTCCTTTGGGGTTAGGGTTGGAGCTGGTTGACGGGCGAGGGTTCTTGTCGGCCCGTAATGAGCGCGTTGGGCCCTTGGATGTGAAGCTCCTTGAGCTTGAGATTCCCCAGCTTGAGTTTCCCTTTGACACCTCCGGTGGACCAGGCGCCTACAAATCGAGACGATGTACGTTGCGGCACCTTGCTCTAGGGCTGGCGTCGGAACATGTGATTGATGCCTTCTCGTCAGCTCGCCTGAGGAGCAAGGGGTTTTCAGGTTTACGGGTTGGTTTTAAAGAGGGCACCATGGAGCTCGCGGGCACCTTCTCTCGGGGAGAGCAGCCCGTTGATTTTACCACTCGTGCTGGCCTGGTGCCTGGAGAGGGCTTGCAGCTCAAGGTTATTTTCTTTGACCTGCGAGTCTATGGTGTCTTGAGCATTCCTGCGCCCTTACTTCCTGTTTATCTTTGTGAGGCCCTCGGGCTTTCCTACGTTAGCGCGAGCTGGTGTGCTTCATGGGAGATGCAGCCGGCGGGAGAGTTCTTGAGGAGTGTCTTGCCGCGAATGGGGTGGAAGATTCCTGATTATCGGGATGTTAGCATTGTTGATGTTGGCCTTGATCGGGATCAGATTGTGCTGGTGTGTGGAGACGCCGAGAGTGAGATGGGGGAGGTCTCTACCTTGAGTGCGCCCTGCCTTGAGGCGGTTTATGCGTCGGAGGCGATGATCTTCTTTCGAAGCGCGGAGCAGGCGTTGATTGAGGGGGAGATAAGCGCGGCCTATGAAGGCTACAAGGGGGCGTTGGGCAGTGAGCAGTTGGGGGCCTGGGCTGTTAAGCGTCTTTTACAGATTGGCGTGTGTGACTCTCGTCTTCACGCAGAGATCGGCGAGTTGGCTCGGAACTTTTCGAGCGCAACTCCCGGTGATCCTCAGGGAGACCTCGCTCTGGCTGCGATTGCGATGGCAGAGAAGAGGTTCGAGGATGCAGCAGCCCTTTATGTAAAAATAGCGAGTGATTCGAGTTTGGATAACAATCGTTTTGATCTGAACGCGGCGGAATTGGCGGCGGCAAGAGCATTTGAACCGTGGGACACGGAGAAGGCCATCGGCCATTATGAGAAGGCGGCTTCTCGGGATAGAACGTCTGTGCCGGCCTACGCAGGGATTTTTCGTCTCCGATGTGCGCGGGAAGACTGGAAAGCTGCAAAGCCCGCCGGGGAGCGATTGGTAAGGCTTGATCTCTCCGATGAATCGAAGGCGCGTTATTGGTGTGAGTTGGGTGCTATCTATCTCGCTCATCTTCAGAGTGTGAAGATGGCCAGGGGGGCGTTTGAGCAGGCACTTCGCTTGGTGCCCGATTGGGAGGCGGCCCTTGAGGGTTTGGCCCAGACCTATATTACCCAGGGAGAACCGGCTCGAGCAGTTGGCTACCTCACACGACTTTTTGAAAAGGTGAGGCTCGATCGACGTGTTGATCGGATGGTGGCATTGGGCCTTCAGCTTGGCCACCTTTGGGAGAATGAACTCGGTGACCTGAAGGCGGCCGTTGAGCATTACCAATTTGTGATCGGGCTCAGTCGAAGGGAGCGTAGCTCTCGGATGCGCCTGGCCCGTTTGTATATCAATGAAGAGCGATGGCAGCAGGCACGCCTTCTCTACGATGACGTTATCGCGATCATGCAGGAGGATGATGGAGGCGAGTGCATCGAGGATTTTATCGAAGCCAATTTGGGGCTGGCCGAGCTTCTTCATAGAACCGGTGCCCAGGACTGGGAGATACTGGAGTGCCTTGAGCGTCTGCTTGAGCGTTGCCCAGACCACCTGGTAACGCTTGAGAGCGCTGTGCCGCTTTTGCGGAAGGAAGCCAAATGGCAACAACTGGTTGTGAGATTGCGCACCTTGAGTGGGCTCACCTCCGATGTTGAGCTGCGAGTGGGCTACCTTAGCGAGTGTGTGGAACTCTATACCGACAAACTCCTTGCGTTGGAGGAGGCTCGTGCATGTTTAGAGGAGATTCTAGACACTCAGCCGGAGAACGC
>CAYFFR010000038.1:0-10384 GCA_964342675.1 uncultured Gammaproteobacteria bacterium
GCGCTCTAACCAACTGAGCTACGCCCGCCATACAGAAAGCAACACATTATAAGAGAAAAAGAATATAATCGACACTAGAAAGTCTAAAGGGGTTTTAATTGGTGACTAACACTTTATTAGAAAGCACGAATCAGTTAATAGATAAAGCGCTTAAATATACTGATATATCAGATGACTTAGCTAATCGTATTAAAATTTGTAATTCTACATACACTATAAACTTTGGAGTTAAATTAAAAAATAAGATTCATACTTTCACTGGATGGAGGTCTGTGCATTCAGAGCACTTTGAACCTGCCAAAGGTGGCATTCGTTATCACCTTGATTCAAGTGCAGAAGAAGTTGAAGGTCTTGCTGCATTAATGACATATAAGAATGCAATCATTGAAGTTCCCTTTGGAGGCTCAAAAGGAGCTTTAAAGGTTAATCCTAATGATTGGACTAAAAATGAAATGGAGAAAATTACTCGTCGTTTTGCTCAAGAGCTAATAAAAAGAGACCTTATTGATCCTGCTAGAAATGTACCAGCCCCTGATGTTGGTTCAAGCGAACGAGAAATGGCTTGGATTGCTGATGAATATCGAATAATGAACCCTACTGATATTAATGGGTCTGCATGCGTTACTGGAAAACCTATAGAAAAAGCAGGAATCGTAGGGAGATCGGAGGCAACTGGTCGTGGAGTTCAATTTATTATAAGAGAATTCTTTAGGAATAAAGAAGATTTTGAAAGGGCTGGTTTTAAAGGAGGTCTAAAAGGTAAAAAAGTTATCATCCAAGGTCTCGGTAAAGTAGGATTCCATGCTTCAAAATTCTTACAAGAAGAAGATTCATGCAAAATTATATGTGTTATTGAGCGTGATGGGGCGGTAGTCAATGATGATGGTCTAGATGTAGTTGCAGTAAAAAAATATATTGACGAACACGGGGGCTTAAAAGGATACACGGATGGTAAATTTGAAGCAGACAACCAGAAAGCTCTTACGTTAGATTGTGATATTTTAATACCGGCAGCTAAAGAAAATGTTATCACTCAAGATAATGCTGATGACATAAATGCCAAATTAATAGTAGAAGCAGCAAATGGGCCTATTACATACAATGCAGATGAAATTCTAAATAAACGAAACATTACAATAATACCCGATATTATTGCTAATGCAGGAGGTGTTGCTGTTAGTTACTTTGAGTGGGTGAGGAATCTTCGTCATATTAGGTTTGGTAGACTAGAAAAAAGAAGATCATCGTTGCAATTTAATACATTAATTGAAGGAATTGAGTCTATGACAGGTAAAGAAATGCCGGATCAATTCAAAGATAAATTCGTAGAAGGAACAAATGAAATTGATTTAGTTAGATCTGGATTAGATGACATGATGAGAGAGGCTTATCAAAAAGTCAGAAAAAATATGTTAGAGCATAATATTCCAGACCTTAGGACAGCTGCATTTAAAACCGCTCTAGATAGAATAGCAATTTCTTATGAAACTATTGGTTTATAAAGAAGGGAAAAAAACTTTTTCTATATCTGATGGGTCCCAAGGATTAAATTTTGTCATTGCTTTTTGAAACAACTCTGAAGATTCAAAATAATTTAAAAGAGCAATGGTCTTAGGTATGTCTTGATCATAAAACCAAGACGGATTCGCAATCTTGTACTGCCTGATAAATGGTAAAATACATATATCCAAAAGGCTGATCTTATTACCGAATATCCAAGGTGAATGAGTAATTGCGTTTTCAAGGTTCAATAATATGTGTAAACATTCTTGTTGATGATTTGTAGGCTCTTTCTCATATCGATTCGGGTATTTGTATCTATCTAGATGGTATTTAAAATCTCTATCAAATATCTTAAGTAATGTTTGATATACCTCTTGTTCAGAGGCATTAAATTTGTAGATTTGATTTGTTTTAAACTGCAATGCCCATTCGATAATATCTAAACTTTCATCAAATATCTCATCTCCAACTTGAAGAACTGGTACAGTACCTTTAGGAGAGATATCCAACATCTCAGACGGTTTGTTTCTTAATAAAACTTCTCTTAATTCACATATTTGTGATGTCAGAATAATCACGATACGAGCACGAATGGCGTAAGGACATCGTCTGAAACTATATAGAATAGGTTTGTTCATTTTGGATAAACTTCCTCTTTTGGGCCTATATGGGTTCCATTTTTAGCTTTTGCTAGATCCACTTGTTTTTGTCTGTCAGCATACCGTTTTTTTTGTTCTGAGGTCTTTTTATCAAAACAACTAGGGCAACTGACCCCTCTTACATAATGAATTGAGGATTTATCCTCATCAGTAATAGGGTTCCTGCAACCGTGACACATATCGTATGACCCCTTCTCAAGACTATGATTGACAGACACCCTGTCATCAAAAACAAAGCATTCACCCTGCCATAAACTCTCTTTAGCGGAAACATTAGAAAGATAACCTAAAATACCTCCTTTTAAATGAAAAACATTTTTAAATCCAGCTTGCTTAAATAATGCTGTTGATTTTTCACACCTTATTCCGCCAGTACAATACATAGCTACTTTAGTCTCTTTGCTTGTGTCTTGATCAAGAAGTTTATTTAAAAAATCAGGTAATTCTCTAAAGGTGTTTGTTTGAGGGTTGATAGAGCCAGGAAAATTACCTATAGAATATTCATAATCATTTCTTGTATCAATTAACATCACATCATCTTGGGATATGAATGAATTCCAATCTTTTGGATCAACATATTCACCGCAATCTTGAATTGGATTGATATCTTTTTTTCCAAGAGAAACTATTTCTTTCTTTAATTTAACCTTAAGTCTAGGGAACGGATTAAAATTTATGTAGGAATATTTAGGTATTATTTTTAAGTTTTCTGATGAAGATTGAAGTTGATTAAAAAAACCTTCTACAGCGCTTTTCTCGCCTGCAATAGTTCCATTAATGCCTTCGGATGCAAGTAAAATAGTGCCTTTAATTTTTAATCCCTTTAATTTTTGATATAACTCTTCTCTGAGAAAGCTGATATCAGATAAAGGTATAAATTTATAAAAAGCTGCTACACAAATCATAATAATAAAATGGCGCGCCTGAAGAGATTCGAACTCCTGACCCACTGCTTAGAAGGCAGTTGCTCTATCCAGCTGAGCTACAGGCGCACACTGGTCGGGGTAGTAAGATTCGAACTTACGACCACTCGCTCCCAAAGCGAGTGCGCTACCAGACTGCGCCATACCCCGAGGCTTGTGATATTAATGATTATAATTGAAATAATCAATCATCATTGCATAATAAATTTTTGATGCGAGAATACTCTCATGCCTGCACTAGTATTGGATGGAAAAAGCTTAGCTAAAAAATCTGAAGAGGATATTCAGAAACAAGTAGAAGTTCTTCTAAAAGAAGGAATTACTCCTACTCTTGCAACTGTCCTAGTTGGAACAGATCCAGCGTCAGAGACCTACGTAAAAATGAAACAAAATACATGCAAAAGGCTGGGCATGGATTCTATAGCGATTGAGCTTCCTGAATCAATCACCACAAAAGAATTATTAAAACAGTTAAATAAACTAAACCTTGATGACAAAGTGCATGGCATTCTCTTACAACATCCAGTTCCCAGTCATATTGATGAACGAGAATGTTTCGATGCAATTAATATCAAAAAAGATGTTGATGGTGTGACATGTCTAGGTTATGGGCGAATGTCAATGGGAGAATCAGCTTTTGGATCTTGTACACCTCAAGGCATAATAAGGCTTCTAAACCATTATCAAATTGATATTCCTGGAAAACATGCTGTTGTTGTAGGTAGAAGCCCTATTTTAGGTAAACCAATGGCAATGATGCTATTAAATCATCATGCAACTGTGACTGTTTGTCACTCTCAAACAAAAGAACTAGCGAAAGTAGTCCAAAATGCCGATGTTGTTGTCGGTGCAGTTGGGGTACCCAAGATTATCCAAAAAGATTGGCTTAAGAAAGGCGTTGTTGTTATTGATGCTGGATATCACCCTGAACAAAAATGTGGTGATGTTGATCTTGATAATATTGAAGAGATTGCTTCAGCTTATACTCCTGTACCTGGTGGTGTCGGTCCAATGACTATTAATACACTAATCCTTCAAACACTCCAGGCTGCACAAAACACTAAAAAAGGCCGTGAATAACCTGCCCATCATTGTCGGTTATGGTGGTATCAATGCAGCAGGAAGATCAATATTTGATTTTGCACATAAGCGTATGGTTTATGATTCTCTATCAAGGTCTGATCAAAAAGAAACTATAAAAAGTTTAGCTGCATTAACTGGCAACAATGACGTTAAATTTAATCTTGAAAATAGTCTTATCCGAAAAATTGACAACAATTTTTTTAAAAAAAATTCTTTAAGGGATCCAGCAATGAGCGCTCATGCGGGCGGTCAACTTCCAAGTCCGTTTGATCCATCAACAACTTACAATGCTAGACAACATCCTAGGGCACTAGCGATGACAATTCTGGCAGTATCAGATGCAATAAAGAGTATTGGCATTGAATGGGATGAAATAACCAAGAAAGTGTCATTGGAAAAAATTAGTTGCATTTCAGGTTGTGCCGTAGCACAAGCTGATAAATTTGGTATGGGTGGAATGTTTCAAGCAAGCCTTTCAGGATCTAGGATTACAAGCAAACACCTTGCAATGTCTTTAGGTGAAATGAGTGCGGACTTTGCTCATTCATACGTTCTTGGGTCAATGGGGGTAACAGGAAATCACACTGGTGCTTGTGCAACTTTTCAATACAACCTAAGACTTGGTATTGATTTGATTGCATCAGGACACTCGAAAATTTGTTTGGTAGGAGCAGCTGAAAGCGGATTAGTTCCTGAAGTTTATGAAGCCTTTGCTGCAACAAAAGGCTTAGCAGAAGATAATAATTTAATTGAATTACAAAAGTCTTTAGGAGAAGCCTATAAAGAGGTTAACTACCGAAAAGCATGTAGACCATTTGGTGAAAATGTTGGTATGTCACTCGGTGAAGCAGCTCAATTTATAGTATTAATGTCACATGACCTAGCTTTGGAACTAGGATGTAATATACATGGTGCTGCTCTTTCATCACATATTCATGCAGATGGTTATAAAAAATCTATTTCTGGTCCTGGAGCTGGTAATTATCTAACGGTTGGTAAAATATTTAATGACATTTCTAATTCTTTTGGGCATCAAGCTCTCCAAAAAACTATCTTTCATGCTCACGGTACAGGTACTCCACAAAATAGAATTACAGAATCTCATGTCATTTCAAATCTAGCTAAAACTTTTAAAATAAAACAAATGCCTCTCGTAGCTATTAAGTCCTATCTTGGTCATTCATTAGCAGCAGCAGGAGGAGATCAAATAATCTCAATGATGGGATCTTGGAATACTGGTTTGCTTCCTGGCATCAAGACCATTCCGGCAATTGCAGATAATGTATACAAAGATAATATTGATTTTTGTTTAGAAGATAGATTGATAGATGATATATCGATTGATTTTGCAATACTTAATGCTAAAGGTTTTGGAGGCAACAATGGTACGGCTCTTGTAATGAGTCCTAATAAAACATTTGATACCTTATCATCAATGTCTGCAAAAAAATCTCTTAAAGAGTATCTAAAAAATAACGAAGAAGTTCAAAAACGACTATTGAAAGAAAGAAAAGAGGTTGTAAATAAACCGCCCATAGCTAGGTATATCTTTGGTAAAAATGTCATTGATGGAGAAGAAGATATAAAATTTGATAATAAATCTCTATATGTGTCTAAAATTAATAAGCATATTAGTATAGAATCTCAACTGCCTTATAAGAAAATTTTTAAAAAAAATGACAAAAAAGAATAAAGTTAATAGCCCTCAAACCATTGATGACTTTGATGACATAGTCAATCCTTCAGAAGACTTAATTCACTCTTTTGAGCATATGCTTGACGACATAGGTGAAAATAAATCTAGAGATGGATTAAAAAATACTCCAAAACGGGCAGCAGCTGCGTTTAAATTTTTAAATCATGGTTATAAATTAAGTTTAGATAAATTAGTTAATAAGGCCTTATTTGATTCTCCTTCCGAAGATATGATTCTGGTAAGAGATATAGAGTTTTATTCTCTTTGTGAGCACCATATGTTGCCATTTAATGGAAGATGTCATGTTGCATATATCCCAGATGGTAAGGTTTTGGGGTTATCAAAAGTAGCTAGAATCGTAGATATGTTTGCTAGGCGCTTACAAATTCAAGAGCGCTTAACAAATGATGTTGCTGAAGCAATTACTAAAGTAACTGGCTGTAAAGGGTGTGCTGTAGTTATCGAAGCTCAACACATGTGTATGATTATGAGAGGGGTACAAAAACAAAACTCCGTAATGAAGACTTCTTCGATGTTAGGTTTATTCAGATCAAATGCCTCTACCAGAGCAGAGTTCCTATCGTTGCTACCAAATTAAATAATTAAATATTAAATTAAGATCTTTCAACGTCTTCATTCGATGTATCGTCTATAGAAGACTCAATCTGGTCTATGCCTGATGTATCATTCTCAATAATTGATTCTTCATCAAAAGGAAAAGGCTTTTCTTCACTGTGATACGTTAAAAAATCTAAGGCAACCTTAAAGAAGTTTACAAACCAGTCTGTCAGCTTTTTAATCTGATTGCTGGGTGATCCAAAAAATAAATGAAAGATAAATTGAATAATAATAAGAATTAAAGTGATAGGTAAGACAGCGAGATACAGTACTGATGCATATATTGCCATAAAGATAAAACGTATCCATTTGCTGCGTTTTAATAATTCTTCTTTACTTATTTCTTTCATGTTTTTATTTCTTATAAACAAATTCTACATCATGTTCACCTGGATGATTGATTAAATCATCAAGTAATGAAGTAACAGCTGCTCCATTATAGATAATGTTATGAAGTGAGAACAATAATGGCATATTCAAATCTATTTTCCTTGCTTCTTCATATATCACATCAAGAGTCTTAACACCTTCTGCAACTTGACCAACCTTATCTTTAGCATCATTTAGATGTAGTCCCTGAGCTATATAAGTTCCTAAAGAAAAGTTCCTTGATAGTTTTGAAGTGCAGGTTGCAACAAGATCTCCCATACCAGCTAACCCTAAAAACGTTATAGGATCAGCTCCCTTAGCAACTGCAAATCTACTCATCTCTGCCATACTTCTAGTGATAACTAAACCTAATGCATTTTCACCAATAGCAAGCTCATCCCCTATGCCGCAACAAATAGCATAAATATTCTTTAATGCTCCTGCATACTCTATGCCTTCCATATCATTGCTAGAATAAACTTTAAACTTGTCTGAATTCAGAGTTTGTCTTATTAATGATATAAGCTCCAAATTTTGTGATGCGATTACGGTCCCAGCAACTTTATTATCAGCTATTTCTTTAGCTAAATTTGGGCCACTTAAGACACCGACTCTAGCTCCTTCATCAACCCTTAAATGTTCTCGGATAATTCCTGACATGGTTCTTGGACCAATTTTGTTTTTACTAATACCTTTTGTACAAGATACCACAAATGTTTTTGGGTCTAAAAAAGGTTTCATTCTCAAAATAATATTCTCAAAAATTGAGCTTGGGATAGCAACAAATACTATATCTGCAGTTGTAATACATTCCTCAAGATTATCTGAAGCAACAATATTCTTAGATAACTGAAGTTCAGGATGATAAGAACTGTTTGAACTTTCTGAATTAATTCTTAATGCCTGTTCAGAGTCCCGTACCCATAAATTGACTTCGCAATTATTAGAAGCTGCTAAATTTGCTAAGACGGTACCAAAGCTGCCTCCACCTAAAACTGAGACCTGAAGATTATTGGGCATGTTTATCCTAAGTATTTATCTAATTGTCTTAGATACTTTGAAGGGTCTTGTGGAGATCCACCTTCAGCAATAACGGCGTAATCAAATAGAAATTTGCAAAAGCCTGTGAACTCTCTTCCCTCTAAAGAACTGAGTTTTTTAATTAATTTATGTTTAAAATTAATTTCTAGTGTGGGCTTAGAGGTTGTAACTGTTTGGCCTGCTGCTTCAAGAATTTTTTTCATTTGCGCACCTGGTTCATTCTTACTGATGACCAAGCATGCCGCTGAATCAACCAATCTAGAGCTAGCAACCACTGATTCAACAGAGCCTTTTAATGTTTTTTCTATTTTTGCAATTAACTCTTCTTTCTGCTTAGAGACTTTAGGTTTGGGCTGACCATCCGGTAGATCATCTTTAGCTACATTAACAAGCTCTTTATCTTTATATTGATGCATAGTAGTCATTAGCCACTCATCAATACGATCTGTTAAGAGTAAGACTTCTTCTCCTGATTTTTTTAGATTCTCGATATGTGGTGAATTTGCTGCCGCCTCATATGTATCTCCAATGCAATAAAAGATCTTATTGCTATCTTTGGGCATTTTTTTAATATAATCATCTAACGAAGTATTAATATCTGGTCCTTTATTCCTAGTGCTAGCAAAAATAAATAATTCTGCAATTTCATCTTTATTTTGATAATCTTCTGCCGGCCCCTCTTTAATCACAAGACCAAATTCAGACCAAAAATCTTGATAACTCTTGAAGTCACTCTTCATTAATTTTTTTAAAGAGTCTATTACTCTTTTGGTTAAACCTTTTTTAATTGAATCCGTTAATGGATGGTCTTGTAGTATTTCTCTTGATACATTAAGAGGTAAGTCACTTGAGTCCACTACACCTTTAACAAACCTTAAATATAAGGGTAAGAAATGAGCAGCATCATCCATAATAAATACTCTTTCAATAAAGAGCTTAAGGCCCTTAGGTGTGTCTCTATTCCAAAGATCAAAGGGTGATTTCTTAGGGACAAATAATAAATTTGAATAATCTTGTTTGCCTTCTACTTTATTATGAATCCACAACAAAGGGTCTTCTGAATCGTAAGATAAAAATTTATAAAATTCTTTATACTCTTCATCCTTAATAGAGCGTTTCGACTTTAACCAAATTGCTTCTGTATCATTAAGACGTTCTTTTTCTCCAGCGTCAACCTGAAGGTAAATGGGGAAGTTAATATACTGAGAGTACTTTTGTACTAAATATCTAATTCTTTGTTCTTCTGCAAATTCATGATTATCATCATTCAAATGTACAGTAATATCTGTGCCGTAATTATCCTTTGATTTAGAAGAAAGCTCATAAGTATCCTCCCCAGCACTTTTCCACAACGAGCCTTTATCATTTTTTGATATGGCGGATTTAGATAAAACTTCAACTTCTTTAGCAACCATGAACACGGAATAGAATCCTACTCCAAATTGACCAATAAGCTGTGAATCTTTTTTCTTATCTCCTGTAATGCTTTGTAAGAAATTTGCTGTGCCAGATTTTGCTATTGTTCCTATATTTTCTATAAGTTCATTTTCATCCATACCAATGCCATTATCACTAATGGATATAGATTTCACTTTAGTATCTAACTTAAGGATGATAGATAGCTCATCTGTATCAATTAAGCTTTTATCTTCGAGTGACTTAAATCTTAACTTATCTAATGCATCTGAAGCATTCGAAATGATCTCTCTTAAAAAGATTTCTTTACTTGAATATAGAGAATGGACCATTAACTGCAATAATTGCTTGGTTTCAGTCTGAAAAGATTTTGTTTTAGGTTTTGCCATAATCTATAAGCTCCTTACCATCAATATGGCGATAAAATAAAAAACTTCAACTTTTTTTTCTGATTACTAAGAATGCCCAGGTCTTCAAATACGCGCTTTAGTTAGATATGTTTTCATCAGCATTAGTTACTATTTCAGTAAATATTGATTCAGCAACTTCTATAGACTTAGGTTGAAGATCTATAAAGAAAACAATCAAAGCAATAGCGGTGATGACAATAGTGCAATAAATGCTTAAGCCATGAAAAAGGCTAAACAATCTTTCCCAGGCTCTGTCCCTAGAAAAATTAGTTACAGGGATAATGATTAAACCAATGAATGAGTGAACAAAATTTGCAAAGATTAAATACCACAACAAGCCATCAAGAGAGTAAAAAAGAGCGTATATTAAAGGCACCAAAGACAATAATGTTAAAAATAAATAGTATCGTGGAAAAATCTTTCGTAAAAATCCACTTGATTCATGTTCATCAAGCGAATTGAAAACTACTGGAGTAGTTAGAGCTAAATGCGTAAGCACTACCCCTATTTGAAGTGCAAAGATAAATTTAACTAGCTCCATAATCTAATCTTTAAAGTGGCGGACCGGACGGGGCTCGAACCCGCGACCTCCGGCGTGACAGGCCGGCATTCTAACCAAACTGAACTACCGGTCCGAAAATATTGCCCGAATAATATCTTTTTATA
>CAYFFR010000039.1:0-10364 GCA_964342675.1 uncultured Gammaproteobacteria bacterium
AGGATATGTTCAATCAGGAGATTTTGAGCATGCTAAAAAAGTTGCTGAAAGAATTCGGGCTGGCCAGATCTCAATTAACGGAGGCTCAAATGAAGGTCCTCCAGCTCCATTTGGTGGCTTTAAAACCTCTGGTAATGGAAGAGAACATGGTAGATTGGGCCTTATAGAATGTTTAGAGACCAAAGCTATTATTGGTCATTAGGAATTAATCAAGCAGATCAGGCTCTTTTTCAATCATCATATCGAAAAGAGGCTGGAAACTCGCCCATAAAGCTACTTCATTCGCAATAAAATTTCTAGTTTTGACTGCCATATCATGTGGAATTAAAGCAGGCACACCCGCGGCTTCTGCCAATAACTGCGACTTACAACATTTTTCCATAGATAAGAAATACCACAGAGCAATATCAACAGAGCTGCCTGTTGTCAAAATTCCATGATTTTTTAGAATAATAACTTGTTTATCATCAAGAGCATTTGCTATTTTTTCTCCTTCTTCAACTTCCTCCACCACACCAGAGAAGTCTTCAAAGATGGATTGTCGTTCATAGAATGCACATGCATCTTGATTGATTGGATCCAAGATTTTTCCTAAAGCAGAAAACGTACGACCATGGAGAGAGTGCGAGTGAGCAGCAGAATTTACATCTGGTCTTGCTCGATGTAAGGCAGAATGAATAGCAAATGCTGCAACGTTTACTGGCCTATCGCCTTGCACTACATCTCCATCATGATTAACCAATAACAAATCAGATATCTTGATTTGACTAAAATGGACTCCTAAAGGGTTTACCCAGAAATGATCATTAAACTCAGGATCTCTAAAGGTTATATGACCTGCTACCCCTTCATCATAACCAAAGTACGAGAATAATCTAAATCCAGCTGTGAGCTTTTCTAGTTGATTCCGGCGAAGCTCTTCAGTAGATTTAAAGTCTATCATTTCAAGACCTTTAACCTTTTGTGGTAACCTGCCAAGACTAGTATCAATTTTTAATGGAACAATTTTTGCCATACTTTTTTTCTCTAGGTGTAAAATAGTTTAACTAAATTTAAAAAATATATGAAATATAGAATAGAAAAAGATTCTTTAGGTGAAGTTAAGGTTCCCAAGAATGCTCTTTGGGGTGCTCAAACACAAAGAGCAATAAATAATTTTCCTATCAGCGGAATAAGCATGAACTTTCCTTTTACGAAGACATTTGTTAGTACTCTTGGAATTATTAAAGATGCTGCGGCAAGAGCTAATTTACGATTGAAGCTTTTAACAACAAAGAAAGCTAGAGCTATATCAAAAGCAGCAAAAGAGGTTTGGCAAGAGAAACATCATAATCAATTTCCCATAGATGTGTTTCAAACTGGATCAGGCACTAGCTCAAATATGAATGCTAATGAGGTCATAGCTAACCTAGCATCAAAATATTCTAAATCTGATGTTAACCCCAATGATGATGTAAACATGAGTCAGAGCAGCAATGATGTTATACCTACAGCAATTAAAGTTAGCGCTCATATGGATCTAACTATGAAACTGTATCCATCCCTAGATAAACTGATCAATGCAATTGAAAAGAAGGCTAAATCTGTAGAGGGCATTGTAAAGACAGGCAGAACTCATTTGATGGATGCAATGCCAGTACAACTGTCAGATGAACTCAGAGCTTGGGAAAGTCAGTTGAAATCATCAAGAAAAATGTTAAATATTTTAGAGGAGAGACTACTAGAGCTTCCTCAAGGAGGCACAGCTGTAGGAACTGGAATTAATGCGCATAAACAATTCTCAAAATATTTTGCTCAAGAAATGACAAAGTTATCTGGAAAGAAATGTAAATATGTAGCAAGTGACAATTTTTACCATGAATTAAGTGCCCAGGATTGCTCTGTCCAGCTATCAGGTGAACTGAAAAATTTAGCTGTTATTTTGATGAAAGTTTCGAATGATTTACGGTGGATGAATAGTGGACCTTTAGCAGGTTTGTCTGAAATAGAATTAAAAGCTATACAACCCGGTAGCAGTATTATGCCAGGAAAAGTCAATCCCGTTATTCCAGAAGCTGTAATCATGGCATCAGCTGATGTTATTGGCAATGATGTAACAATAACTTTGGCTGGACAATCAGGTAATTTTCAGCTGAATGTTATGCTTCCAGTAATAGCTTACAATCTATTAAAAAGTATAAATATCTTAGCTGGCGCCATGGATGTTTTATCTACTAAGGCCATTAGAACTTTTAAAGTAAATAAGAAAACCCTCCAGAACTCTTTATCAAAAAACCCAATCCTAATAACAGCACTGAATCCAATAATTGGCTATGAAAAAGCTGCAGAGATTGCTAAAAAAGCTTATAAAGAAAACCGTTCAATAATTGATGTAGCTGAGGAAGAAACTAATATCAATAGAGCTAAACTTAAAAAAATTCTTGATCCACAAAAGCTTATTAAGGGCGGTATTAATTGAATGAACTAAGCAAAAAATCATGTGAGGCATGTGAGGTAGGGGCTCCCTTAGTCCCAGAATCTGATTTCCCTGACTTACTTACCCAAGTTGAAGGTTGGCAGATACATCGAGATGAAATTAATAAGCTGATTAAACAATTTATGTTTGATGATTATATTGCAGCAGTTCACTTTACGAATGCAGTAGCACACTTGGCAGAGCAAGAAGATCATCATCCCAGCATAAATCTTGAATGGGGTAAGGTTACTGTTCAATGGTGGTCCCACAAAATTAAAGGCTTACATATGAATGATTTTATCTGTGCAGCTAAGACTAATAAATTGATTAAAAATTAATTTAAGCCAATTTCTCGCTTTTGTTTTTTCTTTTTTCTAAAAGTATAATTGACTATGGAAAAGATCAAATCTAAAGCCCTTACCTATGATGATGTCTTGTTACTACCAAGATATTCAGATTTTTCACCTCAAGAGGCTGTACTAAAAAGTCTTCTAACCAGAGATATTTCTCTTAACCTTCCAATTATCTCAGCTGCAATGGATACAGTTACTGAATCAAGGATGGCAATTGCCATGGCCGAAAGCGGAGGCATTGGAATTATTCATAAAAATAACTCCATTGAAGAGCAAGCCTCTCAGGTAAAGATGGTAAAAAAATACGAGAGCGGCATTGTTAAAGACCCAATTACAATCAGCTCTACTAAAAGCATTGACGATTTAGTTAAGCTTACCGGGGAGTTAAATATCTCAGGCATGCCGGTTGTAGATAATGGAGAATTGAAAGGAATTGTAACATCACGAGATTTCAGATATGCAGATGACTTAGATGCGCAAGTGAGCACTATTATGACTCCTTTTGAAAGACTTATAACTGTAGTAGAAGGCACTCATCAAGATGAGGTTAAAAAGCTTATGTACCACAACAGAATAGAAAAAGTTTTAGTGCTAGATGATAGAGGTGGCTTATCAGGTCTAGTAACAATGAAAGACATTGATAAATCTGCCGAATTTCCACTAGCTACAAAGGATTCTTCCGGTCAGTTGCTTGTTGGTGCAGCTTTAGGTACTAGTGCTGATACTTTTGAAAGAGCCCAGGCATTATTTGAATCAGGTGTTGATATTTTTGTTATTGATTCTGCTCATGGCCATTCAAAAAATGTAGTAGAAACGATAAAGGTAATAAAAAACGAATTTCCAGACATACAAATCATTGCAGGTAATGTTGCTACAGCTGATGGAGCAATAGCATTAGAGAAAGCCGGGGCTGATGCTATTAAAATTGGCATGGGTCCAGGATCTATATGTACAACTAGAATTATTGCTGGAATTGGGGTGCCCCAGATCACAGCTATTCTATCTATAAAAGATGCTATGAAAAAATCATCAATTCCATTAATTGCTGATGGAGGGATTAGATATTCTGGAGATTTAGCAAAAGCAATAGCCGCTGGAGCATCATCAGTCATGTTAGGAAGCATGTTAGCAGGAACCGAAGAAGCTCCAGGTGAAATAGAACTTTATCAGGGTAGAAGCTTTAAAATATATAGAGGAATGGGATCATTAGGAGCAATGTCTGAGAGAAATGACACTAATAGATATTCCCAAGATGAAGTGGAAACTGAGAAACTTGTTCCAGAAGGTGTAGAGGGAAGAGTTCCTTATAAAGGAGTTGTGGTGAAAGTCTTAGATCAATTTGAAGGAGGTTTGCGTCAGAGCATGGGATATGTAGGTTGCAAGACTATTGAGTCCATGCAAAAAGATACAGAATTTATTGAGGTTACAAATGCAGGCATGATGGAGAGCCATGTTCATGATGTCATGATCACAAAGGAATCCCCAAATTATCAGAGAAGCTAGGCTTATAAGAAAACAAATCTAGAAAGGAAGATTACCGTCAGGAACCATGCTCCTGATGATATGGTTGTAACTTGGCCTGTAAATAATTTAATAACCACATAAGACATGAAACCTAGCGCTATTCCATTTGCAATAGAAAAAGTCAAAGGGATCATCACGATAATAACTAAAGCAGGTAAAAGGTCACTGAGATTAGACCAATTAAGTTTTTCCATACTACTCAGCATTAAGATTGATACGTATATTAGTGCTCCAGCAGTTGCATACAGCGGAATCATCTTTGCAAGTGGTGCAAAGAAAATTACAATTAAAAATAATGTACCCACTATAACTGCAGTTAATCCAGTTCTTCCTCCAGACTCAACTCCAGCAGAGCTTTCCACATAACTAGTCACTGGAGCACAACCAAATAAAGATCCTACAACGCTAGAGCTACTATCAGCTTTTAGAGCTTTATCTAATTTATGAATGTTTCCATTTGCATCTATCAAGTTTGCTTGGTTTGCAACTCCAAGCAAGGTTCCTGCAGTATCAAACAAGTTCACAAAGAGAAATGACATGATTATGCTTATCATCGCAAGGTCAAATGCGCCCTTAATATCTAGTTTTAATAAAACTGGAAGTAAAGATGGGGGTTCAGACACAATACCGTTGTATTGCACTAGCCCAAGCATCATAGCTAATAATGTTACTAGAAAAATACCAATGACTATCGAGCCTGGGATTTTACGTATTGATAATACTGAGATCACTATAAAGCCTATAACTGCAAGTAATGTCTCCAGATTAGCCAAATTACCCATGCTAAGAAGAGTGACTTCATTGGATGTAATGATGCCACCGTTCCTAAGACCAATCATGCCAATAAAAAGACCTACGCCTGCCCCCATAGCAATTCGCAGATTAAATGGAATACTATTTAACATCCATTGTCTTAGAGGAGTAATACTCATAATCACAAATAGAACTCCCGCAATAAATACTGCTCCTAATGCCACTTCCCATGTATATCCCATTTCTCCTACGACTGTATAAGTGAAAAAAGCATTGAGTCCCATTCCAGGAGCTAAGCCAACAGGCCAATTTGCATAAAGACCCATCACAAAACATGCAAATGCTGCGGCTAAACATGTTCCGACAAAACTAGCCCCCCAATCCATACCAGTGCTAGACATTAGTTGGGGGTTAACAAAAATTATATAAGCCATGGTTATGAAAGTAGTGATTCCAGCTACAAGCTCATTTTTAATGGTTGTATTGTTGTCCTTAAGACTAAAGAATTTTTCTAACACTTGATTTAATAATAGGTATTTAAAAAAATATTTTACAACTTATACTATTCTTTTGTTATTAGTTTAAAAAATACTTAGAAGATTTAGAGATTAATATTGGAATTGTATCTATCAGATCTACATTATTAATTTGATCTTAGCAGTCCAATTGGCATTGGAATTGCAGCTTTATTTTTAGAAAATTATTAATATTACAACGCACCAAATAGAAGGGGAAGCACATGAAATTACCTGAATTCACACATCATAAGATTATCGCCCTAGTCTTTTTTTATAGTTTTGTTCTAACAGGACAAGAGGGTGTAATAGAAGAAGTCTTTGTGACCGCTGAAAAAAGGAGTGAAAGCTTACAAGATATTTCTCAAGCCGTCACAGCATTAAGTGATGAGGATATTGAAAATAAAAATATTGAGTCCTTTGTAGATCTAAGCGCTATTGTGCCGGGATTGACTGTTGCAAAGAATGAAGGCTATAAGACAGTGATTTCTATCAGGGGCGTGGGTAATGAAACTAATCAAAATGCCATTGCAGCACCATCAGTAGCATTTCATATGGATGGCATATTTATAGCATCACCATTTGCATTACAGACTGATTTCATTGATGTTGAAAGAATTGAAGTTTTACGTGGTCCACAAGGAACCCTCTTTGGACAAAATTCAACAGGGGGTGCAATCAATGTAATTAGTCAGAAACCTCAGTTTAATAGCAAAACAGGTAAATATGATATTACTTTTGGTAATTATGGTTTAGTGAAGTTCCGTTCATCAAATAATCTTCCTATTTCAGATAATTCAGCTGCAAGACTTTCTTTATCTGTTACAGAAAGGGACGGATTTAGCAAGAATATTTTTACAGGCCAAGATCTTGATGACGCAAGTAATATAAATTTAAGAGGTGACTTTCTTTTTGAATTGAGCGATACCTCAAGCCTTAGGTTGTTTGGACAACACTTCGAAGTAGATAGAAACGGTTCAGCATTAAGAGGGATTGATGATCCGACGCCTGATCTTAGAAAATTATCTCAAGATACCGTTTCAAAACATGAATTAACATCTTCAGTTTTTGCAGGTATCTATGAATCAGATTTAGGATTTGCAACTTTAAGGGCAATGGCAAGCCTACAAGAAGACGATATATTGGTTGTTAGAGATAATGATCGTCATAATTTTGGTGATTCAGTGCTTTCCATACCAGGTCTAGGATCTGGATCAATATATCAACGAGCGGAATTTAATCCTGAAACCTCTTTAGTTGATACAACTACTTTAGAAATTAACTTGATCTCTATAGAGCCCGCCTTAGATGGAAAATTAGATTGGACAATAGGTGCATTTTACATGGAGCATGAAATTGAAAATGTTATAAGAGGCTATAGGGATAATGATTTAACTGGGCAATTAAGATATTTATGTAATGAAAGCTTTGCTTCTCAAGATTATTGTTATACCCATGATTATGGTATTCCCGGAAGATTCGGTGTTTTTGGAGCAGATTGGGACTTCGTGACGGATGCTTTCCCAACCAGGGAATCATACTCTGTTTATGGGCAAATAACTTATAGTATGAGCGATTCCTCTCGTTTAATTTCGGGTTTACGATATTCTGAGGATACATTCTCAACTGATGTTACAAATTTTTTCAATGTTGAGAGTTTTAAAGAAACAGGCACTTCTGATGAAACGACATGGAGACTAACAGCTGAATTTGACTTTGCTGAATCATCAATGACCTATTTCTCCTTCACTAGAGGCTTTAAGCCTGGTGGATCTAATCTCACTTTTGGTTTTACAGAAGCTCAGGATGTAGAAGCTGGAAGACCTGTTGCACCTGCAATGGTATTTCCTACTTTTGAAGCTGAAACAGTTGATTCTTTTGAATTTGGGTTAAAGGCTGATCTTATGGATGGAAGAGCAAGAGCTAATTTAGCTGCATTCACTTACACCTATGAAAATTTACAATTTCAGGCCACTGATCCAGATCCTTATCGGGGCGGTGTTGCAAATATTCCTGAGTCTGAGATGTCTGGACTTGAAATTGAATTTAAAGGTTTACTTACTGATGAATTTATCTTTGATATGAATCTTGCTTTTCTTAATTCTGAAGTGACATCTAACTACATGGTTCTTGATAATGTAGATGCTTATCAATACTTTTTTGGTCAAGAAGATCTCCGTTATGGACTAAGAGAGAATGTTCAAGGTAATGAGCTTGCAAAAAGTCCTGATTTTACTGCAGATGTAAGCATGACATATGAGACAAGTTTGTCTTCAGGGACTCTCATGACAGGTATATTGCAATACGTACATCGCGGTGATTTTCAACAAAGGGTTTCTAACAATTCTGCTGTAGATGCAATAGATTCCTATGACTTAGTCAATATAACTTTAGGATTTGATTTTGTTGGAGAGTGGGGTTTAGATTTTATAATTCTCAATGCAACGGATGAGGATGGAGTCAATTCCAGTATGACTGATGTCTTTGGTGTTGCAGCCACTGGCCTCGAATTAATTCCTCCAAGGCAATATATGTTTAGACTTAGCAGAGATTACTAAATAAAGTAATAACTTATGTAATTCAGTCCTTAAATTTCTTGTTTCTCAAGATATAATTAGCCATGGACAAACATTACATTCGATCTGAGGATCTTATTCAAGATTCATTTAGGCTGGCTTGGCAGGTCTATGCTGATGGATATAGACCAAATTATATTATTGGTGTTTGGAGGGGCGGGGCTCCTATAGGGATTGCCGTACAGGAGTTTTTTAGTGTTCTAGGCGTACCTTCAGACCATATTGCAATTAGGACTTCGCATTATAAAGGTCTTGATGATAGAGAGAATGAAGTTCAGGTTTATGGTTTAAATTATGTCATTAAGCAAGTGGAGTCAGAAGATTCTCTTTTAGTAGTTGATGATGTGCATGACACAGGCATGTCAATAGAGAAAATAGTTTCAGAACTTAAGATGGCTTGCAAAAAAAATACACCAGAAATAAGAGTCGCTACACCTTATTATAAGCCTCATAAGAATCAAACTGGACGTAAGCCCGATTACTATCTTCATGAAACAGACAAATGGTTAGTATTCCCTCATGAATTAGCAGGTCTATCTGCTGAAGAGATAAAAGAACATAAGCCAGAGGTTGCTGAATTAATGAGTGATATTAAGCAATTAATAAAATGAGCTCAGCTACCTCATTATTCAATAAAGATATTGATAAAATTTTAGTTCTAGATTTTGGTTCTCAATACACTCAGTTGATTGCTCGAAGAGTCAGAGAGCTTGGTGTATATTCTGAAATCCTTCCATGGGATATTGCAGTAGAGAAAATACAGAATCTTAAACCAAAGGGAGCCATTCTATCTGGTGGGCCAGAATCTGTTACTGTGGAGAATACACCCAGAATCCCTGAGATTATATTTGATTTAGACATACCAATACTGGGTGTTTGTTATGGTATGCAGACGCTAGCCGAACAGAAGGGAGGCAAAGTTGCAACCTCATCAAAAAAAGAATTTGGTCATGCAGAGCTGAATTTAGTTTCACAATCAATGCTCTTTGATAATATCGATGGAGATAATCTAGACGTATGGATGAGTCATGGAGACCAAGTATCAATATTACCCGATGATTTTAAGTTAATTGCATCCACTTCATCTGCACCTATTGCTGCCATAGAGCATGAATCTAAACCATACTTCGGTTTACAGTTCCATCCAGAAGTAACCCATACAGTCAACGGACAAAGGATCCTTGAAAATTTTGTATCTAATATTTGTATCTGTAAAAAAGACTGGAAATTAGAAGACATCATTACCAGCCTTGTTCAAGAAGTGCAGTCTCAAGTTGGCGATAATAAGGTCTTACTTGGTCTATCTGGAGGCGTTGATTCATCAGTAACTGCTATGTTGTTAGATAAGGCAATTGGTAAAAATTTAATTTGTATGTTTGTAGATAATGGATTACTAAGAAAGAATGAAGTGAAAGAGGTGATAGAGCTTTTTAGAGACAAGGTTGATCTAAATCTTGAGGTAGTGGATGCAAAGAAGACGTTTTATCGTCATCTTAAGGGTGTGACGGACCCTGAACAGAAAAGAAAAGTTATTGGTAGGACTTTTATAGATGTGTTTGATAATGAGTCTGTTAATTTACAATCCAAAGGAGGCATTAAGTTTTTAGCTCAAGGCACGATTTATCCTGATGTCATTGAGTCCTCTGAGTCTGAATCACAAGAAGCTAGAGTTATTAAATCTCATCATAATGTTGGTGGTTTGCCTGATGAGATGAAAATGGAATTAGTAGAACCACTTAGAGATTTATTTAAAGATGAAGTGAGAAAGCTAGGCGCTAAACTTGACCTACCCAATGAGATTCTAAATAGACATCCATTTCCTGGACCAGGGCTTGGAGTAAGAATTCTTGGAGAGATTACCAAGAAAAAGATCAAGATTTTACAGGATGCTGATGCAATCTTCATTGAGGAATTAATAAGAGCAGAATTATATGATAAGGTCAGCCAAGCTTTTTGTGTTTATTTACCGGTAAAAACAGTGGGCGTAGTAGGTGATGAAAGAAGGTATGCAGATGTAATAGCATTACGAGCAGTGGAAACTGTTGATTTTATGACTGCGCATTGGGCAAATCTGCCCTATGACTTTCTAGCCAATGTTTCTAACAGAATAGTCAATGAGATAGAGGGTATTAGCAGGGTAGTTTATGATATTTCTGGCAAACCACCTGCGACTATTGAGTGGGAATGA
>CAYFFR010000040.1:0-8377 GCA_964342675.1 uncultured Gammaproteobacteria bacterium
AGGTTTGGCAGGAGTCTGGGCTGAAGAAAATACTCGTGATTCAATTTATGGAGCGTTCAGGAGAAAAGAAGTTTTTGCAACAAGCGGACCCAGAATAAAAGTTCGTTTTTTTGCTGGATACGATTTAGACCAATCAAAACTAGCATCACCGAACCTCATTGAATATTTATACAGCAATGCAGTTACTATGGGATCTGAATTAATAAAAATTGATGGAAAAAATCTTCAATTTTTTGTTTGGGCAGTTCGAGATCTTGATTCTGCTCCATTACAAAGAATACAAATTATTAAAGGGTATGTTGAAAATAATACTGTTAAAGAAAAAGTCTATGATGCAGTGTGTTCAGATGGCTCAGAGGTAAATTCCATTACAAACCGTTGCCCTGATAATGGTGCTAAGGTTAATTTAACGAATTGCGAATATTCCAATTCTTCTACAAACATATCAAATGAGTTGTCTGGTTTTTGGACTGATCCTGATTTTAATCAAAATCAAAGAGCATTTTATTATGTAAGAGTTTTAGAAGATCCTACTTGTAGATGGTCCACATGGGATGCAATCAGAGCTGGAACGACACCAAGGGAAGATATTACCGCAACTATTCAAGAAAGAGCATGGTCCTCACCTATACATGTTCTTAATGATTAAGAATCTTAACTTTTTATATATTCTTATCATCTTCATAGGGTGTTCAGCTACTGTTGAAAAACGTTTTGTTAATTCAGATGGATCTACTAACCAAAAATCATTTAAAGATCTTCTTCAATGGCAAATAAAGAAAAACCGTCCAGATCCTGAAGTAATAAAAACAACTGATGATTATAAGGATTATGATCTTAACTCCAATGATCCTTATGCAATTTGGATCGGACATGCCTCATTTTTAATTAATAATGGTGATTTAAAGATATTGATAGATCCAATATTTTCAAATAGAGCCTCTCCTATAAATTTTGCTGGACCTAAAAGAATGATTAAACCAGCACTATCTTTTCATGAACTACCAAATATTGATGTTATTTTAATTAGCCATAATCACTATGATCATCTTGATATAACTACATTAAAGAAATTAAAACATATATTTCCCAATGTTCAGATTTTTTTACCCAAGGGTGACCAAAAGTTATTAATGAATAATAATATAAAAGATACAAAAGAATTTGAATGGTGGGATGTTTACCAAATTAGTAATACCACTATTACTTTTTTACCATCCCAACATTGGTCAGCTAGAGGTTTGACTGACAGAAATAAAAGTTTATGGGGAAGTTGGATGATAAGTTCTAATCAATTAAATTTATATCATGCCGGTGATACCGGTTATTCATCCGATTTTATTAAGATACAAAAAGAATATGACACAATTGATTTTGCTATGATTCCTATAGGTGCATACTCACCTCAGTGGTTCATGAAATATGCCCATGTTACACCTGAAGAGGCTGTTCAGATTGCAATTGATCTTAAAGCTAAGAAATCAGTTGGAATGCACTGGGGAACATTTATTCTTTCAGACGAGCCTGTTTTAGAACCAAAAGAGAGACTTAAAATAGCTGCAAGTAGATATAATATAAATTTTGATACGGTAGTTCCGGGTGAATATATTTTATTAAGTAATTAAATTATTTGCTTATCAAGAAAACTTAACTGGCATCTCTTGAATCGCTAATACAAAATTGTTTGGAGCAACCTTCCAGTTGCCTGATACTTCCATGTTTGGAAAACGATTGAGTAATTGTTTATATAATTCGTGTAACTGCATTAGTGCGATAGGTTTTCCTAGACACATATGTCGACCCATTCCAAAAGCTAAATGTTTAGCAGAATTCTCTCTTTGTATATCAAAGTTGTCAGGATTAGAAAATATATCAGGATCTCTATTAGCAGCACCATACCACATAACTATCTTTTCACCCTGACCAATTTTTTGATCACCTATTTGTGTTTCTTCAGTGCTAGTCCTGCGCATATGTATCACTGGAGATATACACCTAATAGTTTCATTTACAAAATTTGGTAGTAAATCAAAATTATTAAGAAGTATTTTTCTTTGTTCAGGGTTTTCGCTTAATAATTTAATTCCTCCACTAATAGTATTCCTAGTGGTGTCATTACCAGCAAATATAATTAATAACCAAGAACCATCAAGAAATTCTTGAGATAATTTTTCCCCATAGACCTCTGCATTTGCAATTGCTGATAACAAATCATCTTTTGGATCATTACGTTTTTTATTGAGTATAAATTTTCCATAATCAAACATCTCATCAACCATTTGATTAAACAAATCAATCATTTCCTGATTTGGAGATTCATCAGTGGATTGATTCAGATCTTTTTTTAGTTGCTCTACTTGCATGTATTGTGCAATTTCAAGAAAATGCATCCAGGTAATAATTTTATCTCTATCGTCTTCTGGTATCCCAAGAATTTCTGAAAGAGTAAATATTGGTAACTTTTGAGATACATGCTCTACTAAATTACATTCACCTAACGGTGCAATATCATCTAATAATCCAGTAACTTTTGAGGCAACCTTTTTTTGTAACTCTTCAACATAACCTGGTTTAAAGAAGGGCATATGCTGTTTTCTTAGGTTTAAGTGGAGATCTCCATCTAAATTAAGCATATGATCAATAGCTGTCCTGAATAACTTAGGGTGACGTCTTTCTACTGAACCTAGAGTGATCATTGTTCCAGTACCATATTGAGAAGAGAATATTTTTGGATTCATTGATACTTCCATAATATCTCTATATTTAGTTAATACCCAAAAATCAGGCTCCGGGTCAAACAAGCTTATTGAAGGATGTTTGTAAATAGGAGCTTTTTCACGTAATTCTTTATACAATCCAAACGGATGACCTTGAGTAAATAAATCTAGATCTACTAGTGATTGATCAGATTTATGATTATAAATACTCGAGTACTTTGGTTCATTAATATCGTTCAATAGAACTTCTTTTGATAATGATGAGCTTGTAGTTAGCATTACTCTATAATGATTATTTTGCCTAAGTTTAGTTTTCTAATACCTTCTTCAATCTGATCTAAGTCACCAACAATTAACCATACCCATTGATCAGTTTTAATATACTTTTCTGCAGTCTTTATGACCTCATTTCTGGAAGGTTTGTCTAGTAATTTAGGAAGATCATCAAGGTAGGTAAATTTTCTATCATATTTCACAATATTTGATACACCACTTAATAATGCTCCCAGAGTTTCATATTGGCCTGGTAGTCTTAAGGTTCTAGCAGCTTTAGCTTTAGATAATTCTTCGTCAGTAATTGGTTTATTACTCATATACATATCAAATTCCCTTATGATTTCTTTAACAGAATCTACGGTTTTATCCGTTTGTACTGGAGCATTAACTAGAAATGATCTTTGTCCAATTGAGCTACCAATTCTATTCCTTACACCATAAGACCAACTCTTGTCCTCTCTTAGATTCATATTTAATCTAGATGTAAAACTACCTCCGATTGCATAATTCATATAATCAATAAGTATTTCATCTTTGGTAGCAGATGGAGGTATTAATTGTCCTGCCACTATATATGATTGAACTGCATTGGGTTTATTTATAAGAAATACCGATCTTTCTTTAGGAAGGGAGACAGTAAATAGTTTTTTCTTTTTGGGCGTGTTTCGTGATTCCCATCTACCAAAATGCTTATTCAATACTTGTTTAGCATCTGGTAAAGAAATATCCCCAACGACAACAATATTAAGTAAATTTGGGTTAATAGTCTTTTTATAAACTTTTATAATTTCATTACGATTTATATTCGATATAGATTCAGATGTACCGGATCCAGTTAATGGTTTACCATATGGATGATCTGTTCCATATAAAATCTTTCCAATTTCTCTATATGCAATAGATCGAGGCCTATTTTCTTCTTGTTCAATAGAAGCTAATGTTAATTTTTTTATTCGATCTATTTCAGCCTGAGGAAAGGTTGGGTTTAAGAGAGATTCCTTAACAAGAGATATAGTTTGATCAAGATTAGTCTTCAGCGTTGAGATTCTAATTGTAGATGAATCAAGACTAGAACCATAAAAAACATTTGAACCTAATTTGTTAATTTCTTTATCAAATTCTAGTGATGAATAACTTGCTGTACCTTCATTCAGCATATCCATCATAAAATTTGTATAACCTAGTTGAGAAAGTTCTTCTTGAGAATTTCCGCTATCAAATGAAATTACCAATTCAACTATAGGAACATCATGTCTTGAAGCAACTATTAATTCTGATCCATTATTTAGATTAGTCTTTTTAATTTTTGGAAACTCAAAAGCTACTTTCTCATTAGGGTAGGGAATGCCTTGAGATCTATCAACATTTGAATTGTTAGATGAATATTTACCTTCAGGCTCTATAGTTAAAACATAAGCACTAGCATCTATCCAATTATTGAGTGTTTTTTTAACATCTATTGCGTTTGCTTGAAGAAGATTTGTTAAATAATCTTTATAACATGATGGATTTTTTGTATATGTATAGCATGTAGCTAAAATATCTGACTTTCCACCAAAACCACCAATCCTTTGAATCCCTCTTATATAAGCTGCATAGGATTTTGTTTTCTCAGCATGTAATAAATCTTCATTTGGACCTTTGTCTAAGAATTCTTGCAAAACTCTATCAAGTTCTTGTTCTACTTCATGAGGATTCTCACCTGGGGCAACATCAGCAGCAATAATAAATAATCCTGCAATTTCTCTTCCATAATAAAAAGCTGATGCTCCTGTAGCAATTTGTTTCTTGTAAACAAGATCTTTATAGAGCGGCGAGTTTTTTTGGTCACTTAGCACACTTGCAGCTAAATCAAAGTGAATTTCCTCAATAGTATTTGATGAGGGTGTATTCCATACCTTATATATTCTTGTTTGAGGAACATTGTCATATAAGATCTCTCTTTTTTCTTCATTACGTTTAGCAATCCATTTATCGTTCTTAAACAAAGGTGGACCTGGCGGTATGTCTCCAAAATATTTATTAACTTTAATTTTCGCCGTATTTAAGTCTATATCTCCAGCTAATACTAGTACCGCATTATTAGGTCCATAATAGGTTTTAAACCATTCTTTAACATCATCTAATGTAGCCGCATCTAGATCTTCCATATAACCAATTGTTGACCACGAATACGGATGACCTTTAGGAAAAGCTCCTTCTGCTATTTTTAAAAAAGTTTTTCCATAAGGTTGATTTTCTCCTTGACGCTTTTCATTTTGTACAACCCCTCTTTGTTCATCAAGTTTTTCTTGATCTACCACACCCAATAGATGTCCCATTCGATCTGATTCCATCCATAGTGCTAAATCAATCGCATTAGTAGGAACATTTTGAAAATAGTTAGTTCTATCTGAGTTAGTTGTACCATTCTGATCGGTTGAACCAATTTTCTCGAATGGCTCAAAATATTCTGAATTATAATTCTCTGTTCCATTGAACATAAGATGCTCAAATAAATGCGCAAAACCTGTTTTACCTGTCTTTTCATTCTTTGAGCCAACGTGATACCAAACGTTAACAGCAACCATAGGCACTTTTCGATCTTCATGAACTATTACAGTTAATCCATTATCTAATGTAAATACATCATAATTTATTTCTGGGATAGAGTATTTTGTATTTGCAAATGTGATGCTTGCTAATATATAAATTGACAAGCAGGAAACAATATTTAGTTTTAAAAATTTCATGTGGCACCCATTAAACTTAAAGCTAATTATTATATTCTTTTCTTAATTAATTAAAAATCGAAAGATATAAAATGATCAGATAGAATGTATGTATGAACATTAAAAAATATCTTATATTCTCATTTATTTTAGTTATATTTATTTCATGTTCAACATCATTTAAAACAACAAATGAGAGACTTATTTATTGGATTGGTCAGTTATCTTCTGATGATTTTTTAGGCCGTAAACCTGGCACGGAAGGTGGCAACCTTACGAAAAATTTTATTGCAAATGAATTTAAAAAACTTAATCTTTCAACTATTGATAAAGAATATTTTTTAAAAGTTCCTGCTTCTAAAATTACATTAGAAGATAAATCTTACTTAACTGTTTCATTTAGAGGAACTGATAGGAAGCTTATTACCGGAGATGAGATTGTTTTTTGGACTAAACATGCTAAAGAATATAAGAAATTAAGAGATAGTGAGATGGTTTTTGTAGGTTACGGTATTGTAGCTCCTGAATACGGTTGGAACGATTACGATGGTATAGATGTAAAAGGAAAAACTGTCGTAATGCTCATAAATGATCCTGGATTTCATACTGGTAATCTTAGATTATTTAATGGTAAATCAATGACTTACTATGGAAGATGGACGTATAAATTTGAAGAAGCTGCTAAACAAGGCGCTTCTGGAGCAATTATCATTCATGAAGAGTCTGCAGCAGCTTATCCTTGGAGTGTAGTTGAAAATAGCTGGCTTGTACCACAGCTTGATTTACAAAGAAAGAATCTAGGTGAGGATAGGAGTATTGTAGAAGGGTGGGTTCCACATAATGTCTTTAATGATCTTATCTCATATACTGGCTTTAATTATCAATCATTAGTAGAGATTGCATTAGATAAGACATTTAGACCATTTAACTTACGAGGCATGAGTCTATCAACAGAAATCTATAACGAGGTTGAATACTTTGAATCACATAATGTCGCTGCTGTAAAGAAGGGTAAATCTAAACCTGATGAATATATTTTGATAACAGCACATTGGGATCATTTAGGTGTTTTAGATAACGATGATGAAGATAATATTGCTAATGGAGCTGTTGACAATGCTACAGGAATTGCGGCGTTATTAGAGTTAGCAACACAATTTCATAATGTAGACACTGAGAGATCAATACTCTTTCTAACTTTAACACTAGAAGAATCTGGATTGTTAGGTTCTGAATACTTTGCCATGTATCCGCCAATGCCATTAAATCAGATTGTAGCCGGATTTAATTTTGATGGAATTCTACCAACTGGGAAAACTAATGATATGGTTGTAATAGGTTATGGGGCATCAGATTTAGAGGATATGCTTGAAGAAGTACTGATACAAGAAGATAGATATATTAATCCGGACCCTAATCCTGAAAAGGGATATTTCTATAGATCTGATCATATTAGTTTTGCTAAAAGAGGAGTTCCAATGCTTTATGCTGATGGGGGAGTTGACTTAGTTAATGGAGGCAAACAAGCGGGCATCAAGATAGAAGATGATTATAGGACCGTCGCTTATCATGGAGTAAGTGATGAATATGATGAATCGTGGGATTTAGAGGGTTTAGAGCAAACCATTAAAACTATTTCTAAACTCATCAATCATCTATCAAACTCTGAAGAATGGCCAAATTGGTATGAAGGAAATGAATTTAGAAACGTCAGAGATCAATCAATGAATCAGTAAATCTCTTGTATTAAACATCTAACAGATCCACCACCAATTTTTTCTATTATATCTAGATCAACAATAATCTTCTTATCGATACTCTTATTTATAACTTGTAACTGGTCTTGTAGTAAATGATGGTGTGCTCTTTTAGACATTAATAAACAACGCAAACCTTTTTTATTTTCTAGTTCAATCATATTGCCACAGAAATTGATAATTTGTTGTGAGTTAAATTTTAATATTTTTCTGTTGCCGAGATTACGAAATATATTTTCGATATTAGATGATGTTATTAATTCATTTCCTATGCCTGCTATATGATGGCCAATCCAGATAAGAACGTTGGTGTGATATATGGGTTTATTTGCTAAAGTAGTCGTAAAACTTATCAATTTATATTTATATTCGTCACACCATTTTTTAGCTAGATTAATATCTGATCTTGATGATAATGCACAATAAGCAATATGATTAATTCTATCTAAGACAAGTGAGCTTGTTGATTCAAGAAATTTTTTTTCACTTGAGAATTTTCTAAAATCTAAATTTAATTCATGCTTCTTATTTAATATAAATAAACTTTCTGTATTTATTTCATGCCTTCTATTTTGAGCTTCCATAGAGAAAAGATCATATCTATTTTTATGAGTCATAAACCAGTTTGGAAATAACCCATCTGGTGATTTTGGTGATGGTACAAGCTCAACAATCTCAAAATAATTATCTTCTAAAATCTGTTTTAGATTAGCCCATTCATTTATTGCTTTATCTTTAACATCCTCAAAATTAATTTTTTTTTGGAATATGTTTGAAATAGCAGTTTCATGATTGAAGCTAAAATATTTAGGTTGAATCATTGCTAATTTATATGTTGAATTTATCATTGTTTATTGGCGCGCCCGGAGAGATTCGAACTCCCGACCGCCTGGTTCGTAGCCAGGTACTCTATCCA
>CAYFFR010000041.1:0-8187 GCA_964342675.1 uncultured Gammaproteobacteria bacterium
AAACATAACACCAATTTTCATTCTGATTTGATTAATAAAAATAACCATTGCGTTTGATCTTTGGATATTGCCAGTAATTTTTCTTAATGCTTGAGACATTAATCTTGCCTGAAGACCAACATGATGATCTCCCATTTCGCCCTCTATTTCAGCCCTTGGAGTTAATGCAGCCACAGAATCAACAACAATTAAATCAACACTATTAGATTTAACTAGCATATCCGTAACTTCTAAAGCTTGTTCACCAGTATCCGGTTGAGACAAAAGCAGCTCATCAACATCTACACCAAGTTTTTCAGCATAAGTAGGGTCAAGCGCATGCTCTGCATCAATAAATGCTGCAGTTCCTCCAGATTTCTGACATTCAGCAATAACCTGAAGAGTTAGAGTTGTTTTACCTGAAGATTCAGGTCCAAATACCTCCACAACCCTCCCTTTGGGCAGACCTCCTATTCCAAGAGCAATATCAAGCCCCAAAGAACCAGTAGATACAGATGGAAGATCAATAAGATCCCTCTCACCCATCTTCATTACAGTTCCTTTACCAAACTGTTTTTCTATTTGAGAGATAGTCTCATTTAAGCTCTTATTTTTATCATTCATAATATTGCCTCTTACTGTATGTATATACAGTATATTAAAATCCATAAAAAATCAAATAAAAAAGTATTTTTTTTACTGACTTGATGCACATGGGTTGTTAGAATCCAACACATGACATTCGTTGTAACTGAGTCTTGTATTAACTGCAAACATACTGATTGTGTAGAGGTATGTCCAGTAGATTGTTTCTATGAAGGCCCAAACTTTTTGGTAATACATCCTGAAGAATGTATAGACTGTGCCTTATGTGAGCCTGAATGCCCTGTTGATGCTATCTTCTCTGAAGATGAGCTACCTGAGGATCAAATAGAATTTATCGAAATTAATGCTGAATTATCTGAGAAATGGCCTAATATCGTGGAGCAAATAGACCCCCTACCTGAATCTAAAAAATTTGCTGAAATAGCATCTAAAAAAAATTTACTGAAAAGATAGCCAGCCAAATAAAAGTCCAAAACCAGAAATAAAAATTAATCCACTAAAGAAATAATTAACTGAATCCTGATATTGATAGTAAATTTTAGAGATAATTTTTGGCATCAATAATAAAGAACAAATACATCCAATAGCAAATATACTTAAAATATGTAAATCCATGCCACTAATTGAATCTATAATTAATGGATAAATACCCAACACAACTAAAATAGCGCTTCCAGAAATTCCAGGAATGATAAAAAAACTAAATGCAATAAATCCAGAAACTACCAAAAACCAAAATGAATAGGCTTCATCAACTGCAGGTTTGTATGTTAAATCAATAATGATGATCATAAGACCTATATTAATTCCTACTATTAAAGTGATAAATTTATTCAAAGGGTTTTTCAAAAAATTTTTCATAAAGTCAGCTACTTTTAAAGCAATAAAAATCATTAATACTGCAATCCCAGACCTAAAAGATGCCTCGTGGTTTTGAATGAGATAAGTAAGTAAATTTGCAAATAGCAAGATTGCTATTGCCATGCTAATCAATAAGACAATCAAAAGTGGTAATTGAAGGGAATTCATCCAATAATTTTTTGAAAATAGATCTTTGTTGAGTTTAAGATTGCTCAGAATATCTAGAAGATTTCTATAAATCCCAAATGCTAATGCTACGGTGGCTCCAGAAATTCCTGGCAAAACCTCTGCCAAACCCATAAAAAATCCAGCAACAGCATACCTGGTCTTTGTTATGATGGGCTTATTATTCATCGTCTTTAGTAAGTCCACCAAGCATCGGAACAAAAGCTACATCATCAAAATCTAATACTTCATAATTATCTTTATTAGTCTTCTTAATAACCTTAAGTGTTTGTTGATGTTGTAAACCAACTGGGAGGACTAATTTTGCATCTTTTTTTAAAATGTTAATTAATTCAATAGGTAATTCAGGAGGTGCAGCTGCACAAATTATTCCATCAAATTTTATGTTTTCTTTGTGCATCTCAAAACCATCTGCATGTTTTACTTTAACATTTCTTATTCCAAGATCTGTGATGACTCTTCTGCTCTTTAAAACTAATTCCTTAACTCTTTCAATAGCTATTACTTCTTTAGCAAAAAAGGATAAGATTGAGCTTTGATAGCCTGAACCTGATCCTATATCAAGAACTCTATCAAATACCCTGCCTCTGCTAGAGGTATCATTAAGAAGTAATTCTGTCATTTTTGCAACTATATAAGGCTGTGATATGGTTTGTTTATAGCCAATTGCAAGTGCTCTATTCTCATATGCCCTAGACCACAATGCTTCATCTAAGAATAAATGTCGTTTCACTTGACTCATCGCATCTAGAACTCTGAAATCTTTAATACCAAAACTTAACAATTCCTCAATCATTTTTTCTCGAACCCTTTTAAAGGTAAATCCAGATACTCTAGACATTCTTAAAAAAACTTAATTCACCTAAATGATTTTGAGATGAAGAGGTTAGATCGTAATTTAAAAAAGAGATAGAAACATACCCATCTTTGATTGCATCTGTATCTGCATGATTCTGATTAGGCTTAGGCGCACCACTAGCATTAAACTTAAAAACTAAGCCATCATCATCTCTGATTTTTATTGGCGGATCAGGGTTATCTCTATATGCTATAGATGTGATTTTTATGCCTTTGTAATTTTCTTCAGTGACATCAGGGAAATTTATATTAATTAAGTAGGTATTAGGAATTTTATCTGATCGAATAACTCGCAAAATTTCTAGTGCTTTATAAGCTAAAAAATTAATGTCCTTTGGATTATAAGCACATACTGAAAATGCCACTGGTGGAAAAGTTAGGCCTATACCTGCAATTGCAGCACCAATAGTGCCAGAATAAAATACATCTGTTCCTAAATTTGGACCTAAATTCATACCAGAAACTATTTGATCAATGGGATCTTTTATTAGTCCATATAAGCCTAGATATGAACAATCAGCTGGGGTACCATCTACAACAAAAATCTTATCCTCAATAGCTTTAACAACTATTTCTTTTCTTAAGCTTACAGCAGCGCTCATTCCGCTGCAGTTTGACTTTGGAGCTACCATATAAGCTGTGTGATCCTGGCTTAACGATTTAAATAACTCTGTTATTCCTGATGATTTAAACCCATCATCATTGGTAATTAAAATACTCATATTATCTTAAGGCTGGAAAGAGCATAAACTGCAATCCCATTATTATGTCCAATGACTCCAAGCCCTTCAGTAGTTGTTGACTTAATTGCTATATTTTCTTCATTTATTTTTAAGAGTTTAGAGAGAGCCTCTGTTATTTGTTGAACATGTGGGGAAATCTTCGGTGATTCACAAATGATTGTGATATCAACATTGTGAGGTTTAAGTCCATTTCTAAATAAAAGATCTAATGATTTACTTAAAATTTTAGTGCTATCTAGGTTCTTATTGGATGCAAGATTATCTGGAAAATAATATCCAATATCTCTTAACCCTCCTGCTCCAAGTAAAGCATCTGATAACGCATGCAAAAGAATGTCGCCATCTGAATGCGCTACTACCCGATAATCTGATTTTATCTTGATAGTTCCTAATACAATATTAGAATTCTTAGCAGGTTTATATTTATGGAAGTCTATTCCTCTTCCAACAGAATTATCAAAAGGATCAATTCTTCGAAAATCATCAGGGGTAGTAATTTTAATATTAGAATCATTCCCATCAACATAAGTTATTAAAAAATTACTATTTTCCATAACTTGGGATTCATCAGAAAAATGTTTTGCTTGATCATAAGCAGACTTCATTGCGAGAACAAAGCTTTTACTTCTAAATATCTGAGGTGTTTGAATCAATGCTAATTCTGTTCTATTAATAGGTTTAAAGTCTTGGTTGATATTCCTTGCTGAGTCAACACATTCCACAAAAGGCACGACTCCCTCAAACTGATGATCTTTATTTAATATTTCTAACATTTCTTTAATTAAATTTACATCAAAGAATGGTCGAACAACATCATGTATTAATACATAATCATAGTCATTATCATCGAATGCTTGAATAGCATTAAATACTGATTCAAATCTAGTATTGCCTCCTTTTGAAAAGGATATCTTTTTATTTTCAACCAACTTTTGGTTTAAGAAATTAGTATCACTTCCAGAAATTGGAACCAGTACTTTTGTTATATCTTTATATTTTAGAAGCTTGTTAATAGTGAATTCAAAAATAGTGCTTGTGCCAATTCTCTTATACTGTTTAGGAGTATCTGAGTCTGCTCTTTTACCTATCCCTGCTGAAGGAACTATTGCAAGAACTTTAGTCATCGGGATCTATATCAGATATATCTATTTTAACTAGATTTTCACCTGGTAAAATTAAATCTAGCTCTTCACGAGCATAGGTCTCTGAGAATTCTGAATTATTTTGCATAGACCTAATCTCTTCTTCAAGGGAAATATTCTCGTGAATGATGATCTTGTTTTGTTCTTCTTCATTAATCAATTGAAGCTTAAGCTTCTTGTTTAAGCTCACTCCATTTGAATCAAAAAAAACCAAATAAAAAGAATAGAAGGTAAATAAAACTAAGATTGATAAAAGTATCTTAAATAAAAATCTTGTTTGCATATGGAATGTCCTTAGCGTTATTTTCAAATTCAATCCACAATAGTCTATTATATTTTGCTGTCCTGTCAGATCGGCATGGCGCTCCAGATTTGATTTGACCTGCACCTACCCCTACTGCTAAATCACATAAAGTAGTATCTTCTGTTTCTCCAGATCGATGAGAAATAATAACCTTATATTTGTTTAAAGAAGCCATATTTATGGTTCTTAAAGTCTCAGTGATGGTACCAACTTGATTGTATTTAATTAAAATCGAGTTTGCCATTCCTTCATCAATACCTTTGTTAAGATAAGCTTCATTGGATACAAATAGGTCATCACCAACTATCTGGCATTGACCATTAAGCTTATTAGTTAATAACTTCCATCCATCAAAATCATTTTCATCCATACCATCTTCTATTGAAATAATTGGATAAGACTTTACAAGTGAAGATAAATATTCTCCAAATTCATGATTAGATAATTCTTGACCTTCATCAACTAGTCTATAAGTATTATTTGAAAAGAGTTCTGATGCTGCACAATCTAGAGCTATGCCAATATCTTTTCCAGATTTAAAACCGCATTGGTCTATAGCTTGAATTATTAACTCAATCGCTTGGTGATTTGAACCAAGATTAGGTGCAAAACCACCCTCATCACCTACAGCATCATTCATATTATTTTTCTTAAGAATGGACTTTAATGACCCATATACTTCTATTGACCATTTGATACCTTCTAAGAATGAATCAGCGCCTATAGGCATGATCATAAATTCTTGAATATCAATATTATTGCTAGCATGTTGGCCGCCATTAATAATATTCAGCATGGGGACTGGAATACTCATTACAGCATCTTCTCCACAAACATCTTTATATGTATTATTCACATGCTGATATAAAGGAATCTTATTAACTAATGAGCCTGCTTTAAGCGTTGCTAAAGATGCAGCCAAAATAGCATTTGCCCCTAAATTTTCTTTATTAGATGTTCCATCTAGCTCAATCATTATTTGATCTATGGCTTCTTGATTACATGGGTTTTGTCCTAAAAGATTAGTACGAATTTCACCGTTTAGATTACTCACAGCCTTCAAAACACCTTTGCCTAAATAATCTTTTCCTCCATCCCTTAATTCTATTGCTTCTCTTGATCCTGTTGATGCCCCGCTAGGGACCATTGATATACATTCTGTGCCATCAGATAAGATGATTTTAGATGATATGGTAGGTAGCCCCCTAGAATCTATAACTTGAATAGCTTGTATATCTTTAATAGTAATCATCAATTATCTTGTTGAGACTTGATTAGCATATCTAGGTCTACTAATTCTTTTAAATATTCATCTAATTTATTAGTATTAATTGCACATGGGCCATCACATTTTGCTGTATCAGGATCTGTATGCGCCTCTATAAATACTCCAGCTATTTTTTGTGCAATTCCTGATTTGGCTAAAGGTAGCATGTACTCTCTTCTGCCATCCGCGGCACTCCCCAGTCCACCAGGTAATTGTAGTGAGTGAGTAACATCAAAAATTACAGGGTATTTAAACTTTTTCATGATTTGGAAGTTCAACATATCCACCACTAGATTGTTATATCCAAATGAATTCCCTCTTTCGCATAAAATAATATTTTTGTTTCCAATTGACTCACATTTATTAATAACATTCTGCATTTCTTCAGCAGAAATAAATTGAGGTTTTTTAAACTGAATAGATTTATTGGTTTTTGCAGCAGCAACAATCAAATCAGTTTGCCTACATAAGAAAGCGGGAATCTGAACTATCTCACAAATCTCTGCAACAGGTTCTGCTTGAGAAACTTCATGAATGTCTGTAAGAATATCTACTTCAAATTCATTTTTAACTTTTTCAAGCATTAAGAGACCCTCATCCAGCCCTGGTCCTCTAAAAGAATTTATTGAGCTTCTGTTAGCTTTATCAAATGATCCTTTGAAAATCCAATTTAATCCATTTTTTTCTGTAGCATTCTTAAATGCTTCAGCAACTTTTAATACTAACTCTTCAGACTCCAAAACATTCACACCTCCTATAACAACCATTGGAGAGTCATTACTAATTGAAAAATTTTTAAGTTGTATTTTCTTCACGATTTTAATTTTAATGCTTTATTAATGAAGTTATTGAATAATGGATGTCCATCACGAGGATTTGAGGTAAATTCAGGATGAAATTGACACCCTAAAAACCAGGGATGTTTCTTAATTTCTATCATTTCTACAAGCTTCTTATCTAAAGAAGTTCCTGCTATTAGCATACCATTCTTTAGCAATAAGTTCTTATAGCTGGGGTTGACTTCATATCTGTGTCTATGCCTTTCAAAGATCTTCTCACATTTGTAGAGTTTCTTAGAAAGAGAAGATGCAGCTAAGATACACTCCTGCTCACCGAGCCTCATAGTGCCTCCTAAATCAGATGAACTATCTCTATGCTCAATCTTTCCTGATGCATCTTTCCATTCAGTAACTAAAGCAATAACTGGGTGAGGCGAGTTGATATTAAACTCACTACTATTAGCATTTTTTAATTTCAGAACATTTCGAGCAAACTCTATGATGGCAATTTGCATTCCTAAACAAATTCCAAAATAAGGTATTTGATGTTCACGAGCATACTCACAGGCTACAATCATGCCTTCAATGCCGCGCTCTCCAAAACCTCCTGGAATTAATATTCCATTAGCAAAAGACAAGGTCTTTTTGACATTGCTCCTTTTTAATTTTGAGGCATCAATAAACTCTAAAACCACCCTTGATTGATTAATAATTCCTGCGTGCTCAAACGCTTCATTTAGAGATTTATAAGAATCTTTTAGATCAACATATTTTCCAACAATTGCTATGGTAACAGTATCTTTTGGATTGATCTTGGCTTCAACGACTTTTTTCCAATCGGATAAGTCTGGTTTTCTTTTTCTAGATAAATTTAACTTCTTGAGTAAAATTTTATCAACGCCTTGATCATGTAATAGTAATGGTATCGAATAAACCGTTTCAACATCATGCATCGAAATCACGCTACTTTCATCTACTGAACAAAAAAGAGCGATCTTTTTTTTCTCTTCCATAGGAAGCTCTAGCTCTTGTCTACATATTAAACAGTCTGGTTGAAGGCCCAAGGATCTCAATTCTTTTACAGAATGTTGAGTGGGTTTTGTCTTTAGTTCCTCTGACACCTTAATAAATGGTACCAAGGTTAGATGAGCAATTGCTGTAGAAAACTTTGGCAATTCTAAAGTCATTTGACGAATAGCTTCTATAAAAGGTTGGCTCTCAATATCTCCTACTGTGCCACCTATCTCAACTATCCCAACATCAGAGCCTTTAGCACCAGCTTTAATTCTTTTTTTTATTTCATCAGTTATATGGGGTATAACTTGAACAGTGCCCCCTAAATAATTGCCTCTCCTTTCTTTTTTAATAACCTCTTCATAAACTTTTCCTGCTGTAAAATTATTCTTGCTTGTTGCTTCAAATCTGACAAACCTTTCATAATGACCAAGATCTAAGTCTGTCT
>CAYFFR010000042.1:0-7895 GCA_964342675.1 uncultured Gammaproteobacteria bacterium
ACATTTGCTTCTGCTAACAAAACATTCATATGTCCAGGCATTCTACCTGCAACTGGATGAATGCCGTACTTTACTTCAGTGCCATTATCTTCTAACAATTCGCCCATTTCTCTTACTACATGCTGAGCTTGAGCAACTGCCATTCCATAACCCGGAACAACCAAGACTGATGATGCATTTTCTAAAATTAAATAAGCATCATCAGCTGAGATAGGTCTAACCTCGCCCTCCTGTTCTTGACTGGATGAGCCAGAAGATGCATATCCGACAAATAAAATATTACCAATGGTTCGGTTCATTGCTTTTGCCATGATAATAGTCAAAATTAGTCCGCTAGCTCCCACTAAAGATCCAGCAACTATCAATACATTATTTTCTAACAACAGTCCTGCAAAAGCCGCGGCTATACCAGAGAAAGAATTTAATAAGGAGATAACTACTGGCATATCTCCTCCGCCAATAGGCATAACAAAACCTAATCCTGCCAAAAATGTTAGTCCTAAGAAAATAATAAAATAATATGGAATCTCAGGAATTAATGTAGAAATAATTGGTTGGAATATTACATAAATTAAAGCAAATATGCTTAGATAAAAGAAGGTAATAAAGAGATTCGTAATAACTGATCCTTTGCTTAATTTTAAATTCTCAGAAAGTTTGCCGTAAGCAACCAATGATCCAGAGAATGTTATGCCGCCTATGTACACAGTAATCATAATCAATACATGCTGAAAAGCTGTTATGTCTTGATTAAATTGAGACCATGCTATTAAAAATGTTGCCAAACCTCCAAAACCGTTGAATAAAGCTACCATTTCAGGAATAGAAGTCATCTTAACTTTTAAAGCGATAATGGATCCAATCAAAGCTCCAATTAATATTGCAGATAAGATGATCATTGGATCAATCTTTAAATTGATGCAAGTGATAGCAACTGCTAAAAACATAGCCGTAGCAGACAGATAATTTCCTCTTACGGCAGTTGCTTCTTTACCTAGCATTTTAATACCTAAAATAAATAGAATTGATGCAATGATATAAACCAACCCTTGAAAGGTATCTAAGTTATTACTAAGAAATTCAATCATATGGTTTTACTTCTTTTTAAACATACTTAACATGCGATTGGTCACCAAATAACCGCCAAATACATTAATAGATGCGAATAAAATAGCTAAAAATGCTAGCGTATCTTGAAATGATCCCTGAGGAGTTAGCATTAATGCACCTACAAGAGCTATACCAGAAATAGCATTGGCGCCTGACATCAATGGGGTATGTAATGTGCTCGGGACTTTAGAAATTAATTCTAAGCCTAAGAAAATAGCTAATAACAATACAAAACCTAATAAAATATAAATATCCATTAAGCAAACCTCTCATTCCTAATTTCACCTTTATAGACCAAGACACTGCTTTGTATGATTTCATCTTCAAAGTTAAAATCTATTTTTCCTAAATCAGGATTATAAAAATCAATAATCCAGTTATTAATATTATTTGATAAGGCTATTGATGCATGGGAAGACACACTAGAGGATAAATTTGAAATACCTATAATCTTAACCCCGTTTTTCTCAACCACTTCATCTAACTTTGATCCTTCAACATTACCTCCTGACTCTACAGCCATATCTAAAATAACGCTTCCAGGTTTCATGTTTTTGATGGTAGATTCATCTATAAGTTGAGGAGCCTCTTTACCAAATAATTGTGCAGTAGTGATAACAATGTCTGATCTTTCACAAACTTTTGCTTGTAGTTCTTTCTGCTTGAGAATCTGTTCTTCAGTAAGTTCTTTTGCATAGCCTTGATCGGTTTCGCCAGTATCACCCAAATCGATTTTGACAAATTTAGCCCCCAAAGACTTAACTTGTTCTTCAACGACATCGCGTGTATCAAATGCCTCGACACGAGCACCCAATCTCTTGGCAGTAGCAATCGCTTGGAGTCCAGCAACACCAACTCCAATGACAAATACTTTTGCTGGCTTAAGAGTACCAGCTGCTGTCATCATCATAGGAAGTGCTGAATTTAAATGATTGGCAGCTTCAAGCACAGCCACATAACCTGCTAAATTTGCTTGTGAACTTAAAACATCCATTTTTTGAGCTCTTGTTATTCTAGGAATAAATTCCATGCTCACAGCATTTACACCTTCTTTAGCAAGAGCATGAAGTGCATTGGTTGCATAAAAAGGATTGAGCATACCAATAAGAGTTGCTCCCTTATTAATAGTCTTTAATTCTTCATCTTGTATAGGCTCAAGAGAAATAATTAGGTCGCTTGATGATAGGCATTCATTACGATTGTATTTGGTTAGACCCAAGGACTGGAAATCTGAATCTGAAACATTAATGCCATCACCAATACCAGATTCAAAAGAAACCGATGCGCCCTTTAATTCGACCAAACCTTTAACCGTCTCAGGATGAATGACGGAACGCAGATCGTTTACATTCGACGGCTTTAATGCTGTTATTTTCATTTCTTAAGCGATGCCAGATTACTTTTAAAAAGTTAAATCTGAAAAAAATAACAATCTTGTTTCTAAATGCTATAAAGCAGCAGCTACAAAGGCTCCTGCAAACAATATAAATAATAAAACTAATCCTATGGAAATATAACCAGTGACTAAGCCAGCTACGGCCATTCCACCACCAGTATATAAATCTGGTTGTTTTTTTATATTAGAATTATGGATGTGTCCCAAAATGACTGCGATGATACCTAATATTATTCCCCAAATAACAAATGATAATACAAGGCCTACTATTCCACATACCATAGAACCAACTGCCATTCCTTGGCTTTTTTGTTCCTCCATAATTAATCTCCTCTTATTTTAGATAAATAATATATTGAATTAATAAAAAAAGATATAAGCCGCTTAATAAAAGCGGCTTATGGGTTCGAGGGGGTTACGAACCAGAAACAAATTCAGGATTTGGTGAGGATCCACTAATAGTTTTAAGTAGATAGCACTTACCTGCATCTTTATCTAACTTAAAGCCTACAACCTTAGATCTTTTTTCAGCAATAGCTTTGCAGCCTTCAACTGTGGAATATTTGCGAGCCGACTTAATTGATAATATTTGTCCTTTTAATTCAACCCCTTCTTGAACAGTAAGATCAGCAAATAAACTGATTGGGAAAAAACCAAAGGTAAACGTGAGACCAAAAAAATACATTGCTTGTTTCATAGAACCTCCTATATATAAGCTATAAATGCAATTTCCGTGCCAATTTTTTACTTAGAAGTAAAAATATTAATTTAAATATAAACAGTGTCAACATGATCTAATACATGTGACAATTAAGTGAAATTAATTACTTTAATTTAGGTAATATTTTTGCTAGATGCTCATAGGCAGCATTCTGATAATCTGGACTGGATCCAGCCATAACATTTCCTTTAACTGCACAAGACTCATAGGCCTCTCTTCTAGCAGTAGGATCTGAAAAATCTAATTCTAAATTATTAGGATCATAAACTTTTTTAGTATCTGCAGATAAACGTAATTTGCAATTTGCCCAACTATAAGCATCAGGCCACAGCCTGAGGGGTAATGGGCTATCAAAAGAATGATAAGCTCCAGGATATAACTCAATATTGGCTTGCCCACCTTCTTGATTGATCGTATTCACCAAATCAATGCAGGGTTCTGCAGGCGTCCAATTATCTTCTTCACCTATATAAATTTGTATAAAATCTTGATCCCATTCATTTAAATCTGGTAAAGCTAAACATCCTGGATACCACATTAAATAACCAGCAAAACTAGCACCATTTTTAAATAATTCTTTTTGTAAAGGTAGCCATGCATTAAATAGGCTAGCTGTTCCGCCTAGACTCCACCCAGCTGCATAAATCTTTGTATTATCAACTCTTGGATCCAGCCACATTAAGTTAATTGCTTGAGCCATGTCATATATAACAGTTTCGCTTGTAACATTTATTTGATTACCCACTGTGCTTGAAACATTTCTTGAATCAAATGGGTGCATAGCAAAGACTATAAAATCTGCTTGTCGTATTTGCTCAAGATATTGCAGATGGTGCTCTCTCCAATTTAAAGAACCATGAGAAGCAATGACTAAAGGATATTTTTTTGTATTATCATAATTATCAGGGAAATGCAGAACCCCAAAAACTTCTTGATTACTTTGTGTATCAATTAAGTCTCCAAAAATATTTTCAAAACCAAGAATATTTTTTGATTCATAGGAAATCTTTTCTTGTAAATAAGCTTCATTGGTATCACTGCAACTAATTAATGCAAAAAGAAGAAAAAGAATTGAGACGAAGTTTTTTTGCATAAGGTTATTCTACATTTTTTAATAACCCACAATCAAAAACTTGATAGCTATTTTTTATCGTATATACATAAAATATTTATAAATAAAAAATTTAGTTTATATTTAAGCCTTAAAAATAAAGCTTAAAATACATAATATGAACAAATTATCCATTTATATATGTTGTGCATTAACCTGTTCTTTTAATCTGTTAACCCATGAAACGATAAAAGGCTTATCAGAATTTAAACCTCTGAATCGAGCAATTGTCTTCCCTGATGTGCAAGATCGTAAAACCATAATAGCTGATTTGCATACACATTCAGTATTTTCTGATGGTCATGTATGGCCAAATATAAGAGTCGCTGAAGCTGAAAAAGATGGGCTGGACTTACTTGCAATAACAGAGCATATTGAATATCAACCCCACTTTGATCATATACCTCATCCTGATAGAAATGCTGCATATCGGGAAGCAAAAAAATCATTAAATAGTGATCTCTTAGTGATTAACGGTGCTGAAATCACACGAGAAATGCCTCCTGGACATATGAATGCAATTTTCATTAAAGATGCAAATAAATTACTCAACCTGGATCAAAGTTTGATAGATGAAGCAAAAGAGAAGGTAAAAAAAAGAATAGATGAATTAAGTAAAGATGAAATTCCAATTGCAGAAAGATATGCGCTTGCAAATCTTTGGCCAGTTGAAAAAGCTCTTTTAGAGGCAAAGTTGCAAGGTGCTTTTGTGTTTTGGAATCATCCTATGTGGGATTTTCAAAATTCAGATGGAATACCAAAATTACTGGATATGCATCATGACTTTATATCGAGAAAATTACTGCATGGTGTAGAAATAGTAAACACGCAGACTTATTCAGAGGAAGCTTTCAACATAGCGTTAGAAAATAATTTAACTATTATTGGAACTTCTGATGTTCATAATCTAATAGAATGGGACTATCAATCCCATCAAAATGAACATAGGCCAGTTACCTTAATATTTGCAAAACAAAATAGTCCAGGATCTATTAAAGAGGCGCTCTTTAATAGAAGAACTGTGGTGTTTTATAAAGGAAAGCTAATTGGAGAAAATAAAAATTTAGAACCATTATTAAATGCGATTATTCAAATACAGGCCTTGGGATATAAAGAGAATACAAGTATCTTAAAAATAAAAGTGGAAAATAATTCATCTGTAGATATGTTCTTAAAAAACCGTACAGATTTTACGTTCCATAACAACGAGGGAACTATAAAAGTCCCAAGCAATGACGAGGTTATTGTTGAAATTAAAACTAAGAAAAATCTAGAGCATATAGATCTTAATTTTGAAATCATTAACGCATTAAAAAGTCCTAACGAACACCCTTTAATCCAATTTAATATTAAAGTCTAAAAAAATTAGCTGCTGGTGAAAAAAACTGATTGCACAGTTAAACCAATACCAATCAAGCCCAACCAACCAAGATATGAAAGATTATTATAAAAAGAGTTTTGATGGTTGAATAAGCCTAAGGCTCCAAAAGCTCCACAAGCGCCCAAGGTGCCATACCAAAATCCACCTAAACCAACAAACCCTAATAAACCAAATAGTCTTATATATTTCCCAGACTGAGAGTCGCTAACCTTATCAACTAGACCAACTAAGCCCGCTAGCCCTATAAGCCCTAGCAAGCCAATGTATTCCATTTATGATTTAGGTTTCGATTCGTTTACAACTAATTTTCTGCCATCAACCTCAGCATCATTTAGAGCAGCAATAGCCTCCTCTGCACCAGAAGACATTTCTACAAAACCAAAACCTCTTGAACGATTTGTATGCCTTTCCATAATGACTTGGGCAGATGTAACTGTTCCATGCTCTTCAAATAATTTTTCTAAATCCTCATCGCGAATGCTCCAAGGGAGATTGCCAATATATATATTCATAAATATTCCAATTAAAAAATTGAGTTTAACTTAAATTAATTTAAAAAAGTTAAAAACGATGCAGAAAAAAAAATTATTTTTTTACAAAATCTATTGCTTTTTCTTTAAAAGTACTCCACCACTCCATTCCCATTAAATGGATTCTTTTTAAATTACTCTCTGAGTTATCATCCATACGTCTATTTACACTTTCTAAAGGTGAATTAACGCGGAGATAATTTTGACCTATCAGATTAATCATAATTTCATGATGTAAGCTAGATTCAAGCATAATTCCTAAAATATCATTTCTAAACCAACTTAATGCACCCCATTTCCTTGATCTTAAGCCATTAATCTTTCTCCGATTAATTCCTGTTCCTATACTGAGGACTTTAATATTCGAGTTAGAGAAAATTGATGCAGCTTCACTATAGCCAACCAATGACGGATTGTTTGCTGCAATTCCACCATCAATCAACCATGACCCATCTTCAACTTGCTCCGTAGGATAATATATGGGTGCAGCACTAGAAGCAGTAAGAGCACTAACAACTTTTATACCCGGCGTTCCATAAGAAGACAATATCCTAGGCTGCCTTTTTTCAACGTCATAGGCAAGAACCACTAGAGGTTTTTTAGATTCTCCCAACGATTGATCTTGAAAAAATTTTTTAAGGATTTGGTGTTTCCCTGTGCCATCATATTTAGGTCTTGTTTGAAGAAAAGATGCGTTATCCCAAAATGATTTAGACATTGTTTGATTTAAGCTTTCTTGAGACCAGACCTCTTCAATAGAATCACAACTCATTCCTTGTGCTCCTATACATGCAGCATTTACTGCTCCTGCGCTCGTGCCAACATATAAATCAAAAATCTCTATTAAAGGTTTGCCAATTTCTACCTCTAAATTCTTAAGAAATACTATTTGCGCTATCGCCCGAACGCCACCTCCATCTAAAGATAAAACAATCTTATTTTGTTTATTTGGTTTTAAAAAATCTAGAAGTCGTTTGAGTTGACTCACTTAATTAATTCCTGCTCTAGCAAGATAGCGAGTCTTGCAGAAGACAGTGCCAATCTATCTATAACGACTCCTGAATGTGTTTTTAAGTATTCAGAATTAGCAATCTTTAATCTAATATCCTGTCTATACTGAACACTATCAGACATAGCTATTACTCTACTTTCTGTAGCCCAAGCATACATGTCACTATCATACTTAAGCTTAGATAAATATTGGTCTGTTAAGCTTGAGAAAGTTTCCATAAACTTCTCTTCCCCCATATTCTCTAAAATATATTCAATGATATGGCCATCCCAAACCATGTGCATGTTAGTTTTATTGCCATTTTCTAATGTAAGCTTGTGTCCATTCCCCCCTCGGTCAAATCCATAGCCCGTGTGAAGCGGCTGATGAGCATCCCCTATAAAATGCCCAATAAATCTAACAGCATCTCGCCTTTCATTAAAATCACCATCTCGTAGTAAATCTAATTGATCATAGAATGCATCTATTAAACATCCTTGTCGTGGACAATTGGTTTCTGTAACTTCTACTTCACCAGGAGGTAAATTAATGTAATGCCATGGGCTCGTAGATCGCTTGGATTGTTTTAATATATCAGGCCAAACACAACCTTCACCATAGGTTTTTTCTGGTACCAGATCATCAACTTTTTGTT
>CAYFFR010000043.1:0-7036 GCA_964342675.1 uncultured Gammaproteobacteria bacterium
TTTTATTCTTCAGTTCGTTTAGATATTAGAAGAATAGGATCAGTAAAAGATGGTGATGAAGTAATAGGAAATGAAACAAGAGTTAAAGTTGTTAAAAATAAAGTATCACCACCTTTCAAACAAGCAGAATTTCAGATTATGTATGGAGAAGGAATTAATGTTGAGGGAGAAGTTCTTGAATTTGGTCAAAAACTTGGTCTTATTGAGAAATCTGGAGCCTGGTATAGTTACAATGGAGAAAAAATTGGGCAAGGCAAAGTAAACGCAAGTAGTTTTTTAAAGGAAAACAAAAAAATTAAGAATGCTTTGCTTAGTGAGATCAGAAAAACATATATTCAAAGTAAAACGAAATCTAAAAAATAATACTTGTTTATCTAGTTAGAAATTGTATAACATATAGCCTCTTAAGAAGAGGAATATCGAATGACAAAAAATGCATATGTAGTTTCTGCAGTTCGTACAGCAGGTGGCAAAAAAAATGGTAGGCTTTCTCAATGGCATCCAGCTGATTTAGGTGCACAGGTCTTAGATGAATTGGTCAAAAGAAGCGGTGTAGAACCAGGCTTAATTGATGATGTTATATTTGGATGTGTTGATCAGGTTGGTGCTCAATCTGGAAATATTGCACGAAATTCTGTTTTATCATCGAGTTTACCTGAATCCGTTCCTGGAACTTCAGTTGATAGGCAATGTGGATCTTCACAACAAGCCATCCACTTTGCTATACAAGCTGTATTATCCGGAACACAAGATATAGTTGTGGGGGGTGGAGTTGAAGTTATGTCTATGGTGCCTATAGGAGCTAGTATTAAGGATGGTTATGATGCTGGTCATGGACAGCCATTTTCTGGTGAAGGCATTAAGGAAAGATATCCAGATGTATTCTTTTCTCAATTTACTGGAGCTGAATTAGTTGCTAAAAAATGGAAATTAACTAGAGAAATTTTAGATAAATTTGCTTTGAGTAGCCATGAGAAAGCAATTTATGCAACAGAGAATGGTTTTTTTGATAATGAAATATTGCCTGTTGAAGGTAAGAATGAAGAAGGTAATAACGATTTATTACTTCAAGATGAAGGGATTAGATTTGATGCAAGCCTGGAAGCTTTGTCTGGATTAAACTCTATTGCTGAAGGAGGAGTCATTACAGCAGGTAATGCTAGCCAAATAACTGATGGTGCAGCAGCAGTTCTAGTATGTAATGATGAAGGACTTAAAAAGGTCAAGGCTGATCCGCTTGTAAAGATTAAGGCTATTAGTGTAGTTGGTGATGATCCAATATACATGCTTACAGGACCAATACCTGCGACAAAGAAAGTATTAGATTCTGCTAAATTAAAAATGGATGATATAGGTTTATATGAAGTTAACGAAGCATTTGCTCCAGTCCCCTTAGCATGGGAAATAGAATTAAAGTCTGATCGAGAAAAACTGAATGTTAATGGTGGAGCAATGGCGTTAGGGCACCCTTTAGGAGCAACTGGTGCAAAATTAATGACCACATTGATATACGAAATGCATCGAAGAGATGTTAAATATGGTCTGCAGGCTATATGCGAGGGCGGGGGAACTGCAAACGCAACGATTATTGAAAAAGTTTAGACAAATAACTTAAAATTTTTGAATCCTTAACAAAGGATTTTTTCCCAGCCCTAGGAATTAACTCTAGATTCTTATCTTTTTCAAAACTTTTACCAATAACTACATTAATAGGCACTCCTAAAAGCTCAGATTCTGTAATTTTTTTCCCAAACCTCTCATCTCTCTCATCTAACATTACCCTGTTATTTTTTTTACGTAATTTCTCATATAAATCTAATCCAAATTTATAACTACGATCTTCTTTATTGTTAGAGGTTAAAATTATATTGATTTGGATTGGTGCTAATTGATTTGGCCATATAATACCTTTTTGATCATGGCTCTGTTCTATACATGCAGCCACCATTCTTGAGATACCTACTCCATAACAGCCCATAAATAGATCAACAGATCCCCCCATAGCATCTTGTAAATTAGCTTTCATCTGTTTTGAATATATTTGACCTAGTTGAAAAATATGACCTACTTCAATGCCTTTTATGAGATCTATTTTTCCTCCATCAGGAAAAGAACTACCTTTCAATGAATTGAGATCTTGACCATCTTTGATCAGCATCTCAGCATTTATTACTACATCTGATTCATTGCTGATAGCTAGAGTGTCTTCACCATTTTCAGCAAGAACATGAAATTCTTCAGATTCATCTCCACCTATTGACCCTGAATCAGCCTTAACTATTCTGAAGTCCAGACCCAATCTGCCCAATATCTTGCTATATGCATCTCTCATATCCTTATATGAAGAATTTAGGGACTCTTTATTCATATGAAAGCTATATGCATCTTTCATCAGAAACTCTCTTCCCCTCATCACACCATACCTAGGTCGTATTTCATCTCTAAACTTTGTCTGTATTTGGTAAAGGATCATTGGTAGATTTTTATAACTTGTTAGGTTATTCCTAATAAGATCAGTAATTATTTCTTCATGCGTTGGCCCTAAACAGAATTCTCTGTCATGCCTATCTTTAATTCTTAATAATTCAGGTCCAAATTTATCCCATCTATTTGAGTCTTCCCATAGATTTTTAGGCTGAACCATAGGCATGAACATTTCTTGAGAACCGATATTATCCATCTCTTCTCTTACAATTGATTCAATAATTTTTATTGCCTTATATCCTAATGGCAACCAGTTATATATACCCGACGCTACTTTTCTAATCAGACCAGCTCTTAACATTAGTTTGTGGCTTACAATTTCTGCATCTTGAGGATTATCTTTAATTAGTGGAATAAAAGCTTTAGACGCAAACATTTTTATATAACGAATAACATATAGTTTATAATTTTATAGTTTTTTGAGGGTTATATGCCGATTTATGAATATAAATGTTCAAATTGTTCTAATGAATTTGAACAAATTCAGAAAATATCTGATAAACCGGTCAAAAAATGCCCTAATTGTAATAAGAATAGTGTTTCAAAGATGATGTCTGCTCCTTCTTTTAGGCTAAAAGGTTCTGGATGGTATGAAACAGATTTTAAAACAGGGAATAAAAAGAATATAGTAGATTCAAATGTTACAACAAATGAAACGAATAAAGATAAAGCATCAAAAGTAAATGGTAAGAAAAGATCTGAAAAACAAAAATCTTCAAAAAAGGATACCTAAGTTATGAGAAGCAATTATTGCGGTTCAATTGATAAAAAACTACTAGGCAAAACCGTTGAAGTTTGTGGTTGGGTCCATCGTAGGAGAGATCATGGCGGTGTTATTTTTATTGACCTTCGAGACATCAGAGGGCTTGTTCAGGTAGTTTTTCATCCTGAAATTTCTGATGCATTTGGCATTGCTGATATGTGTAGGAATGAATACGTTTTGTCAGTTTCAGGAAAAGTTAGAAAGAGGCTTGATGGCAAGATTAATTCAAAAATGCTTACTGGTGAAATTGAGATAGAAGCTACCTCGATAGAAATTTTAAATAAAGCTGAAACGCCCGCTTTTCCATTAGATGAGTATCAAGATGTAGGAGAAGACGTTAGATTAAAGAACAGAGTTTTAGATTTACGAAGATCTGATGTAAATTCAAGGATCCAGTCTCGAGCAAAAATTACTTCATCTATTAGAAGATTTCTAGAATCTAATGAATTCCTAGAGATTGAAACTCCTATTCTTACGAAAGCAACCCCTGAGGGTGCAAGGGATTATGTTGTGCCTAGCAGAATTAATATTGGCAGTTTTTATGCATTACCTCAATCACCTCAGCTTTTTAAACAGATGCTCATGATGGGAGGTTTGGATAAGTATTATCAAATTGCTAGGTGTTTCAGAGATGAAGATTTAAGGTCTGATAGACAACCCGAGTTCACGCAGATTGATATTGAGGCAACTTTTACATCACAGGAAGAAATAATTGCATTAAGTACAGAGATGATAACAGAACTATTAAATAACTTTTCTTCATATAAAGATAAATCATTTTCTAATATTTCATATTCCCAAAGCTTATTAGACTATGGTTGTGATAAACCGGATCTTAGATTGCCCTTAAAGTTAATTGAGATTGCTGATTTAGTTAAAGGTGAAGATTTTAAAGTTTTTTCTGACCCTGCTAATGATTCAAACTCTCGAGTAGTTGCTTTAAGAGTTCCCAATGGCAACTCATTAACTAGAAAAGAGATTGATACTTATACCGATTATGTCTCAAAGCTCGGGGCTAAAGGTTTAGCATATATAAAAATAAATGGATTAAGATTTAATGAAATGCAATCTCCAATATTAAAGTTCCTGACACCTTCAACTGTAGAATCAATAACTAATTTGTTAAAGGTAAAGACAGGAGATTTAATATTTTTTGGAGCTGGCAAGAAAGATGTAGTTAATTTATCCATGAGCTCTTTGATAAAAAGAATAGGGGAAGATTTAAATTTATATGAAAAGGACTGGGCGCCAGTATGGATAACTGATTATCCTATGTTTGAGTATACTAAAGAAGGTAATTTAACCTCTTTACATCACCCATTCACCAAACCAAAATGTTCAATAGAAGATTTATTATCTCATCCTGAGGATGCGTTAGCCAATGCTTACGATTTAGTTTTAAATGGTTATGAAATAGGAGGAGGGTCACTGAGAGTTTTTGATCCAAACATGCAAAAAGAAATATTTAATATTTTGGGCATCAGTGATGAAGAGGCAAAAAGTAAATTTGGATTTTTACTCAAAGCACTTTCTTCAGGTTGTCCACCTCATGGAGGCATTGCATTTGGTTTGGACAGAATCGTAATGCTTTTAACAGACACTTCAAATATAAGAGATGTCATAGCATTTCCTAAAACACAGACCGCAACATGTCTTTTAACTGAAGCTCCAAGCACTATAGCAAATGATCAGTTAAATGAGCTTCAGCTTAAATCAGTCAAACCTAAAGAATAGATATGGCTGGTCATTCAAAATGGGCAAATATCAAGCATCGTAAAGCTAGGCAAGATGCTAAACGCGGAAAGATTTATACTAAAGTTATCAGAGAAATCACTGTTGCAGCAAAAGCTGGCCCTGACCCCAATGATAACCCTAGATTAAGATTGGCTCTTGATAAAGCAAATAATGAAAATATGCCAAAAGATACTATAAATCGTGCAATTCAAAGGGGAGCAGGTACCGGTGAAGCAAATAATTTAGAAGAAGTTAACTATGAAGGTTATGGGCCGGGCGGGGTTGCGATATTGGTTGAAACCATGACAGATAATAGAAATAGAACAGTTGCTGATGTTAGACATGCTTTTACTAAATTTGGTGGCAATTTAGGAACAGATGGTTCAGTGTCTTATCTTTTTAATAAGATAGGTTATATAAGGGTTTCACTTGAAGAGAATGAAGATGAGCTATTTAATGCAGCAATAGAGCTTGGAGCTGAGGATATTGAAGTAACAGAAGATGCCTATCAAATTATTTGTAATCCTAACAGCTTCAATGAATTAGTAGAAAATTTAAAAGGAAGAGACTGTACTGTGTTGAATGCTGAACTGTCCATGAGAGCAGATACAACAATTCCCTTAGATCAGGAAGCTTCTGAAAAAGTACTTAGAATTTTAAATTTTATGGATGATCTTGATGATGTGCAAGAGGTTCACACTAATGCAGAGTTTCCTGAAGACTTTAAAATGGAAGAATAGTTTTGGCTATTAATTCAAGAAATAAAGGTGCAAATTTTGAAAGAGAAATAGGAAATTTGTTAGTTAAAAAATTAAACCTAAATAATCCTGTTAAAAGAATTCTTGAACAAACTAGAACTAAAAAGCTTCCTGATCTTAGGTTAGGAAGATGGTGCATAGAGTGTAAAAGATATGGAGATGGAAGTGAGCCTTTAGATGATTGGTGGAAACAGGTTTTGCTTTCTGCAGGTGAAGATATGTTTCCAGCACTAATTTATAAGTTTAATAGGAAACCCATTAAAGTAAGGATTTTATCTGAAATGCTTCATAAAGAACTTCAAGGGAGTCATCTTGTTATAGATATGAGCTTGGATGATTTTATTGAGGTTATCAAAAGACTTTATGTTTATGATATAGAATTACATGAGTCAACCTATGCAGTGTAAAGAATTCCCTATAAAAGTTTTTGTTGAGGATACAGATTTTCAAGGTTTTGTTTATCATGCAAACTATATTAAATATTTTGAGAGAGCAAGAACACAGTTTTTAAATGATCACAATTTTTCACAATCAGATGCTATATCGAATGGATTATATGTAATAAAAAAATTAAATATTTTATTCTCTTTACCTGCAAAATTGGAGGATGAATTAGTTATTTCGACTAGAGTAGAAGCTCTTTCCAGGGCTAGACTGGAGTTCTCACAGGTTATTAATTTTAGAGATAATTATAAAAAATGTTGCGAAGGTTTAATAGAAGTGTGTTTTTTAGATAAGATAAATAAAAAACCAATTGCATTTGATTCAAAATTACTTAAATTAATTAATAACCATGAATGAATTTTCTATATTAGATCTATTTTTTCAAGCTTCGTTATTAGTTCAACTAGTAATGATCTTGCTTTTAGTAGCTTCATTAGTCTCTTGGGTGATGATTATAGAGAGGTTATTGCATTTCAAGCATAGACGCCAAGAAGATGATTCATTTGAGAAGTTATTTTGGAATTCTTCAAATCTTAATGAATTATTTAATAAAATATGTTCTGAAGAGAAGAACACTTTGTTGGGTTTATCAAGAGTATTTCATTATGCATTTAAAGAATACTCAAAAATTGAAAATAATAAATTAGATACAAATGATTTCATTACAGACAATGTCAGTAGGTCAATTAGAATTGCTATATCTAAAGAAGAAGATATTCATTCCAAGAATTTAGATTTTTTAGCAAATGTTGGCTCAGTTAGCCCATATATTGGTCTGTTTGGAACTGTCATAGGTATTGTAAATGCATTTCAGGGCTTGTCTGATGCCACTCAAGCCACAATTAACGCAGTT
>CAYFFR010000044.1:0-6863 GCA_964342675.1 uncultured Gammaproteobacteria bacterium
AAATGCTTCTTTTTGATTTGATACTACATGACTATCTTTTATAGAAAATCTTAACCAGCTAGATGATGTGGTTATGAATCAAGATAGGGTTATAGGGTTATTTGCTGAGAAAGGCATTGAAAGAGGCCAGGGACCATCTCAGCTTCAGATGACAAAAGCAGCCATTAAATACTTACAAAATAGCTCTAATTCTTGTAATGGATTTTTTTTGATGTCAGAGGGCAGCCAAATAGACTGGGCATCACATGATAATAAAGTGCATGATATGTTGGTGGAGTTAGAAGACTTTAATGCATCTGTAAACTTTGTATTAGATCTTGCTAAACAATCTGGAGATACATTAGTAATTGTTTCATCAGATCATGAAACCGGAGGCCTCAATCTAATTAAACAAAATGAGAGTGAGATAGAAATAAGTTGGACCAATGGCAAGCATACCCTAACCCCAATAAGCGTTTATGCATATGGACCGGGTGCAGAACTATTTCAAGGAAAGATTGACCAAACTGATATTTTTGTAAACATTATTAACTTATTTAACCAAAATCTTGCCAATCAATGCCTACAGAGATGATTTTAATTGATGATGCATTCATAGAGTCTGCTAGTAAAATACTGGTTAATACTAGCTTAAAAGCATCTCAAAAAATTTTAGATATATATCATTCCAATAATTTTGATTCTGACAGCAAGGCAGACGGCACTCCAATCACTAAAGCTGATAAAGCGTCTAATAGGATCATCATTTCAGAACTCAATAAACATTTTCCAGAAATACCCGTGCTATCAGAAGAAGAACCATTTCCAAAAAATATTCCAAAAGTTTTTTGGCTTATTGATCCATTAGATGGCACCAAACAATTTATTACCAAAACCGATGAATTCACCACGAACATTGCATTGATTTTTAAGGGACAACCTGTGCTCGGTGTAGTTTGTGCTCCTGCCCTTAATAAAACATGGATATCAAATGATCAAAGCAGACATTCATTAGAGACAACCTCCATTTATGATAAGCCAATTAGGTTAGTTTCGAGCACCAGCCATCAATCTGATTTAGACAGAGCTTTCTTAGCATTCCTAGATGAACAAAGCATTATGTATGATGCATCTAACTTTGGCAGCTCGCTTAAGATATGCATGTTAGTTGATGGAGAGGCAGATTTATATTGCAGATTCGGACCAACGAGCGAGTGGGATACTGCAGCAGCTCATGCAGTATTGTTGGGCGCAGGAGGACATTTATTAGATCTTAAATCATTTCAATCTTTACAGTATGGAAAACAGGAATCTGTCTTGAATCCTCATTTTTTAGCCATAAATAATACATTAGACTTAAATGAAGTATGCGAATTATTAGAGAATTTTAATAAAAGCTTGGTATAATTATTATGCAAAATAAATATAGCTTATAAATACTATATTAAATTTTTATAAATGGGTACACAGTTACAAACAATAGAGTTAGCAACTCCGGGCAAGGACATAGAGTCTTATTTGGCCTGTGTACATTCAATACCTATATTAACGCCCGAACAAGAACGAGAGCTTGCACAGAAACTTTATGAGAATGATGATCTAGATGCTGCACGACAATTAGTGTTGTCACATCTTCGGTTTGTGGTGCATATTGCAAGATCCTACTCTGGCTATGGCTTGCCACTTGCTGATATTATCCAGGAAGGTAACGTAGGCCTAATGAAGGCCATTGATAGGTTTGATCATAAAAAGGGCGTTAGGTTGGTTTCTTATGCAGTGCATTGGATCAAATCAGAGATCCATGAGTTCATTCTTAAGAACTGGAGACAGGTTAAGATCGCAACCACAAAAGCCCAAAGAAAATTGTTTTTTAACCTTAGAAGTAAGAAAAAATCTTTAGATTGGCTAACTAATGATGAAGCAGCAAAGATAGCCAAAGACCTCAACGTTGAAGTAAAAGATGTTTTCCATATGGAAAATAGGCTTTCATCTAATGATGCATCTTTTGATGGCCCAGCCGATGCAAGTGACAGTGAAGAGATTATGTCTCCTTCTCAATACCTTGAGGATAAAAGGTTCAGCCCTGAAGCTATTGTTGAAAATGAGGAATTAGCTGAACATAACCACGTAGCTCTTGTATCTGCCCTAGAAGAGCTTGATGATCGTAGCAAAGATATTATCAGTAGAAGATTTTTATCAGAGGACAAGGTTACCCTTCATGATTTAGCAAAAGAGTACAACATCTCAGCAGAGAGGATCCGACAGATTGAAAGCGGAGCCTTAAAAAAACTCAAAGCAGCTATGTCCGATGCAGCATAGCGGAGTATCAATAACCTTAAACGGACAGCATACAAAACTTCCATCAAACTCTTTAAAAGACTTAATTGATAGCTCTAATTTAGAAAATAAGAGGTTTGCAATTGAAGTTAATAAGCGCATTGTGCCTAAATCAAAACATAATGATTTTCTTATTTTAGATGGAGATAATGTTGAAATAGTTGAAGCTGTAGGTGGTGGATAATGATTAATCAAGATATCTTGTGTATAGGTAGCCATGAATTTAGTTCTAGACTAATGGTTGGCACTGGGAAGTATAAAGATTTCAAGGAAACTAAATCTGCTATAGAAGCTTCTCGAGCTGAAGTAGTTACAGTTGCTTTGAGACGCACTAATATTGGACAGAATAAGGATGAACCAAATTTGTTAGATGTTATCACTCCTGATAAATGGACTATTCTTCCTAATACAGCTGGATGCTTTAATGTCGAAGATGCTGTAAGAACCTGTCAGTTATCAAGAGAGCTTTTAGATGGCAAAGCTTTTGTCAAACTTGAAGTCTTAGGTGAATCCAAAAATCTTTTTCCAAATATGATTGGGACAATTGAAGCAGCTCGCATTTTAATTGAGGATGGTTTTGAAGTTTTAGTTTATTGTTCGGATGATCCTATTTTTTGCCAAGAGCTTGATGATATGGGATGCGTTGCGATTATGCCTCTAGCATCGCCGATAGGGTCTGGCTTAGGAATTATTAACCCCCATAATATTGAAGTGATTTTAGAAAACTCGAATAAGCCTGTCATAGTTGATGCTGGAGTAGGAACAGCATCAGATGCAACCATTGCAATGGAGCTTGGGTGTGATGGTGTTCTAATGAATACAGCAATTGCCTTGGCTACAGACCCGGTATTAATGGCGAGTTCAATGCGTAAAGGAGTAATATCAGGCAGGGAAGCATTTCTTGCTGGGAGAATGCCAAAGAAATATCATGGCTCTGCCTCATCCCCTAAAGAAAATCTGATTGAATAACACAAATAACATTATACCCAGTTATGTTAAGAGGCTTGGCAGGATAACAAGTGCACAAAGAAATAATCTCAAGCATTTAGAAGAATACCTTGTTAATGATGTATCTAATTTAAGCAATAACTATAAAGCCATAACTATAGAAATAGGTTTTGGTAATGGCGATTATACAATTGAATATGCCAAACATTTCTCTGATGAATTAGTTATAGCTGCAGAAGTTTATCTTGCTGGCATCGGAAGCCTTATTGGCAAAATAAAAGAAAATGAATTAGAGAACATCTTTATTTATGACCAAGACATCAGAGTCTTATTAAATGAGCTACCAAGGAACTCCTTAGATAAGATCATTATGCTTTTTCCTGATCCATGGCCAAAAGCAAGGCATTACAAACGGAGAATTTTAGATAATGAGTTCTTAAACCAAGTTCATCCAAAGTTAAAGACTGAAGGATTTGTCTTAGTAAGAACCGATTGGAAGAATTATGCTGATCAAATACTGGAGCTAGGACAAGAGTCTGATCATAAATTTATCTTTAATAATAGGGCAAAACTAGAGAAAGAATTTATTACTAAGTTCCATGAGCGTGCAATTATAGAGAAAAGACAAATCAGGACGTTTTCATTTAAAAAGCTAGCCAAATAAATGTATCACATCGTTTAAATACCTAAATCCAGTTTTAGATGTGCAAAATTTTTCATCCTTTAAAAGCCCCATATTTACACCAAGAGTATATTTTTCATTAAATCGATCAGATGTATTTATTTGGTTTAAAGATAACGTTCTTTGTTTAATACCATCTTTTAGCCTAAAGATATTCATAGCTAGATCATGATCCAGTTTTACATTTTCAAGTAAGTCAAAGTTAATTGGCTTAGGGTTCTCTATATAGGCTTTAACTCTATTTCTTTTTTTAAACCTAACATGGATGTTATTCATATATATTTTGCTATGCGCTCCAGGCCCCACACCAAGAAAGTCACCGAAAGTCCAATAATTCATATTATGATCTGAACAAATATTATCTCTTGACCAAGAAGAAACCTCGTATTGAAAGAAAAGCTTTTCGTTTAAACGAGCTTCAGCAAGCAACTCCATATCATGAATTAGATCTTCATTAGGCAGTCTCGGCATTTTTTTGAAGAACACTGTATTAGGCTCAATTGTTAGTTGATATAAGGAAAGATGTGCAATATTACTCTCAAAAAATATCTTGAGATTTTCTTCAAGAGACTCCAAGGTTTGACATGGGCTACCATAAATCAGATCAATTGATTTCTTCATTTTTGAATGAGTTAATATTTCAATAGCAGCATGAGATTTTTGACCATCATGGTTTCGTCCAAGAGCCTCTAATTCTTTATCTGAGAATGACTGAATACCAACCGACACTCGATTTACCATCGTTGATTCAAGCTCATTCAGATATGACAAAGTTAAATCTGATGGATTTATTTCAATGCTAATCTCAATATCTTGTTCAATTAGATTATTCTTTTTTAAATAGACTAATATCTTATCTATATATTTAACACTAAGGATCGATGGCGTCCCACCACCTATATATACAGATGAAAATAATCTTCCTTGGATTAATTGTTGCGATCTATCAATATCGCTGAGGATTGAATCAATCAGCTCTTTGACATCAGCACCATGATTGGAGGTAGTGACGTTAAAGTCGCAATAAGGACATTTTTTTTCACACCAAGGCAAATGAATATATAGCCCAATTTTAGGCAAATCATCTGAGAAGGCCATTTTCTCTTAATTTTTTAATCAGCTTTTGTAATGCTTGACCTCTATGACTATAGTCTAATTTTTCTATTGCCTCCATATCTGCAAAAGAAAGTTTAGAGTCATGTGGATAAAACATATCATCATACCCAAAACCATTTTTACCAGAAGACTTTAGCTTAACTCTTCCCAATGTTTTACCTTCAGCAATTATTGGTAACGGGTCTTCATTAGACCTTACTGCAACTAAAACACATATGAAATATGCAGATAAAGAGCTTAATCCCAAGTCTGAAATCTTTGATTTTAATTTATCTTTATTGTCTTGATCAGAAGCTCCATCAAATGCATATCGAGAAGAACGCAAACCAGGCTCATAATTTAGTTCTGGAACAACTAAACCTGAGTCATCTGCAATTACTAAAGCATTTGTTTCTTCACTAACAGCTTTTGCTTTTAATAAAGCATTTTCTATAAAGGTTGTACCAGTCTCTTCAACTTCTATTGAGCACACTTCTTTTTGAGACAGCACCCTTAATGGCTTAAATAGATCTTTAAACTCTCTAATCTTACCTTCATTATTAGAAGCTATTACAATGTCTTTATTAAGACCCAACTAAATAAACCCCTTCGGCCGCAAAGAAATTAGGGCTTTTAGGACGCTTAATTTCAACACCGTCCTCTTTAAGATACCTTTTTTTAATAATATTTAAATTCTCATTCTTACAAAGCTCTTCAAAATCTTTAATTGTGCATAGATGAATATTTTTAGTTTCAAACCATTTTGATGGCAGCGTATTGGATATGGGCATCCTGCCTTTTAATAAACCAATTCTAATTTTCCAATAACCAAAGTTTGGAATTGTTATTACACATTTTTCTGCAATTTGGAGTATGTCTCTTATAGCATTCTTTGGGTTCCTTAGGCATTGGATCGAGCTTGCCATAATTACGCAATCAAAACCCATTCCAAAGAAGTCTTTTAATCCGCTATCGATGTCATGCTGCAATATGGGCACGTCATTCTTGATACATTCATTAATTTTATTAATATCATTTTCGATGCCAAAACCAGTGATACTCTTTTCATTGATTAAGCTTCTTAACAGATCTCCATTTCCACATCCTAAGTCTAAAACCTTTGCATGATCAGGAACCCAGTCTTTGAGTATTTTTTGTTTGGAAAGATTCATACTACCTCAAGAAAATTTTTTAGAGATTTATCATAATACTCTGAGCTATATAGAAAACTGTCATGGCCATAGTTACCTTCTAATTCAATAAAAGACGACCTGATACCTGCTTTCATTGCCTGTTCTTGTAAATGTTTGCTATGTTTAGTTGGGAACAGCCAATCGCTGTCAAAACTAATGATAAGTAATCGAGCTGTTATGTTTTTTAAGGCTTCTAAGACTCCTCCTTTATATTGAGCAGCTAAATTAAATTCATCCATAGCTTTAGTCATCAGAAGGTAAGAGTTTGCATCAAACATTTCAGCAAACCTATCACCTTTATACCTTAAATAGTTCTCTATTTCGTAGTTAACATCATCATCCACTTTAGATGTTGGGCTTTGTTTCTTTCTTCCAAATCTTGCGGATATATTTGATTCAGATAGATAAGTAATGTGGCCTAACATGCGGGCAGTTTTAAGACCCTTTCTAGGTATTACATCTTCTGAATAATAATCTCCCCCAAAAAAAGACTCGTCGCGTTTTATCATTTCCCTGGCCACCTCATTCAAAGCAATATTTTGCGGAGAAGTTTCTGATGTTGCTGCAATGATTGCTGCTTTTTCAATTCTATTTGGATAAGTAACAGCCCATTGAAGCGCTTGCATTCC
>CAYFFR010000045.1:0-6260 GCA_964342675.1 uncultured Gammaproteobacteria bacterium
TAGTCAACAAATACTGTTGGACTCTGGCCTTTTTTTGCAACTCTGATTACAAGCAGTTCAGAACAACTACCTTCATCAACTGCTGGTGCATCCTCATCACCACCATGGATCCAATTTGATCGTTCGAACCAATAATTACCTGCTGAGACTGTTTCATATTTGCCAGATACATTGGTATTTGATTCTCCATCAAGAACGTAAACAAGGGTCCCATAAGGATGGTAATGCTTGGCACCATTTGCCTGACCACAAGGATTATATTTTTCTACATATAGATCAAGCTCTCCAGCCAAATCAAAAATTTCTTGAGATGACATTCCTTGAGCAGCTACCTTATTTTCCTCATGATGGGCTGACCAAATTAACCCTGTAAAGACACATAATAATGTTAATACATAAAATCTTTTATTCATGCTTCACTCCTTTTATTTAAATATAGTGATCTTTAACTATAATCGATAATAAATATAAATAATAATTCGTCTTGACTTCAGTGATGCCAAACCATCTTATAGTCAGCTCCAAATATTGATTTATATATCTACTTTAATCCGGCGTTAATTTCCAGTAAGTTTTTCTTACCAGGACATAGATCAGCTTCATTTAATTGATTCAGAGGAGTATCAGTAAGGTTTAATATCTCTTTATGGTCTTTGCTTTGTGGATCAATGTATAGCAAACCGGTTAATACTTTGCCTTGTTCTGCGGTTTTATTAATTTGATTCATTGCATTTAATTTGTTAGCTGGATCATAATCTTTTGCTACTTTTTCCAATGAGAGGATAGACCCATCATGTAGTGCAATATCTATTTCTTGGCCAGTTTTATAGTCAACAGTTATCTCTTCTTTTGAAGGCACAAAATCAGGTTTCGCAACCGTCTCATTATGCTCTCTAATATAATCATAGCTTTTAGTTGATCCAGGATGATTATTAAAAGTGACACAAGGCGATATCACATCTAACAGAGCAAACCCTTTATACTTCATTGCAGCTTTAATGAGTGGCACAAGTTGACGCCTATCTCCTGAGAAGCTTCTAGCCACAAACCCAGCCCCTAATTGAATAGCCATAGAACATAAATCAATAGGCGCAAATAGATTATCTTCACCATACTTACTCTTTGAATCTAAATCGTTTGTAGCGGAAAACTGACCTTTAGTTAAACCATATGTGCCGTTATTTTCTACAATGTAGACAAGATTCAATTGTCTCCTTGCAGCATGTATGAATTGACCAATCCCTATTGATGCTGTATCTCCATCTCCCGATACACCTAGATAGATTAATTCATGGTTACCTAAATTAGCTCCTGTAGCAACTGACGGCATACGTCCATGCACGGAATTAAAGCCATGAGATTGATTCAGAAAATAAGCAGGAGATTTAGAGGAACATCCAATTCCTGATAACTTAACTATCTGATGAGATGATAGACTTAGTTCATAGCAGGATTCTATAATTGCAGCACTAATAGAATCATGACCACAGCCTGCACATAGACTAGATACAGCTCCTTCATAATCTCTTCTAGTGAGACCTAAACTATTTTTCTTAAGGTTTGGATGGTGATTTTTTGGTTTATTTATATAAGTCATTTATGTTCCCGTAGCAGTTTTTTTATTTTTATTAAAATATGTAATGATTTCATTTGATATGTAGTTTGCTGTGATTGGTGATCCATCAAAGCAGAGTACGGACTTAAGTTTTTCTGGATTCACATCACCTTCATTTAATAATAAAGACCTCATTTGACCGTCTCTATTTTGTTCAATAACAAACAAGATGTCATGATTGTCTATGAACCTCCAAACTTCTTTACCAAAAGGGAAAGATCTTAATCGCATAGCGTCAACTGAGATTTTATTTTTAGATAGAATGTCTAAATTTTCTCGCATTGGCGCCTCAGTAGTACCAAAGTAAATAATTCCAATTTTACTTTTATTCCGGATTTGCTTGAATTCAGCTTTAGGTAGAAATTTATGAATGTTTTCAAATTTTTTCTGAATTCTAGAAAGATTTCTTGCATTGACTTCACCATCTTCAATGTATCTAGCAAATTCGTCATGAGATGTCCCTCTTGTGAAATATGCACCTTTTTGAGGATGGACTCCAGGGTAGGTTCTGTATGGTATCCCATCACCATCTACATCTAAATACCTACCAAAAGATTCCATTTTATCTAGATCATCTTTAGATAAGACTTTACCTTTATCAAATTTCTTAGAATCATCCCATTGAAATTCTGGTGTAGTCCAATCATTCATCCCCAAATCTAAATCCGATAATACAAATAAGGGAGTTTGTATTCTGTCTGCTAAATCAAAAGACATATGGGCAAATTCAAAGCATTCATTAGGACTAGCAGGAATTAACATTACATGTTTTGTATCTCCATGTGATGCATAAGCACAAGTAATTAGATCAGATTGTTGGGTTCTTGTAGGCATGCCTGTGGAAGGTCCACCTCTTTGGATATTAAAGATAACGACTGGAACTTCTGCAAAATACGCTAGACCTATAAATTCATTCATGAGAGATATTCCTGGCCCACTAGTCGCAGTAAATGCTCTAGCTCCATTCCAATTTGCGCCTATTGCTATGCCTATAGCAGCTAGCTCATCTTCAGCTTGCACAAATGCATAATTATTTTTTTTGGTCTTTGCATCAACCCGAAATGATTCACAGTGTTTCTTATAGGCTTCTGCAACTGATGTTGAGGGTGTGATCGGATACCATGAACAAACCGTAGCACCTGCATAAACACATCCCAGACCTGTTGCATTATTACCATTAGTCAAGATCATGCCCTTTGTTTTATTTCCTTCTTTAACTTTTATTTGACATCGATTTTGTAGATTCTTTTTTGCATAATTAAAACCAATCTCAAGGGCTCTAACATTTGGTTCGATCAGCTTTTCTTTGCTCTTAAACTGTTCTTTAATTAATTTTATGTATATGCCTTTTTTTATATTTAATAAATATGATAAAGCACCAACATAAATTAAATTTTTAAACAGGAGCCTAGTTTTTGGATTAGTGAATTCATTCACACATAATGTTGTTAGGGGTATTTCAAGAACATTAATATCTGACCTTCCAAAATCTCTTTTCCATGAAGAGTCATACAATAGGTAGCCTCCAGAATTCAATTCTTTTACATCATCGTTATATGATTGTGGGTTCATTACAACTGCAATATCAGTACCCGGTTTTCTACCCAAGTAACCTTTTGCACTTACTCTCACCTCAAACCATGTAGGCAACCCTTGGATGTTAGAAGGGAAAATATTTTTAGGGCTAACAGGTATACCAGATCTAAAGATACCTTTTGCAAACATTTGGTTCGCACTAGCTGAGCCAGATCCATTTACATTAGCAAACTTAATAACAAATTCATTAGTAGATTTAATTTGCTTCATGAATAGACCTTCGCCTCGTTATATAAATAGGTTTGCATATCCCATGCACCAGTAGGGCATCTTTCGGCACATAAACCACAGTGCAAACACATATCTTCATCTTTTATCATTGAATTTTTGGTGGGTAACACTTTTGATACAAGAAGATCCTGCTCTATGTTTAATGCTGGTATTCTAAGATTTTTTCTAAGCTCTGCTTCAGTATCATTAGGAATAAAATTAATACAATCTGTAGGACAAATATCAACACATGCATCACACTCTATGCATAAATTTTCTTCAAACACTGTTTGGGCATCACAGTTTAAACATCTTTGTGCTTCTTCAAAGGCAAGTTGCTCATCAAACCCTAATTCAACTTCAACTTTTAGGTTCTTTAATGAAACTTTTTGATCTGCCTTAGGAACCATAAATCTTTTAGCTTGTGATATATCGTTGTCATAAGACCACTCATGAACCCCCATCTTTTGACTGATAAGATTAGTATTTGGATCAGGTCTATCGTTGAGATCTTGCTTGTTACAGAATTTATCTATAGATATTGCAGCCTGATGAGCATGAGCCACTGCAGTAATGATGTTTTCAGGACCCCAGGCAGCATCACCTCCAAAAAATACTTTTGGATGAGAAGATTGGAAAGTAGTTTTATCAACAACAGGCATATCCCATTCTCCAAATTCAATACCAATGTCTCTTTCAATCCACTCAAAAGAATTATCTTGGCCTATAGCTACCAGAACATCATCACAATCTATTATCACTGGAGGTTCGCCGGTTGGCACCAAGGAGCGTTTACCCTTCTCATCGAATACAGCATCAACTTTTTCAAACTCCATGCCTACTAATTTATTATTTTCAAGCAGAAATTTTTTAGGCACATGATTTTCATAAATTGGAATATTTTCTTCCATGGCATCTTCTATTTCCCATTCAGATGCTTTCATTTGATTAAAAGGACTTCTAACAAGAACCTTTACATCTTTCGCACCCAATCGTAATGATGATCTGCAACAGTCCATAGCGGTATTACCTCCACCCAGCACTATCACTTTTTTTCCAACAGATGTTGTATGTCCAAAAGCTATACTGGTGAGCCAATCTATGCCTATGTGGATGTTTTTTTCTGCTTCCTGTCTACCTTCTATATTTAAATCTTTTCCCTTTGGTGCCCCAGTACCAACAAAAATAGCATCAAAGTCCTCAGTTAACAGCTCCCTCATACTTTTAATTTCAGAATTAAATCTTGTTTCAATACCTAAATTAATAATCTGATCTACTTCTTCATCAAGCACTTCAATAGGTAATCTAAAAGATGGAATATTTGTTCTCATTAGTCCACCAGCACAAGGATCTTTTTCAAATAAGACACATTGATAACCAATAACCAATAAATCTCTTGCAACCGCCAAGGAGGCTGGCCCACCACCTATTAACGCTATTTTTTTACCATTTTTCTTTTTAGGTATCTTTGGTAGTAGGGGGGCTATATCTTCTTTATAGTCAGATGCAACTCGTTTGAGTCTGCATATCGCAACAGCTTTTTCATGTGTCCTAGTTCTTCGACATGCAGGTTCACATGGTCTGTCACAAGTCCTGCCTAAGATTCCAGGAAATACATTTGACTCCCAATTAATCATATAAGCATCTGTATACTCACCCTGGGCAATTTTTCTAATGTATTCAGGTACAGGAGTATGGGCTGGACAAGCATACTGACAATCCACTACTTTATGATAGTACTGAGGATCAGCTGTATTTGTAGGAGGCATGAATGGCTTTACATCAGACTCAAAATTATTTGATAATTTATTTTTTGTTTTAGCTATTTTTGTTTTAAATTTCTTGACGAAAGGGTCTCTAAGTTTTTGAGCTTTTCTTAAATCATGAGTTTTTAAAGAGGCTCTAAGATCGTAACCAAGGTCTTTACGAAGAGATTCAGGTACGGCTACTCTAACCCAATATGTATTATGTCTTTTAAAAAGATATTTAGTATCCATGTGTCAATTAGCTCCCCTAAAATTTTGGCACATATTTTGAAATTAAATGGTACAGGAAATTTATTATAATAATAAGGATTTTTTTAAAAATTATTTTATTTCTATTGACATAACTTAATAATAAATGTATGTGACAGAAAACAGATAATTTTTGAATCATAATATGCATATCTATACAATAGTAGTAAATAATAAGTTAGAGGTTTTTATGAAAATGAGTAAGCATAAATTTATATTTTTATTCGGTTGTTTTAGCATTTTTATTTTTGCTGATGGACATACTATGAATCCGGAAAGAGAATCTCATCATTTAATTTCTAAGCAAGACTGTAAAGAAATGAAAAATGGTATCGGCACCTTTTTATATGGTGCTGATTTGCTTTTCAATGAAGCAGAAGAATTAAAAAAGAAAACTGGTTCAGAGAACGAAGAGTATTGGGAAAAAATGGAAGGAGCAACATGGCTATCAGGTTTAGCAGCAAATTATTCAACCATTTATGATGTTTGGTGTAAAAAATCTCAAATGAAAAGAAAACATAAGAAGAACAAAGATAAAAATAAGAAATGAAGTTTTATTTACTTGCTGCCCAATCTATTTTTCTATCATCTTGTATGACCAACGATTTTAATAATGATTTAGATGCATATGATTTAGGCATAAGCGAAACAACTGTTAGCGGTTACGATTCTGCAATCAGAGGCGAGTGTTTACAAATATCACATGGAGGCCCTGGAGTGGGCATCTTTCCGCCGCAAAAGACAATAGGCAAAGAGTATTTTGATTGCATAGAAAGGAAGCAAGAAAAAGAGCTAAATAATCTAGAAGATTAATCAATAAATTT
>CAYFFR010000046.1:0-6181 GCA_964342675.1 uncultured Gammaproteobacteria bacterium
AGGATTGGGTCCACTAAAGGAAATTTATCAAACGGCATAACTGCCTCTTTAACAAAATAATATCCCTTAGGCAGTGCATTACAAATGCTTCTTTTGGGTAAAGCCTTACCTAGCATTGCTTTTGTGGCTGCTTTAACTAAGGATTGGCCTATTGACTTAGATATAAAAGGAACTGTTCTAGAGGCCCTAGGATTTACTTCAATGATAAAAATATCATCATTCTGAACTGCGAATTGAACATTCATAAGACCTATAATTTGTAATTCTTTAGCTATATTAATTGCCTGATTTTTTAATTGCTCCACAATATTATCGTTTAGATTATATGGAGGTAAGGAACAAGCAGAGTCTCCAGAATGTATTCCTGCTTGCTCAATATGTTGAAGAACTCCCCCTATATGGATAGTGTTGCCATCAGAAATTACATCAACATCTAATTCAATAGCATCTTTTAAATAACTATCTAAAAGTATTGGCTTTTCTTCAGATACAACCACGGCTTCCTTTAAGTACTTCTTGAGTTCAGCATCATTATGAACTAACTCCATTGCTCTACCGCCTAGGACATATGAAGGTCGCACAACTATTGGGAATCCTATCTCTTTAGATAACTGAATAGCTTCAATCTCATTCTTGACTGTAACATTTGGAGGTTGCTTTAAATGCAGTTTGTTAATTAACTTTTGAAATCTTTCTCTATCTTCAGAAATATCAATCGCATCAGTATTAGTTCCTAGAATCTTAATATTGTTTTTATTTAAGCTTTCTGCAAGCTTTAATGGAGTTTGTCCACCAAACTGTATAATCACTCCTAAAGGCTTCTCTAGCTCGATTATATCTAATACCTTTTCCTCTGTAATTGGTTCAAAATAAAGCCTATCAGAAGTATCATAATCAGTAGAAACAGTCTCTGGATTGCAATTTATCATAATCGATTCAATACCTTCTTCTTGTAAGGCTTGAGATGCATGAACACAACAATAGTCAAATTCTATGCCTTGTCCGATTCTATTAGGGCCACTCCCCAAGACTATGACTTTTTTATTTTTTGTGGGCTTAGCTTCACAGGAACCATCATAAGATGAATACATATATGCAGTTTCTGTTAAAAACTCACCTGCGCATGTATCTACTCGCTTGTAAGAAGGGAATATACCAAGCTCTTTTCTTAATTTTCTAATTCTTGATTCTTTCTCTCCAACTAAAAAACCTATTCTTTTGTCTGAAAAACCTTTTTGCTTAAGCTCTAAAATGTCATCTTTAGTTAATTCTTCTAAACTCTTATTACTAAAAATGTTCTCATGTCTTATCAAATCTCTAATTTGGTCTATAAACCAAGGATCAATGCCAGTTAAATCATTAATCTCTTTGATTGTCCATTTTGCTCTGATTGCATCAGCAAGAAATAGTAGTCTTTTTGGTCCTGGAAAAGATAATTCAAACCTTAAAGAATCTTCATCAATATCAGTCATGGAAAGAATTGATTGAAGTCCATCCAACCCCTCTTCCATGCTTTGTAGAGCTTTTTGAAATGAATCTTGGAATGTTCTGCCTATAGACATAACCTCTCCTACAGATTTCATTTGTGTTGTTAGTCTTGAATTAGCTTGAGGAAATTTTTCAAAAGCAAATTTTGGAATTTTCGTTACAACGTAGTCTATAGTCGGCTCAAATGATGCTGGAGTTAATCCTTGGGTAATATCATTCTTCAGTTCATCTAATGTATATCCCACTGACAAAAGTGCAGCTATCTTTGCAATAGGAAATCCTGTAGCTTTTGATGCAAGCGCTGAAGATCTAGAAACTCTAGGGTTCATTTCTATAACTACTACTTTCCCATTAGAAGGATTGATAGCAAATTGGACATTACTTCCCCCAGTATCAACTCCAATCTCTCTTAGAATTAAAAATGATTGGTCTCTTAAAATTTGATATTCCTTATCTGTAAGAGTCTGAGCAGGTGCTACAGTTATGGAATCACCTGTATGAACACCCATGGGATCTATATTTTCAATAGAACAAATAATGATACAGTTATCTTTTTGGTCTCTAACGACCTCTAACTCATATTCTTTCCAGCCTATTAAAGATTCATCTATTAGCAGCTCATTTGTCGGGGATAAATCCAGACCCTTTTCGCATATGGACTCAAATTCTTCAAAATTATAAGCAACCCCCCCACCCGTGCCTCCTAATGTAAAAGATGGCCTTATGATGCATGGGAAGCCTATTTCTTTCTGAACTTTATAAGCATCTTTCATTGAGTGAGCTATGCCGGATTTTGGTGTCTCTAAACCAATGGATTTCATGGTCTTATCGAAGAGCTCTCTATCTTCAGCTTTATCAATTGCTTCTCTTGATGCTCCTATCAATTGAACACCATACTTCTTAAGAACACCTTCTTTAGCTAAACTTAAGGATGTATTGAGAGCTGTTTGCCCACCCATAGTTGGTAGTAAGGCATCTGGTCTTTCTTTTTCTATAATTTTAGAAATTGGCTCCCATTCAATTGGTTCAATATATGTTCTATCTGCTAGCATGGGATCAGTCATAATAGTTGCTGGATTAGAGTTAACCAAAATCACCTTATAGCCTTCCTGTTTGAGCGCTTTACATGCCTGAGCTCCTGAGTAATCAAACTCACATGCTTGACCAATAATAATTGGCCCAGCACCAATAATCATTATTGATTTAATATCTTTACGTTTTGGCATGTGATTCAATCATTGTTTTAAATTTAATGAATAAGTGTCTGAGTTCATGCGGTCCGGGACTGGCTTCAGGGTGACCCTGAAAGCTAAAAGCAGGTTTGTTTTTAAAAGATATTCCTTGTATTGAATTATCAAATAAAGATACATGGGTAATATCAATATTTTTTGGAAGAGACTTTTTATCAACTGCAAAACCATGATTTTGACTAGTAATAAAAACTTCATTTGAACAAATTTCTTTTACAGGATGATTAGCGCCATGGTGTCCAAATTTCATCTTATATGTTTTGCACCCTCCTGCTAAAGCTAATAATTGATGACCTAAACATATTCCAAAAATAGGTATTCCAATTTCAAGGAATTCCTTGATAGCCTGAATAGCATATGTGCAGGGCTCAGGATCGCCTGGGCCATTTGATAAAAAAATACCATCGGGTTGAAGAGCTAACACATCTTTAAATTGTGTTTCTGCATTAACAATAGTAATTTTTCCTACATGTTCAGCTAATAGTCTTAAAATATTCTCTTTAATACCGAAATCATATGCAACGATATGTATAGACCCTTTTGTTTGTTTATTGCTTGGCCATATGCCCTGATCCCAAGAATATTGTGATTGTGTTGATACTTCTTTTGCTAAATCAAGTCCCTTTAACCCACTAAAGCTCTTCAGAGAAGACTTAGCTCTTCTTATTGGTAATGATTCTTCAGCTGCAATAATTGCTCTCAATGACCCATGATTTCTTAAAGTTGAAACTAATCTTCTGGTATCTATACCTGAAATACCTATAGATCCTTGTTGATGAATAAAATCAGCTAAAGATAATTCCTGTCTCCAATTGCTGACAAATTCTGAATAAGACCTAACAACTATGCCACATGCATAGATATTATTTGATTCATGATCTTCTGAATTAATGCCTGTATTCCCTATATGTGGGTTAGTAAATGTAATGATCTGTTTTGCATAAGAGGGGTCAGTAATAATTTCCTGATATCCAGTAATTGCTGTATTAAAAACAACTTCGGCAGTTTCAAATTTTTGCACTCCAAAGCCTTTACCTCTGTATAATTCATCATTTTCAAGATATAAATAAGCAGGAAAAGTATTCAAAAGTAATACCTATTGAAGCAGAAAAGAGAATAAAATTGTTTTAAAGGAAAGATTTTTAATGAGCTAAATTTAAGAGCAGGCATTAAAATTGTACTTTACATTTATATATACAAGACGTCTAGACTAAAGAGAAAAAAATTGAAAATAAATTTAATATCTAAAGAAGAGATTAATCAAATGAGAGTTGCCGGTCAGCTTGCCGCAGAAGTCTTAGATATGATAACGCCATTCGTAAAAGTAGGGATATCTACAGAAGAATTAGATAAAAAATGCTATGAGTATATTATCAATGAGCAAAAAGCTATACCTGCAAATATAGGTTATAGGGGATATGAGAAAACTATTTGTGCAAGCGTAAATCAAGTAATCTGTCATGGGATCCCTTCACCAAATAAAATTCTAAAAGATGGTGACATAATTAATATCGATGTAACCGTTTTGAAGGATGGATGGCATGGAGATACATCAAAAATGTTTTTAATTGGGACTCCAAAACCACATAATGAAAGGCTGGTTAGAGTCACACAAGAATGTCTTTACAAGGGTATTGAGGCTGTAAAGCCTGGTAATAAACTGGGTGATATTGGTGCTGCTATTCAAGAACATGCTGAAAAGAACTATTATTCTGTGGTAGAAGATTATTGTGGACATGGAATAGGAAAAATCTATCATGATGAGCCTCAAATCCTGCATTATGGTAAGAAAGGCACTGGCTTAGAAATAAAACCAGGTATGTGCTTTACTATTGAGCCAATGATTAATCAAGGAACTAAACATACAAAATTGCTTTCTGATGGTTGGACTGTAGAAACAAAAGATGGAAGAAATTCAGCCCAATGGGAACATACTCTTGCAGTGACTGATCATGGAGTTGAAGTTCTAACTAAAAGATCTGAAGAGAAGTTTGCGTAAAGACTTAAACAAATTAGATCAAAGGTTTTATAAAAATCTAAATCGGTATATCAATGACCCAAATCAAATTAATAAATTATTGTTAAAAAGAACTAGAATTATAGATAAAAAAATTATAGAAAAATTTCTTAATCTTGGCTTATCAAGAAGATATGCTCTTATTGCAACTGGAGGATACGGAAGAAACGAGATTTTTCCATCATCTGATATAGATATTTCTATAATAGATCTTAAACCAAGTACAAAAATTAATTCTGAAAACCTTGAGATCTTTATATCTTGGTTATGGAATCAAAATTTTAAGATTAGTCATTCTGTTAGATCATTAAAGGAAGTGAAGGCTATTTGCTTAGAAGACCTTGCAGAATTTACATCATATCTTTCCCATAGGCTTTTAAGTAGTCCAGAGGGATACAAAAGGAAGATAAAGATGGCTATTAAAAAAATAATTGATTCAGTATCTATTAATAAGTTTCTTAAACATAAATCTCAAGAGCAGCTTCTTAGACATAAATCATTCAATGCAACAGAATTTAACTTAGAGCCTGACATCAAAGAGTCGCCAGGTTGCTTGAGAGACATGCATGCTTCCATGTGGATCATTCATAAATGTTTAGGGATGAAATCAATAAGTAATTTTGATTTAGAAATTATATCTGATCATGATCTCAAAGAAGCAATCACAGCTTATTCGCACATGAAGGTGCTGAGATTCATATTAAATGATATTGCACATCAAAATAGACTGAGTTTTGAGTTACAAGTTGAAATAGCTAAAAAATATGGCTTTAAAAAAACAAGAAAGCTATCCTCAGTTGAGTTATTTATGAAGGGTTTCTTTCAGAATGCTTCAATTATTTCTGATTTCAATGAATTAATATTTCAAATTACAAATGAAAAGCGCTTACAAGGTATAACTTTTCAAGCAAAAAAGAAAAAAATATTTTATGTAAAAGATTATCTTGACATATTAAAAATATTTAAACGATTAGGTGCTAATAAAAAGAAATTTCAATTATCAGTTGCAATTTCTCAATCAATCAAAGCTAGTCTTAGAAAAATTCCCAAACACATTTTTTTGGAAACAGAATCACAAAAGTTATTTCTGGATATTCTCAAATCAAAATATAACCTCTCATCAATTCTAAAGAAAATGAAGCAATTAGGTCTTTTGAAAAGATTAATTCCTGAATTTGGTGAGATAGAAGGCCAAATGCAATTTGATATGTTTCATATCTATTCAGTAGATGAGCACACATTTAAAGTGGTAAGGAATATGCGTCAAATGTATATTCGTAAAATAGACTCGTCTTTATCTATGGAATCTGAATTGATCAGAAAGCTGCCAAAGATTGAACTCTTATACTTAGCAGGAATTTTTCATGATCTTGGTAAAGGCAAAGGTGGCAATCATTCTATTGTTGGTAAAAAAATTGTAAAAGAA
>CAYFFR010000047.1:0-6085 GCA_964342675.1 uncultured Gammaproteobacteria bacterium
GCCTAAATAATACTTACAATACCATTCAAACCAGCCCCTTGGATCATCAGAATGAATCCAGCCTTGGGCTTCCCATTCAGCTTGGCTCTGACCAGACTTAATTTTAAAAAAATTTACTTGGGGAAGGTATTTATCTGATAAATAATAACTATTATTTAAATCATCAAACCAATCATCAGGAAACTCTTTATGATCAACAAGTTTTGAGAAATAGGTGCCGCCAAATATACCCTTATGCAACATTTCTTTAGGAGTAAGCATGGGCTTAAATTCTATATCTAGTTTAGAAGTCATAGTTATAGTGCAAATGAAACAGAATTATAACTTTAGGTTTTATGCAGTAGTAAAGAAATTTAAATAATCTCGGACCTCTGTTCTGAAATTATCTATGGGTACCCTGATAGTGCGAAACTGTGATCCAACTTCAGCATTATTCCAGTGATAAACTGATGTGAGTAAACCATAAAAATATCGATAATCAATCATGATTTCTGAGAATTCAGTTGATTCTATAGTTTGGTTTAAGTCTATCTCATTAGTCACCGAGTCCAATGTTCTTAGATGAAATCGTTGAATAACACTTTCATCCTTATCTAATAAAGAAAAAATGAAATCATAATTTCCTTGAATTTCAGATTTACTTTGAGCTCTGCTTGCTGCAGAACTAATCAGGCGCTGGAAATTAATCTTTTGGAAGTCTAGGTCTATGTCTTCCTCATAATCAAGAAGATGTTTGCTCACTTCATCATATCTTCTTAACAAAGACTTCTGGTCATATAAAGATTCTCTAACATTAGTAATCTCGTTTGTATTTAGGTCTATGCTGCCACCATTTTCAAGAATCAAAGCCTTGCTATCTATTGCTGCAATCTCAAATGCATCTGCTGTGCCTCTGTAATCATTTAAATGCACAAGCTTGCCACCTAAAATATATTCACCTGCAAATGGTAAATTAATATCTGCTTTGAAAGTTTCAATAAATTGCTTGTATCTATCAAAAAATTTTAGTTTCTTATTGTTGGCCTCCTCTTTAAGTCGTTCTATGTCTTTCTCAGCATCAAAATAAGTCTGCGGGAATGGTCCAGCGCCTGTATATCCAACTGCAAGGAAGTTTAATTTCTTCGTGATGCTGTCAATGATCTGCTTGAGCTTATCAATATGCTTTTGAGTAAAAATACAATCATTCAGATTGAGCAAAACTTGGTTGCTAGTTAGATCTTTTAATATCATTGCGGAATCTATATCTGAAAGGCTACCGGTATCGTTCTCCTCAATATATAGCTCTATTTTGGAATTTTTAAAATGTCGAGATGGCTCAAGATCTAAGCCATCAAACTTACCCTTACGTTGAAGGAAATTATGCTTTAGATCGGGTATCAAAATAGGTATCTCACCATATTTTTGAATTAATTTTCTTAAAAAAACTGGATCGTAATGATCGGGATGTATATGAGAAATATAAATTAAGTCTGGCTTGGTAATGTACTTGAAAGGATCAATCTTTGGGAATTGATACCATGATCCATCATAAATTCCTTCTGTAAACCATGGATCGGTAAGCACTTTAAATCCGTCACAATCTATTTCTAAACAAGCAGAATATATGTACTTAATCTTCATAAATAAACTTTACTGCAAAATATCATAAAATTATGCATCATCACATGCAGATTCATTGATGTGTTCTAATTCTAAGGTAGAGTGATTAATATTAAACTCTTCTTGAAGTAATTTCTTAAGTTTTTGTTTGATTGATTCTGCTTTAGTAAGTTCATTGGTGGTTACTACTACATGTGCTTCCAAAGCAATACGATGCTCATCTAAACTCCAAATGTGGATATGATGCAGATCCTCAACTCCAGCAATTTTTTTTGCAGAAAATATAATATCACTTAAAGATAACTCTTCAGGAGTACCCTCCATCAACAAGTGAATAGTTTTTGGAAACATTTTAATTGCCTGCCATAAAATAAAAGTGACAATTAGGAATGTCATCAAAGTATCAACCCAATTCCATCCATATAAAAGGATCAAGGTGCCAGCAATGATTACCCCGATTGATGCTAATGCATCAGATAAATTATGTAAAAAGGCAGCCTTCATATTCATGCTATTTTTTGACATTCTAAATGTAATAAATGCCGTGATCATATCTATGACCAATGCACCTCCTGCTACTATAACAATAATCCAGCCAGATATTTGTTCGGGTAAAAATACTCTCCAAATCGCTTCATAAATTAGGTAAGAGCTCACAGTTATAAGTAGAGTAAGGTTAATTAAAGCTGCAATTACTTCCGCTCTCTGATAACCAAAACTCTTATCTTCATCAGCAGGCTTTAAGCCTATTTTCCTAGCAAATAAAGCTATTGCTAATGCAGCTGCATCACTTAAATTATGAAGAGCATCAGCTATAAGAGATAAACTCCCTGAAATGATGCCACCAACAATTTGAGCTATTGTTAATAAAGCGTTGATAAAAATTGCAAAGCCAAGAGCTATATTTCCTTCTGGCTTATGATGATGAGAGTGGCTCATAAAAAATTAATAATCAAACCCATCTTCTAAGATAACTGGTGCAATCGTCCAGGAGTTATTTGGATCTCTATACCAACCTGCAGCTGCTAAAGCACCGCCATCCAAATTAATTGTAGCGCCAGTAACCCATGCAGATAAATCCGAAGCTAAAAATAATGCACAACCTGCAGCATCGGATGGCTGTCCAAATCTACCTAAAGGATTCCAGCGTTTAATATGCTCTTGATATTTTTCTGGAATGGTCTTTGATGGCTGAACCTGAATAGTTTCCGTCGTTTCAGGTGCAATTGCATTTACTCTTATACCTTTTGGGGCTAATTCAACTGCTAAACTCCGGGTAAATCCAGTAATTGCATGTTTAAAACTAGAGTAGACTGCTGCAAGAGGAATGCCTCGAAATGCTTCAATAGATGATAGGTTAATGATGCTAGAGCCTTGGTTTTTATTCTTTCGAATTAAAGGAATTGCTGATCGAGTAACTAAAAACATTGATTTTAAATTGATTGCATACAGATTATCAATTTCATCATCAGTAAGATCCTCAAAAGGTTTGATCAATTCTAGGAAATCACCAACATTATTAACAACAATATCTAGGCTGGCAAACCTATTTTCAATTTCACCCATTAGAGATTTAACTTGTTTAGCATCCCTAACATCGGTTCTAGAAACTAAATAACTAGAGTTCTTATGGATTAATGATTTTTCAAGATCTTTACATCTTTTCTCATGCGTTTCTGCAACTACAATGTTGGCTCCTCTATCAGCAAACAACTCTGCAATAGCTCTTCCTATCCCTGCACCTCCCCCAGTGATCAGTGCAGTTTTACCTGAAAAATCTATTTCTTTCATTTCCATATCATAATGATTTATATACTATCAAGCTAATCAATGCTTTTAGGAACTCTCATAAAACGGCGCCACAAAGCGTCAAACATTCTATCGTTTAAGAGCCATCTTAAAAACAACATCATTCTGGCTGCCCTAGGAACAACATAACGAGCTTTAGGTTTGGTAGCACTAACTGCCTTAAGAATAGTTCTTGCCACTATGCTAGCTTCTACTTCCATTGATTTTGCATCTTCATAAGCTTTTAGCGCTGCCTTAGTTATAGGTTTGTAAGGTCCATTTCCAGACATATTGTTTAGATTCTCTCTCATTATGTCGCTCCATTCAGATTTGATTGCTCCAGGCTCAACTAAAATAACATCGATACCAAAGGGTTTTAATTCATTTCGAGTGCAATCTGAAAAGCCTTCAAGTGCGAACTTAGTAGCTTGATACCAACCGCCTAATATTGACCACAATTTACCGCCTATGGATCCTATGTGAACAATCTTTCCAAATTTCTGGTTGCGCATGGTCGGTAAACAAAGATTTGTGATCATCGCTAATCCAAATAGATTAACCTCAAATTGACGTCGAGCCTCATCCATAGGGATATCCTCTATAGCGCCATAAGAACCATAACCTGCATTATTGATTAAGACGTCTATAGAATTTTCAGATTCTAAAATGGTAGATACAAAATTTTTAATGCTTTCCTCATTTGTGAGATCAAGCGATTGCACAACAGCACCTTGGTCACTAATATCAGTCATCAATTCAATACGTCTTGAACCTGCATACACTTTGTATCCAGTTTTTAAGAGTGCAGATGTTGTGGCTTTTCCTATTCCAGAAGATGCCCCAGTTATAATTGCTACCTTGTTCATATATTTTTACTTACACACCGAGTATCTTATATAGCACTCTTAGCTTACGTGCCTCTTAAGCCAAAAAATTTGAGCAGTCATCCCTAGAAGATAAATAGATACAAAAGCTATATGAAAATTAACTATCAGAGGGTCATTAAAAGAATCAGCAAAAGGATCCTCGGTTGGGAGCCTTCTCAAGAAATCTGTAATGGCTGGTATCATATGAAATAAGAGTGTGCTTGTATAACCTAATGCTTGAAAATATTTGGAGAACGCTCCAAAGAACTTTAACTTCTCCATCATAATTCCTCCAGTAATAGCAATTAATGTTAGTACTGCAAGAATATGAGCAATCCCAAAACCTCCTTGGTTATAAATGCCTAAAGCGGATCCAGCAACAATAATCGTTAATAGAATATATAACTTGCCTGAAACTTCTTCTAACGATATGAATTTATATTTGAAGATGGTGTAGAACCCACTCAATAAGGCACCAATCCCTAGCACAGTATGAAACCAGCCCAATAATGTCATATCAGGCATTTAATCTTTTGCTCTTTTAGTTAACAGTTGAAGAGAAAATCTATCGGTATCAAGATCAATTTCTTTATGGTTTAAAGAGCTGAAGGTATGTTTATTGATTAAAGCAAAGCGATTTGAGTTTAAAAAAGCTTCAGATTGATCTCTTTTAAAGATCATTAAATTTTTAGAATGAGAGTCTTCTTTGGTACTGGGTTTCATGACATCAAAATCTAAGATTGAAAGAAAACCACCATTTTTTAAAACTCTAGAGGACTCACTTACAACAGCATCAATGTACATATCATCTACTAAATACATAAAAAAACCTAAATGTACGTATTCAAAACAATCGCTTTCTAGATCACTAAGGTCATCGGCTGTACCGGAAAAAACAGTAATGTTTGGAAAATGTTTCTGAGCATATTCAATAGAAAGTCTACTGGGCTCTATACCATAACCCTTCATGTTGAGAGATGCAGATAAAAAATCTAAATTAAAGCCAGGGCCACAACCAATTTCAAGCATATTATTTTGTGGTGCATTTTCGTAACTATTTAACCACTCCACAAGAATTGATGATGGATATGGGTTAAAATTTTTTTCTAAATCTTTAATGTTCCGCTTAAACCAATTATCAGCCTCGGAAGCTATGATCTGTTCCTTATTAGTCATATATAGTAGTTAAAATTGTAATTTTTTTGTAATAAATTTCAATGCTATAAGGCCAATACTAAGTAGAAATAAGATCCATTTACATTGATTAGCAATACCGGCATACACAATTTGTGTTATTGAAATGTCATCAAATGTCACAGCAGACATCATCCATGCTATTTGGATATTTTCAATGAGATCAATAATGCCAGTGAGTATTGGTACAAATAAGATAAGTCGTCTAGTTTCACCAAGTTTTAATAATATGGAAATAAAAAATAATGCATATAGCAATGGGAAGATGGTATCCAGGGTTAAGGCTGAATAGATATAGTTTCTCCTACCATCCTCACCGATCTTATCAAAAGTATTTTGAACATCTGTGGAATTAAATCCAAAGAATGAATCAAGCATATACATAGAAATATCATTGGGTAGGTTCTGGAAGATAACAACACAACCAATTAGAAGGATCAAAATACTCAAAAAGAATTTATTACTTGCAATCAACTTAGGGTTGATCATGATTTATTCCCTTTCATCATTATCAATAACTTACCATATTCTCACTACACAGTGTCGTGAATTTACATTTATACACTTACTAAGCTAGAATTCCTTGATGAACCTGCTGAATGATAAGAGTCTTAAATGGAAACGCTACACTGAGGGGG
>CAYFFR010000048.1:0-5828 GCA_964342675.1 uncultured Gammaproteobacteria bacterium
ATGCCTGGACATATGAATGTTTTGTTAGCAGAAGCAAATGTTTCTTATGATGTTTTAGTAGAGCCTGATGATGTTAACCCAACCATGGATACTATTGATGTAGCTTTAGTTATCGGAGCTAATGATGTTGTCAATCCTTCGGCTACCGAAGAACCAGGCAGCCCAATTTATGGCATGCCCATTATTGAAGTTCATAATGCTAAGACTGTTTTTGTTTTAAAAAGATCCATGTCTTCTGGTTTTGCAGGTGTGCAGAATCCTTTATTTTTCAAAGAAAATACAAGAATGCTATTTGGTGATGCTAAAGAGTCAATTAGTCAGGTAGTTTCTGAATTCAAAGATACATAACATGCAAACCAAGGGATATTTACAAAATTGGTTAGATAATTTCAGATCAGAAGATCCTAGCTTTTTAGATGATATTCTTGATGAGTCTGTAACGTTTTATTCCCCAGTTGTATTTAGTCCAATTCAAGGTAAAGCAATGACAACACTATATCTAATGGCAGCAGGACAATCCTTTAATATGGATCGTTTTGAATATGTAAAGACGGTTGTACAAGACCCTTATAGCATTCTTGAGTTTGAAACATATATTGATGATATTTCAGTTAATGGTATTGATGTTATTACATGGAATGAGAGCGGGAAGATTATCGAGTTCAAGGTGATGGTTAGACCACTAAAAGCCATAGAGAAAGTTCAAGAAAAGATGATGAAATCTTTAGAGGAGTATAATTAAGCTAAAGATTAACTGTTATGCAAGATAAGCCTTTAGAAGGAATTAAGATTCTTGAACTATCAAGCATAGTCACCGCTTCTTTAGCAACCATGATTCTTGGTGACCAAGGTGCTGAGGTCATCAAAGTTGAGCCTACAGGAATGGGTGATTCAATGCGCTATTTGGGAACCCAAAAAGGAGGTTTCTCAGCTATTTTTGCAAATTGCAATCGTGGCAAACAATCTCTTAATCTAGATTTAAAAAATAAAGATGAGCTCAAGAGCTTATTAAAATTAGTTGAAGAGGCAGATATCTTCATTAGTAATTTTAGACCTGGAGTTAATAAAAGGTTAGGGCTTGGTCAAGAAGCTTTAGCAAATATTAACCCAAATTTGATCTATGTATCTATCACTGGATTTGGAGAAGAGGGTCCTCTAGCTTCTTCACCAGCATACGATCATGTAATTCAAGGTATGTCCGGTGCTACTAGCATACAAGCTAATGATGACCAACCAGCTTACATCAAAACATTAATCTTCGATAAGATTACTGCTTATACTGCTTGTCAGGCATTAACTGCTGCATTGTTTAAACGAGAAAGAACAGGAAAAGCAAGCTATATCCAGTTATCAATGCTTGATTCGGCTATCTTCTTTCTATGGCCTGATGGCATGATGAATGAAACCTTGCTTGATGAAGACGTCCAAACATTCCCACCTATATCTTCGACTTATGCAAGTTTAGTCCCAGCAAAAGATGGTTTTTTTACTATGGCAGCGATGACGGATAACCAATGGTATGGTATTTTTGATGCGATTAATAAGCCTGAATATAAATCTGATCCTAGGTTTATTGATGCATCTGCTAGAAGCAAGAATATGTCAGATTTGGTAGCAGAAGCTTTAATGGCATTTATGAGTTTTACTGTAGAAGAGGCAATTAATGCCTTACAAGCTAACGATGTACCTTGTGCCAAATCTGTACCTAGAGATGAAGTTATCAATCAACCTCAAGTTCAAGCATGCAAAACCATCTTCCAAATGGAAAGCCCGCATCAAGGCAAAATGAATGTTGTTGCTCATCCATCATTATTTAATGGAAAACGCATGGAAGTTAAATCGACCGCCCCAGCTTTAGGAGAACATTCTGAAAAAATCCTATCATCAATAAAATCAGAAGATTGAATATAATATATTTATGTTTGACGTAAAACCGATATCAGGAGCGTTAGGAGCAGAGCTTTATGGAGTAGATCTATGTGAAGAATTAACTCAAGACGTTTATTCTGAAATACGGAGATTGCTCGTCGAGCATGAAGTGATTTTCTTTCGCGATCAAGATATTTCCCATGAACAACATAAAGCATTAGCAACATCTTTTGGTCCTGTGCAAACTCACCCGGCCTACAATACAGTTCCAAATTATCCTGAAATTTCTATTCTAGAGAGCACTAAAGATAAACCAACTAAAATTGAAATTTGGCATACTGACATGACTTTTAGAAAGCATCCTCCGATGGGTTCGGTTTTAAGGTCTAGGATTTGTCCACCGGAAGGAGGAGATACTATGTGGGCTAGCATGACGACAGCTTATGATGCGCTATCAGAGGAGATGAAAAGTTATTTATCAAATATGCATGCAGAGCATGATTTTAGTTATGGATTTAAGGAGAGCTTAGCTGAACCAGGAGGCAAAGAGAAACTAAAAGAAGCGGTTGCTGAAAATCCTCCTGTATCTCATCCAGTGATTAGAACGCATCCTGAATCAGGTAAAAAAGTAATTTTTGTTAATGCTTTATTTACAACACGCATTCTTGGTCTCTCAAGCAAAGAGAGTGATTCTATTTTAAACTTTCTTTATGACCATATCATAACCCCTGAATTTACTTGTAGGTTTAGTTGGCAACCAAATTCTATAGCAATTTGGGATAATAGAAGCACTCAGCATAAACCCATCAACGACTACTTTCCCGCTCATAGAATGCTAGAAAGGATTGCAATCGATGGTGATAAGCCATTTTAAAAAATTATTTAATTTTTAAAGAAATCTAGTATCCATTCAGCAGTTTTTATTTCATCAGTAGGTATTTGCATAGAGGCATAAGCTTCATCATAAAGCTCATCTCCTAAAATATCCTTACGCATATCTAAGAGATCTTTTGCATAAGATTGAGAAAACTCTATATGACCTTGAATGGTTAAAATATGATTTCCTAATTTCATGATACCTATGGGATGATTTGCGGTATGAGCTAAAAGCTCTGCACCAGGCGGCATTTCAGTTACTTCGTCTTGATGATTGAAGATTAAGTTTATGGTTTGATTAGATGGATCGTAAGATCTTATTGGTTTTTTCAGCAATAAAGTATCAACTCCTACATGCCATCCTTTTTTCGATTTAGCTGTTTTGCCTCCCAATGCCTCAGCAACAACTTGGTGACCAAAACATATACCAACTAGCTTTTTTTGATACCTATCTAGTGTTTGAATAAAATCTTTTAAAGTTTCCAACCATGGCAGGTTTCCATAAGCATCAGCTTTACTTCCAGTTATGAGATATCCCGCGCATTCATCTAAATCTTTTGGGTATTGATTGGACTGAACCTCATATGAAACTATTTCAATATCAGGGCTTACTTTTGATAAAATGTTAGAAAACATTTGGGGGTATTGGCCATATTTTTTAGCGAATTCTGGTTTGATTGTATCTGTATTAAGAATTCCTATAACCATAGTCTAATATTTTTAATTCATTATAGTTGATAGATATAGCTCATGAATTTTTTAAAATCATTCTTCATTATTTTAGCCCCTTCTTTAAGTAATAAAATTTATGCTATCAGTGTTGACCAGACAATCAACAATGCCATTACTCCGATTGCTGATTTCCTGTATAAGATTATTTTTTATGAAATTAGTATTTTAGATGCAGATCTACCTTTGATCATTCTATGGTTGATAGGCGGAGCATTATTCTTCACAGTCTATTTTAATTTCTTAAATCTTCGAGGCTTTAAACATGCTTTTCAGTTATTGAGAGGTGATTTTTCTAAATCAGATAATGAAGGTGAAATTAGCTATTTCCAGGCCTTATCTACGGCTGTTTCTGGGACTGTTGGTATTGGTAATATTGCAGGTGTTGCGATAGTAATTTCTATAGGTGGGCCAGGCGCTACATTTTGGTTGATATTAGCCGGTTTATTGGGCATGTCTACTAAATTTGCTGAGTGTGTTGCTGGAGTTATGTATCGTAAAATCCATTCAGATGGAACCGTATCTGGTGGACCAATGTATTATCTAGAGCATGGTCTTAGAGAAAGAAATCTAGGATGGTTAGCCAAGCCAATGGGTTATTTTTATGCGATCTCAATTGTTATAGGCTGTTTGGGTATTGGTAATATGTTCCAGTCAAACCAAGCTTATGAGCAATTTATTTTTATCACTGGTGGGAGTAATAGTAGTTTTATAGGGTCAGGTTGGATATTTGGTTTAGCCATAGCAGTATTGGTTGGGTTAGTAATTATTGGTGGCATTAAAGGGATAGCTAGAGTTACTTCTAAATTAGTGCCTTTTATGACTTTAGCTTATGTCATTGGTTCTTTATCAGTCATCATTTTAAATTCTGATAAGTTAGTTTGGGTCTTTAAATCTATTATGACAGAAGCCTTTGATCCAAGTGCAATAAAGGGCGGGATGTTGGCAGTTATGATATTGGGGTTCCAGCGAGCTGTTTTTTCTAATGAGGCTGGTTTGGGATCAGCTGCTATTGCACATTCAACAGTTAAAACCAAGGAGCCTGTTTCTGCAGGCTATGTTGGTTTGATGGAGCCCTTTATAGACACTGTGGTTATATGCACATTAACAGCCTTGGTTATTCTGACAACAATCTATGCACCGAACCCTTCAGGAAATGACATCCAAGGTATTGAATTAACGTCCCAAGCTTTTGCAAGCACGATATCGTGGTCAGTTATACCCTTATCTTTTATTGCAGTGTTATTTGCCTTTTCCACTATGTTGGCTTGGTCCTATTATGGCCTTAAAGGATGGACCTATTTACTAGGCAGATCACGCTCAAAAGAAATAATTTTTAACATCTTGTTTTGTATGTTTATTGTGATAGGTAGCACCATTAAATTGGAATCAGTTTTGAAGTTCTCAGATGCTTTAATTTATATAGTAGCTATTCCAAATATTTTTGGACTCTACATCCTGGCCCCGACCATTAAAAAAGAGTTAATTAGTTATAAACAAAGAATCATACATAAACAACAATAAAACATTATTGTGTATCTCTTAAATAGCAACCTTGCAGAGACTATATTTTAAAATCTTTTGCTCTATTCCTCTGCAGCCATTACTGCTCTGGAAGCCACTAAGATATATTTAATTTTTCCGTTTTCAATGCGTACATCAAAAACCTCTTCAGAAACAACTTCTTTGCCGTCTATAGTGTCGGTTACTGTGTAGGCTGAAGTAACCCAATGATGCACAGTGCCATCTGGTTGGGGAACATCGTTTGCCATTGCATAGTTCAATTTCCAATATGGATTAGATGTTGCGAACCATTCTTTTAGAAATGCAGCGTGAGCTTCTGGTCCTTTTACAATGACACCGTTGGGTGCTCGGCCTTCAAAGTCAGAAGCATTGGTGTTGTGAATAGCCTCAAGGTCACGTTTGTTATGTGCTTCAACATATTGAACCCATATGTCGATGGCGGATGTGTCTCCTGCAACAATATCAAGCTTCTTACCTTGATCTGAAAGTTCATAACCGATAATGGTTGCCACGTCCTTTTCATTCATTTCATGATGGCCTGCAAAAGAGAGTGGAGCTAACAATAGTATGCCGATGGTAAGTAGTGTTTTATTCATAATAGTTCCTTGGTTTGATACATTAATTATGTTATTTAAATATTACCTAATTACTTTATCATAGTTGTTTAATTTTCTTTTAGTCTAAATTTTACAATCCAACAGCCAATAAAACATTAGAAACCAATTTAAACTTAATCTTTATCAAATCTATCGATAAGGTTAGAATAAATCCCTTACTCTAAGCGGGAATAGCTCAGTTGGTAGAGCGCAACCTTGCCAAGGTTGAGGTCG
>CAYFFR010000049.1:0-5818 GCA_964342675.1 uncultured Gammaproteobacteria bacterium
TATACACCCACACTTTTACACCAATAATCCCGTAAGTTGTTGATGCCTCTGCTGTTCCATAATCAACATCAGCCCTTAATGTATGCAATGGAACTCTACCTTCTCGATACCATTCAGTTCTAGCAATCTCTGTACCACCAAGCCTGCCAGATACTTCAGTTCTTACTCCTTTTGCTCCCTGTCGTAAGGCGCTTTGAACTGCTCGCTTCATTGCTCTTCTGAATTGAACTCTTCTCTCAAGTTGTTGAGCTATGCCCTCAGCTAAAATAGTTGCATCTAAGTCTGGTTTTCTAACTTCCTTGATATTTACTGATACAGTACGTTTCACAATTTTTTCTATCGCTAATTTGATATTTTCTATTTCTTCGCCTTTCTTTCCTATAATAATTCCTGGCCTAGACGTATGAATTGAAACAACAAAGGCTTGTGCAGATCTATCTATTTCAATTCTACTAACAGATGAAAATCTAAGCTTGTTCTTGAGATAATCTCTTACCTTTAAATCTTCTATAAGGTTTTCTTTAAAACTCTTGCCTTTCGCATACCAGTTAGCGTTATGCTTTCTAACAACCCCTAATCTAAAACCTATTGGATTAACTTTTTGCCCCATTAATCTTTGCTCCCATCAGATAAAACTATTTCTATGTGGCAAGTAGGTTTAATAATTCTATCTGCCCTGCCTCTTGCTCTAGGTTTCATGCGTTTTAAACGCATGCCCTGGTTAACTATAATTGTTTTAATGTTTAGAAGATCAGGATCAGATTGTTGGTTATTCTCGGCATTAGCAATTGCAGATTCTAGCAACTTCCGTATAACCTTAGCAGCCTTTTGTTTATTAAACGATAAAAAATCCATGGCATCGCTAACTGACTTACCCCTAATAACATTAGCAACTAATCCAGCTTTAATTGGAGAAAGTCTTGTAGATTTTAAATATGCTCTAGTTTCCATTATTTAGCCTTTCTATCCCCAGAATGAAGCTTAAAAGTCCTTGTGATCGCGAATTCTCCAAGCTTATGACCTACCATATCTTCAGTAATAAAAACTGGGACATGTTGTCGACCATTATGAACTGCTATTGTTAGGCCAACCATCAATGGAGAGATCATTGATCTTCTTGACCAAGTCTTAATAGGTTTCTTGCTTTTATCCGCAATAGCCTGATCTACTTTTTTTTGCAAAGATAAATCAATAAAGGGCCCTTTTTTTAAAGATCGCGGCATGATTATTTCCTCTTTCCTCTTCTTCGGACTATTAATTTATCAGTTCTAACATTTTTTCTAGTCTTATAACCTTTGGTTGGTTTACCCCAAGGGGTTGATGGGTGTCTGCCGCCAGAAGTTCTACCTTCACCACCTCCGTGTGGATGATCAATAGGGTTCATTGCAACTCCTCTTACTGTAGGTCTAATGCCTCTCCATCTTTTCGCACCTGCTTTTCCTAAAGAATTAAGGTTATTTTCTTGGTTTGAAACTACTCCTATAGTTGCCATACATTCAGAAAGTATTTTTCTCATCTCACCTGATTGAAGTCTAAGTGTTGTATATATTCCTTCTTTAGCAACAACTCTTGCACTAGAGCCTGCAGATCTTGCAATTTGAGCACCTTTACCAGGCTTCATCTCAACGCAATGTACATTTGTACCTAAAGGAATGTTTGCCAACTTCATAGAGTTTCCAATTTTTATTTCAGTTTGATTAGACGAAATTATTTCTGTGCCTATTTTAAGTTTGCCCGGAGAAATGATGTATCTTCTTTCTCCATCAGCATATTTCAGTAATGCAATATGTGCTGTTCTGTTTGGGTCATATTCAATTCTTTCGACAATAGCTGAAATATCAAATTTATCTCTCTTAAAGTCTATCAACCTATAATGCTGCTTGTGGCCACCGCCTTTATGTCTAACAGTGATCCTGCCAAGATTATTTCGTCCACCTCTCTTAGTCTTCTTCTCTAGTAAAGCCTTATGAGGTTTACCTTTGTAAAGATTAGATCTAACAGAAATAACAAAACGCCTTCCTGGGCTTGTTGGCTTTGCTTTAACTAAACTCATTAACTCATTCCCTCAAATTTAATTTCTGAGCCCTCTTTTAATGAAACAAATGCCTTTTTAAAATTTGGTCTCTTATATGGGCCGAACCTATTTCTCTTCTTTTTACCCTTAACAATTGAGGTTCTAACTGAATTAACCTCAACTTTAAACATGAGCTCTACTGCTTTCTTAATTTGGAGTTTAGTAGCTTTCATATCTACTTTAAAAACTACTTGATTCTGATCTTCTGTTAATTGAGCAGATTGTTCAGTGACATATGGAGATTTAATTAATGTAAGAAGATTTTCTTGGTTCATTGGATCCACTCCTCTATCAACTTGCATGCCTCTGGAGTAACAGCAACTTTTTCTGATCTCAATAACAATACAGGGTTAATATCTTTGACAGTTACGACATCAATATTGGGAATATTCCTTGCTGAAAGATATAAATTTGTATCCATTTCATCAACTATCATTAAAACATCATCTAAACCTGTCTCTTTTAAAACATTCACCATTAATTTCGTTTTTGGTTGGTCAAATGTTGGTTTTGAAATTGCAACTAATCTATCTTGTCTTAATAATTCAGAAAGAATAGATCGTATAGCTGCTCGATACATTTTTTTATTAATTTTTTTAGAATAATCTCTTGGAGTAGATGCAAAAGTAACACCACCACCCCTCCAAATAGGGCTTCGAATAGTACCAGCTCTTGCTCTGCCTGTTCCTTTTTGACGGTAAGGTTTTCTACCTCCACCTCTTACTTCTGAACGAGTCTTTTGTTTGTGTGATCCTTGTCTAGATCCAGCTAAATATGTCGTCACTGCTTGATGCACTAGATCTTCATTAAACTCATTTCCAAAAACTGCATCAGAAAGATTGATATCTTTCGTTTTAGACTTGCTATTTATAATGCTGAGTTTCATTGCGATTTTACTGAAGAAGTGATCTTTAAAGTGCTGCCAGTTGCTCCTGGAACAGATCCTTTAACATAAAGGAGGTTATTTTCTATATCATTCTGAACTAATTCAAGATTTTGGATTGTTTTGAGAGTATTGCCCATCTGACCTGACATTTTCTTTCCCTTCCAAACTCTTCCTGGAGTCTGGCATTGACCAGTTGAGCCATGTGCTCTATGTGATAAAGAGTTTCCATGAGTAGCATCCTGCATTCTAAAGTTATGCCTTTTTATTACACCCGCATAACCTTTTCCCTTTGAAATACCAGATACATCAAGTTTCTGTCCAATTTCAAAAATTGATGAATCAATATGAAGCCCTAGCTCTAAATTTTCAACTTGATTAGTTCTGAATTCATGAGTTTCGCCAGGATTAATATTATTTTTCTTAAAAAACTCATTTTGTGATTTAGTTAAATGTCTTTTCTTAAAATAACTCTTAGAAAGCAAAACTGCCGAATAGCCATTCTTTTCTTGGGTCTTAATATCTGCAACAAAATTACCTGCAACCGATATAACAGTAACAGGCACAGATGTGCCATCTTCTTTAAAAAGACGAGACATACCTGCTTTTTTACCGATTAAGCCAATGCTCAATTTGCTCTCCTTTTCTACGGGGCTTCTCACCCTCTACGGCCGCTAAGCGTTAAAAAAAGTCTCAAATCAATCTAAACTGATTTGAACATCTACTCCTGATGAAAGGTCAAGCTTCATTAAAGCATCAACCGTTTTATCAGTAGGCTGAACAATATCCATCAGCCTTTTATAAGTTCTTATCTCATATTGATCTCTAGCATCTTTATCTTTATGCGGTGAAATCAATATTGTCGTCCTTTCTTTTTTTACTGGTAAAGGAATTGGGCCCTTTACAACTGCACCAGTTTTTCTTGCAGTTTCTGCAATCAGTTTTGCAGAAGCATCAATCAATCTATAATCAAATGCTTTAAGTCTTATTCTTATATTTTGATCTTCCAATTCAATTACCTAAAAATCTAAAAGGTGGCGTATTCTAAGGCTCTTAGAGGCTATATGTCAACTTAAAAAAAGTATTTAATTTATGCAGTTTTTAGCTGCTCAGCAATATTGCTAGGAACCTCGGCATATTTCAAAAACTCCATTGAAAAGCTGGCCCTGCCCTGTGTTTGTGATCGCAGGTCTGTAGCATATCCAAACATTTCTGATAGAGGCACTTCAGCCCCCACTGTCTTACCTGAAGGAATCTCATCCATACCCTGAATAATGCCTCGTCTTCTGTTCAAATCACCTACTACATCACCCATATGCTCTTCAGGTGTCACAACTTCAACTTTCATTACAGGTTCTAGTAAAACTGGTTTTGCCTTCAAAGCTCCTTCCTTCAAGGCCATTGATCCAGCAATTTTGAAGGCCATTTCACTTGAATCTACATCATGAAAAGAGCCATCGTATAGTGTAGCTTTTAGTGCTAATAACGGGTATCCAGCAACTACTCCATTTTGCATTTGTTCTTGAATGCCTTTGTTAACAGAGGGTATATATTCTTTAGGAATGACACCTCCAACGATCTGATCTACAAATTCGTATTCATCATCAAGACCTAGAGGCTCCAATTTAAGCCAAACATGGCCATATTGTCCTCTACCCCCACTTTGCCTAACAAATTTACCTTCAATATCTACAGACTGAGTAATTGTCTCCCTGTAAGCTACTTGGGGTTTACCAATATTTGCTTCCACTGAAAACTCTCTTTTCATTCTATCAACTAAAACATCTAAGTGAAGTTCTCCCATACCAGATATAATAGTTTGTCCAGATTCTTCATCTGAGCTTACTCTGAATGATGGATCTTCTTGAGCTAATTTCCCTAATGCCAAAGACATTTTTTCTTGGTCTGCCTTAGACTTTGGTTCGACTGCAACTGATATTACGGGCTCTGGAAAGTCCATTCTTTCAAGCACTATCTCATTTGAAGAATCGCATAAAGTATCGCCAGTAGTTATATCTTTTAAACCTATACAAGCTGCTATGTCACCAGCTCTTATTTCCTTTAATTCATTTCTATTATTTGAATGCATCTGAACCATTCTTCCAATTCTTTCTTTTTTATCTCTTGTAGAATTAATAACAGAATCTCCTACCTTAACTACGCCCGAATAAACCCTTATAAAGGTTAAAGTACCAACGAATGGATCAGTAGCAATCTTAAATGCTAAAGCAGAAAAAGGCTCTTCATCTGAAGATGATCTTGATGCTTCTTTTTCTTCATCTCCTGGAATAGTTCCTTTAATAGCTTCTACCTCATCAGGAGCAGGCAGAAAGTCTATCACTGCATCTAGAACTGCCTGAACACCTTTATTCTTAAAGGCACTCCCACATAATGCTGGGACAATTTCATTAGAAACTGTTCTGATTCTTAATCCTGTCTTGATTTGTTCAACTGTTAGATCTCCTGATTCAATATATGCATCCATAAGCTCCTCATTTGCTTCTGCAGCACTTTCTATCATTGTGTCTCTTAAAGACTTGCAAGTATCCAAAATATCGTCTGGGATATCCTTGGATTCAAAAGTTAAGCCTTGATCTGAATCATTCCAATAAATTGCACGCATATTAATTAAATCAACCACACCTTGATAGTCGTCTTCTGCACCAATGTTGTACTGAATTGGTACTACGTTAGCCCTTAGACGATCTTTAATTTGGGAAACAACTCTTGAAAAATCTGCTCCTGCTCGATCCATTTTATTAACAAAAACTATTCTGGGTACGTTATACCTGTTTGCTTGACGCCAAACTGTTTCTGACTGGGGTTCTACTCCAGAGGTGCCGCAGAAGACAACTACTGCT
>CAYFFR010000050.1:0-5569 GCA_964342675.1 uncultured Gammaproteobacteria bacterium
AAACAAGTTGTTGCTGCAGAAGTAATGGTAATGCCTCTCTCTTGCTCTTGTTCCATCCAATCCATAACAGCAGCACCATCATGAACTTCTCCTATCTTATGCGACAACCCAGTATAAAAAAGCACACGTTCTGTTGTGGTAGTTTTACCAGCATCAACATGTGCGCATATTCCAATATTTCTATATTTATTTAGTTCTGTTTCTCTAGGCATGATTTAATTTTATTCTTGTGTTAAAAACGAAAATGTGAAAATGCTTTATTGGCTTCAGCCATTTTATGCACATCTTCTCTTTTTTTGACTGCAGATCCTTTTCCTTCAGATGCATCTTTTAATTCACCAGCCAGTCTTTGAGGCATAGATTTTTCTGTTCTCTTTCTTGCAGCTTCTACTAACCATCTCATAGCTAAAGCCTGTTTTCTAGAAGGTCTAACTTCAATAGGGACTTGGTATGTTGCTCCACCAACTCTCCTAGATTTAACTTCTACAACTGGCCCTACTTCATCTAAAGCTTTCTTAAAAACTTCAATTGGATCATTCTTGGATTGTTTATCAATAGAATCAAAGGCGCCATATACAATCTTTTCAGCAACAGATTTCTTTCCATCTTTCATGACATGGTTCATAAACTTGGCAACTATAAGATCTTTATATTTAGGATCAGGAAGGATTTTTCTTTTTTCAGGACTGCGTCTTCTTGGCATTTTTATTTACCTTTCTTTGCACCATATTTAGATCTTCTTTGCTTCCTGTTTGCAACTCCAGATGTATCTAAAGATCCTCTAACTGTGTGATATCTAACTCCTGGTAGATCCTTGACCCTACCTCCTCTAATCAATACAACTGAGTGTTCTTGTAGGTTGTGGCCCTCGCCCCCTATGTATGAGGTGACCTCATAACCACTTGTTAGCCTTACCCTGCATACCTTTCTTAGAGCTGAGTTAGGTTTTTTTGGAGTTGTCGTATAAACACGAGTGCACACACCTCTTCTTTGAGGTGAGTTCTCCAAAGCCGGTACGTCTGTCTTACGTATCTTAGGCTTTCTAGGTTTTCTAATTAACTGATTTACAGTGGCCATATTTATTTATTTTGCGCGATTGTATATATCCACCCATATAAGGTCAATATTAATCCTCACTTTCCTGAAGTTCTTGTCTAAGCGCAGCTTCTACTTCTGCTTCAGTTAAGAGCTTTTCTTCAGCATCAGATGCTTTCTTTGCTTTCATATCATCGTGGAATTCCATTCCAGTTCCAGCAGGTATCAATCTACCAACCACAACATTCTCTTTTAATCCTCTTAAAAAGTCTTTTTTCCCAGTAACTGAAGCTTCTGTTAAAACCCTTGTTGTTTCTTGGAATGAAGCAGCTGAAATAAAAGAATTTGTAGCCAATGAAGCTTTAGTAATACCTAATAGCACTCTCTCATAAGTTGCTGGTACTTTGCCAGCATCTTCAACCTTTTTATTTTCTTCAATAACATCTGAATACTCTACTTGATCACCTTGAATAAACTTCGTATCTCCCCCATCGTTAATCAGAGCCTTTCTAAGCATTTGTCTTAAAATAGTCTCAATGTGTTTATCATTTATCGATACACCTTGAAGCCTATAAACATCTTGAATTTCATTAACTATAAAGTTTGTGAGCTCTGAAACACCTCTTAGTCTTAAAATATCATGAGGACTTAAAGGTCCTTCTGAAATAACATCTCCTTTTTCAACCATTTCACCTTCAAAAACATTAAGAATTCTATGTTTAGGTATCAACATCTCAACTCTGTCATCTTTCTTGGTAGCTCCTTCAGGGCTGATAACTAATCGTTCTTTGCCTTTAGTTGCCTTACCAAATGATAAGGTTCCACTAGCTTCAGCTAATATCGCATGATCTTTTGGTTTTCTTGCTTCAAATAGATCTGCTACCCTTGGTAAACCACCAGTGATATCCTTAGTTTTTGAGCCCTCTAATGGTATTCTAGCTAGCACTTCTCCAGCAGATATTTTTGCTCCATCTTTTAGATTGACAAGTGCTTTTGCAGGCATGGTATATTTGGCAGGAGCTTTATGATCTCCTATCGTTAATTCTTTACCCCTACCATCACGAATAGAGATAGAAGGAACCATGTCTTTGCCTCCTGATGGTCGTTCAGATGACTCAATAATTTCAATGCTACTTAAACCAGTTAACTCATCAGTTTTTGATCTAACAGTTACGCCGTCTTCAATATCTGTAAATTTAATCACTCCATTTACTTCAGAAATTATAGGGCGTGTATAAGGATCCCATCCAGCTACTTTGATACCAGGTGTTACATTAGAATTATCTGAAATAAATAAAGTTGACCCATATGGAACCTTATGTTTTTCAAGTAATCTTCCTTGATCATCTTCTAAAGATACTATTGAATTTCTTGAAATTACTACTTCATTCTTATCTTTATTTTTAACAGTCTTTATATCTTCAGAAAACTTGATATTACCATCATTGCTTACTACAACTGCATTTTCCTCTGAGGCACTAGATGCTGCTCCTCCTATATGGAAAGTTCTCATAGTTAATTGTGTACCAGGTTCTCCGATTGATTGTGCTGCTACAACACCAACAGCCTCTCCCCTATGAACAAGGTGACCTCTTGCCAAATCTCGCCCATAGCATTTAGAGCATACACCATAGCTTGCTTCACAAATCATTGGAGACCTAACTTCCAAATTACTAATATTTAAGTCTTCTACTTTTTCGATCGAATCCTCATCGATCATGTGTCCTGCTTGCAATACTACATTATCATCTTTATCTAAAAGATCCTTTGCCAGCACTCTGCCTAGGATTCTTTCTGTAAGTGGTTGAATTATTTCTCCTCCTTCAATAATAGAAGAAATAGTGATACTTTTCTCGGTTCCACAATCTTCATCTATTACTACAGAATCCATTGCCACATCACACAATCTTCTTGTCAAATATCCTGAATTTGCTGTTTTAAGTGCAGTGTCTGCAAGACCCTTACGAGCTCCATGAGTGGAAATAAAATATTGTAAGACTGATAAACCTTCTCTAAAGTTAGCTGTTATGGGTGTTTCAATAATTGAACCATCAGGTTTAGACATCAGACCTCTCATTCCAGAAAGCTGTCTTATTTGTGCTGGTGAGCCCCTTGCTCCAGAGTCAGCATATATAAACACAGAATTAAATGAAGGCTGTTCAACCTCCTTCCCTTTTTCATCCACTGAAACGTCTGTACTGATCTTTGTCATCATAGCCTTTGCAACCTTTTCATTGGCCCTAGACCATATATCTATGACTTTGTTATATCTCTCACCCTGGGTAACTAAACCAGAAGCAAATTGATCTTCAATTGATTTAACTTCTTTTTCAGCAGCATCAATAATTGATGGCTTTTCTTCAGGAATAATAAAATCATCGACTCCAATAGAAGAGCCGGATCTAGTAGAATAGTCAAAACCTAAATACATTAATTGATCAGCAAAAATTACTGTAGATTTTAATCCTGCCTTTCTGTATGAAATATCTATCAGACTTGTAATCGATTTCTTATCTAAAGTTTGGTTAACATTATCAAAACCTACCTCTGGAGGAGTGATCCGCCAAACAAGGACCCTACCGACAGTTGAATCTTCAAGAAATGTACCATTGTCTGCATTAGTGATTCTTACTTTAATATTTGCATGCAAATCAATTGTTTCAGATTCATATGCTCTTAAAACCTCATCTGGATTACTGAATACTCTACCGGAGCCTTTTGATCCAATTTTTTCTCTTGTCATATAATACAACCCTAAAACCACATCTTGAGAAGGGTTAATAATAGGGGCTCCATTAGCCGGAGAAAGAATATTATTAGTGGACATCATCAACGCTCTAGCTTCTAGCTGAGCCTCCAAAGTTAAAGGAACGTGCACAGCCATTTGGTCACCATCAAAGTCAGCATTATATGCAACACATACTAAAGGATGTAATTGAATGGCTTTGCCTTCAATAAGTAAAGGTTCAAATGCTTGAATACCTAATCTATGTAAAGTAGGTGCTCTATTTAGTAGTACAGGATGCTCACGAATTACTTCCTCAAGAATCTCCCAAACTTCAGGGGTTTCTCTTTCAACTAATTTCTTTGCTGCTTTTATAGTTGTTGCAAGCTCTCTTTGTTCAAGCTTTCCATATACATATGGCTTAAATAATTCAAGAGCCATTTTTTTAGGTAGCCCACATTGATGAAGCTTTAGATTTGGTCCAGCTACAATTACAGAACGACCTGAATAATCAACCCTTTTACCAAGAAGATTTTGCCTAAACCTTCCACCTTTACCTTTAATCATATCAGCAAGTGATTTTAAAGGCCTTTTGTTTGATCCAGTGATCACTCTTCCTCTTCTTCCGTTATCTAATAGAGCATCAACGCTCTCTTGAAGCATTCTTTTTTCATTCCTTACTATAATTTCGGGTGCACCTAGCTCAAGTAATCTTCGCAGCCTATTATTCCGGTTTATAACTCTTCTATATAGATCATTTAAATCTGATGTTGCAAACCTTCCTCCCTCTAATGGAACAAGAGGTCTCAAGTCTGGAGGTAAAACTGGCAATACATTCATAATCATCCACTCAGGCTTATTGCCAGAATCTTTAAATGCCTCTAACAGCTTTAATCTTTTTGATAATTTTTTTAACTTAGTTTCTGAGTTTGTTTCAGGGACTTGCTCTCTAATGATTTTGATTTCTTCATCAAGATCTATCTCTTGTAAAAGCAACTGAACAGCTTCTGCACCCATCCCTGCGGTGAACTCGTCTCCATATTCATCATATGCTTCAATATATTCTTCTTCAGTAAGGATCTGGCACTTTTCTAATTCAGTCAGTCCTGGGTCAGTAATGATATAACTTTCAAAGTATAAAACTCTTTCAATTTCTCTAAGAGTAATGTCTAACAACAATCCAATCCTAGAAGGTAAAGATTTTAAGAACCAAATATGTGCGACAGGAGCTGCAAGCTCAATATGGCCCATTCTATCTCTTCTAACTTTTGCAAGAGTAACTTCTACGCCACACTTTTCACAAATTACTCCCCTATGCTTCATGCGCTTGTATTTACCGCATACACATTCGTAATCTTTTACAGGACCAAATATTTTTGCACAAAAAAGGCCATCTCTTTCTGGTTTAAAAGTTCGATAATTTATGGTTTCAGGTTTCTTGACTTCACCAAAAGACCACGATCTAACATTTTGCGGTGAAGCTAGTCCAGCAGTAATAGAAGAAAAATCTTCTTGGTATGGTCTTAATGACTTTACTAAATCTCTCAAAATTCTCTCCTAGTTATCTGAATCCAATTCAATGTTGATACCTAAAGATTTAATCTCTTTACTCAACACATTGAAGGATTCTGGAATATTTGCATCCATTTTATAATTTCCATCAACAATATTTTTGTACATTTTAGTCCTACCAGGCACATCATCTGATTTAACAGTTAACATTTCCTGTAAAGTATATGCAGCTCCATAAGCCTCAAGAGCCCAAACCTCCATTTCTCCAAATCTTTGACCACCAAACTGTGCTTTACC
>CAYFFR010000051.1:0-5298 GCA_964342675.1 uncultured Gammaproteobacteria bacterium
TTAGGGGGAGAGAGATTTTAAACTCAAATTTAGGTCTTGATTTGTTAAATCGAATACGAGAAGACCTTGAAGATGTTGCACAAGTTGATCAAGAGCCATCTCTTGAAGGCAAGCAACTACAAATGGTTTTATCAAGATTGAAGAAAAAGAAATAAGCATGGGCTATAAATTAAAAACACACTCAAGCGCAAAAAAGAGATTTAAGAAAACCGGTATGGGTTTGAAGAGAAGAAGTGCAAATAGGAATCACATTTTAACTAAGCAATCCACCAAGAGAAAAAGGCACAATAGGGGCATGATTAAGATGGATAATGAAGCCGCGAAGGTTGCAACAAAATTACTTGTAAATTAAGAGAGTATAATGCCTAGAACTACAAAAGCAGTTACAGCAAAGGCTAAGCATAAAAAAGTTTTATCTTCTGCAAAAGGCTATTATGGTGCAAGAAGTAGACTGTATAAGACAGCTAAGCAGTCCAATATCAAAGCTATGCAATATGCTTTTAGGGATAGAAAGAATAAGAAAAGAAGCTTCAGATCTTTATGGATAACAAGAATTTCTGCTGCACTTATGGAACATCCAATTAACTATAGTCAATTCATTCATATGCTTAATAAAGCCGATGTTCAATTGGATAGGAAAATATTATCAGGAATCGCTTATTCAGATCCTAATACTTTTAAGAAGATTGTAGAAAAAGTCGGGCTATAATGCCCTTATGCTCATACCAAAGGATTTAACTAAAAAAGCGTCTGTTCGTCTAAAGCAGGTTAAGACAGAGTCTGATTTCTTTAAGATCAGATCAGAATTTCTTGGTAAGAAATCAGTAATCCAGAAATCTTTTCAAGCACTTAGAAAGTTGCCTCAGTCAGAAAAAATAAAAACTGCAAAAAAATTAAATTTAATTCAGTCAGATCTATCTTTAATCTTTAATAATTTTGCTAATGAACTCAGATCAACTGTCAATTTTCAACCAATAGATATTTCTCTTCCAGCTTTTCAAGAGTATGGGAGTGCTCACCCAATATCAAAAACAATTGACAAGATTTTGGCATATTTTGAGCATCTCAATTATCAAACATTTTTTGGAAATGAAATAGAAACTGATTGGTATAATTTTGGAGCATTAAATTTCCCCGATGATCATCCTGCTAGACAGATGCATGATACTTTTTATATTGATTCTAAATCAAAAAAGGGCTATCTCTTAAGAACACATACCTCAAATACTCAAATACACTCTATGCTAGATCAGTCTGCTCCTATTTATATGTTATCAGCTGGTAGAGTATATAGGTGTGACTCTGATACAACACATTTACCTATGTTTACTCAGATAGAGGGCTTAGCAGTTGATAAAGATATTTCGTTTGTAGATCTAAAGGGAATCATAATTGATTTCCTTCAATACTTCTTTGATCGTAAAATGGATGTTAGATTTAGACCTTCTTATTTTCCTTTCACAGAACCTTCAGCAGAGGTGGATATAAAGTTTGGTACATCGGGTTGGTTGGAAGTCTTGGGTTGTGGAATGGTCCACCCCAATGTTTTATCAACATGTCAGATAAATCCAAAATTATATTCAGGATTTGCTTTTGGTTTAGGGGTTGAAAGGCTAGCAATGTTGTATTACGGAGTTAAAGATATCAGAGAATTCTATGCATCAAATTTAGATTTTCTTAATCAGGTCTAATCATGAAGATAGATTATAAATTCCTTAAATCATACTTAAGAACAAATTTATCTCCTTTAAAAATTGTTGAAATATTTACTAATCTTGGGCTTGAGTGTGAGCTTTCTAAAGACTCTATTCACTTTGATCTCACGCCCAATAGAGCCGATGCTTTTTCTTTGTTAGGTTTAGCAAGAGAGTTTTATGCATATAACAATCAAGAATTTAAACTTAAAGCTCTAAATAGAAAAAGAATCCACTTTAAAGATTCTAAAGAATATATTCGTTCAGTTCATTCCCTCGGTTGTCAAAATTATCATTTGTTAATCGTGGATGATATAAAAATAAAAAAATCTCTTCCAAAAAGGATTAAGAATTTACTGGAAGTGGCGGGGATTCCGTTAGTTCATCCATTAGTTGATTTAGGGAATTATGTGATGCTTGAATTGGGTGCCCCTCTTCATGTTTTTGATAAAGATAAGATCACATTTCCTATTACTGTTGGTTATCCAGACAGAGATGAGAAAGTACAAGTGATTGGCAATGAAATCAAGATAGTTGACAAGAACACATTAACTATTAGAGATCAAAAGGAATGCATCGCATTAGCTGGGATCATAGGCAACCTAAATACTTCTGTTTCACGATCAACTTCTTCAATAGCAGTAGAGTCAGCATCATTCTTGTCTAAGAAAGTAATAAATAAAGCCAGGTCATATGGTCTTAATACAGAGGCATCTATAAGATTTGAAAGGGGAGTTGACCCATGCATCCAAGATATAGCCTTAAACTATTTTCTATATTTATTAGATGGCATAGCTAGCTTTAAAAGATCTTATGGTTTTTGTAAATCTCATAAGATGAAACCATGCAAGACTATTAACTTCAATATTCAAAGATTCAATAAGCTATCTGGATTAGATCTTTCACTTTCTTTTGCAAAAAGTCTGTTTGTGAATTTAGGTTTCAATATAGAAAGATCTAATAAAAATTCTTTATTCTTAAGATCTCCGAGTTATAGATTTGATATAGAAATACCGGAGGACTTATATGAAGAAATCTTGAGGCATTATGGATATAACAATGTGCCTCTACGCCCTCCAAAACCATCCAATTCATTAACATTCAAGCATTTAGAACAATTAAGCACCATTAAAAGCATTTCATCTTTTCTCATAAACCGAGGGTACCAAGAAATGATGCATGTTCCATTTGTCAACTCAAACCCACAGCTCAATGATTCAAGCTCTGATGTCAAAGTTATGAATCCGATTAATAACGAAGAGCCATTATTAAGGAATAATTTAATTGTTAGCTTACTAAATGCTTTATCAAATAATCTTAAAAAGGGACATAAAAGAGTCTTGGGATTTGAGGCAGCAAATATTTTTTATAAAACAAAAGATAAGTTTGCCGAAGAGTCACACATTAGTGGAATTGGATATGTGCATGACAAGTATAAGGACTGGTCCGGGAAGCACTCTAACTATAACTTCTTTGACCTAAAAAAAGATATGCTCGATTTACTTAAACACCTAAATATTAATGATTATTCTGCAAAAGTTAATATTGATAATTCAATCTTTAACGCTAATTCTTTATCTATTTTATCCTCATCAAATGATGAGTTAATGAAATTTGGAGAAATTAACCAGGCCTTATATGGAAGTGTAGTGAAAAATCCAGTATATGGTTTCCAGATTCTTCCTAGCAACCTTTATGTTGATTCGAAGCAACCAAAACAGATTAACATACCAAGTAAATACCCCTTATCTGAGCGGGATCTGAATTTTGTTTTAGATGCAAGAATCTCTTTTTCTGAAGTATACAAAATAATCTCTAGTTTAAATATTAAGATTTTAAAAGATATAAGACTAATAGATTTATTTTCAGGCAAAGGATTAAAGAGCAATAAAATTAGCATGACTCTTAGATTTGTTTTACAAAGTAACTCAAAATCCTTAACAGATGAAGAAGTGAACTTGGTGATTGATAGGATTCATAAATCTCTTGTAACAAAACTTTCAGCAACTTTAAGAAAATGACTATTACAAAAAAAGATCTTATAAGGGTTATAAGTGCTGAGATGGGGTTCTCTTCTAAATTATCTCAAGACCTAGTGAATAGATTCTTTAATACCATTAAAGACGAACTTAATTCTGGTAAAAAGATTAAGCTATCTGGATTTGGAACATTTGAATTAGTTGAAACTAAAGAGAGAGTTGGCAGAAATCCTAAAACAATGAAAAGCTATCCTATTCCTTCAACAAAAAAAGTGAAGTTTACGTTATCGAACAAAGCTAAAAGAATTATTAATTAAAGATTTAAGCTAACCCCACCATCGACTGTTATAAGTTGCCCGGTCACAAGGTTGCTACCATCAACCAAATGAAGGACTACTTCAGCTATAGATTCAGGCGTACATGTTTTCTTCAGTGGTGCAGTGTTTTCAATATGATGCTTTGTGCCTTCATAAACCTCCTCTCCCATACCCTTTTTAAGCCACTCCCCCTCGATAAAACCGGGACATATTGCATTGACTCTAATTGGACCAAGATTTCTAGCCATTGATAGAGTCATTGTATTTAGTGCTCCTTTAGAAGCAGCATATGCAACAGAGCTTCCAATTCCCTTGATTCCTGCTATAGAAGATATATTTACAATGCTTGGATTTGGACTTTCATTTAGAAAAGGTTTAGCTGCAGTTACCATTTGAAAAGGCCCAATTACATTTACTGCGTAAATGCGAACAAAATCTTCATAAGTCAAACCATCTAAATCCGAGTGATCCCAAACAAATTTAGTCGTTCCCGCATTATTAATGATAGCATCTAGTCTTCCCCAGCTCTCTATACATTTTTTTACAGAGTTAACACAATCATCTTTATTTGAAACATCTGAGACTATTGGAGTGATTTCGGTCTCATGGTTTGATGAAAAACTAGCAATTTCTTTTGCCTGGTCTAAGGTTGAAGTACACGTGATTAAAACATTCCAACCTTTAGCACAAAGCATTCGAGCAGTTGATGCTCCAACCCCTCTACTTCCTCCAGTCACGATAGCTACTGGATGCTGATTTTTAGACATATTTTTTAGGTTATTTTATTCAGAATAATATGTCTACTCTTTTAACATAATTATTTTTTTAAACTCTCAAAAATCAATTCTCGGTCTTTAATTTTATGGATTTAAACAGTAATTTAATACACTAAAATATGGTAAAATAAGCACATAAAAATAAGTATTTTTTCTTGTATAAAAAAGATCTTTTTCAATAATATTAATGTCAGATTTTGCTAAAGAAATCCTTCCAATAAGCATTGAAGATGAATTAAAACAATCTTATTTGAGCTATGCCATGAGCGTTATACATGGTAGAGCCCTTCCAGATGTTAGAGATGGATTAAAGCCTGTTCATAGGCGAATTCTTTTCGCTATGCACGACCTTAAAAATTACTATAATCGACCCTTTAAGAAATCAGCTAGGGTGGTAGGAGATGTTATGGGTAAATACCATCCTCATGGGGATAGTGCTATTTATGATGCTATGGTCAGAATGGCTCAAGATTTTTCTATGAGATATATGCTGGTTGAGGGTCAAGGAAACTTTGGATCTATTGATGGAGAT
>CAYFFR010000052.1:0-5021 GCA_964342675.1 uncultured Gammaproteobacteria bacterium
TGCTTGTAATCAGAGTTGCAAAAAAAGGCCAGAGTCCAACAGTATTTGTTGACTAATAGCGGTAATAACTAAAGTAGATATACATCTACTAATGCTATGTCACATCAGGACATAACCAAGCCTATTGGATTTTGGCGTGGGTGGTCGATATCAGTAGGCTGCACAATAGGTTCAGGCATTTTCATGATGCCAACTATGCTTGCCCCATATGGTTTGCTTGGAATTTTAGGCTTAATTGTAGCTGGACTAGGATCAATCCTGATTGCATTAACCTTATCCAGATTATCTAAAAGAATACCTCGATTGGGAGGTCCTTACGTTTATGTTCATCAGAGTTTAGGTGATTTTCCTGGTTTTTTGGTTGCTTGGACTTATTGGATTGCTTGCATAGCTGCTGTGGCAACAATAGCAATAGCTTTTGTTGGATACCTGAGCTTTTTTCTCCCTAATATTGCGAATATTAATTCTATCCAATTAGTGATTGCATTAGTTCTAATCTGGATAATTATCTTCTTGAATATACAAAGCATAGAAAATAGCGCTCGTTTTCAAGTCGTTACCAATATTCTAAAACTACTGCCTTTATTGTTAATAATAGTACTAGGCATCTTAAATATGGAGCCAAGCAATGTTCCCGAGTTGAGCCCCCAAAATAACATCCACCCCATCATGATAATAGCAACATGCACAACACTATCTATGTGGTCATATCTAGGTATTGAAACCGCAAGCGTGCCTGCAGATAATATTGTTGAGCCTGAAAAAACCATACCAAAAGTCTTAATCATCTCTGCCCTAACGGTTTTGATTGTATATTTGCTTGTTACTCTGGCTATAACATTACTTGTTCCATCTGATGAACTCCAAAATTCTACTGCTCCCTTTTCTTTAGCTGCTTCAAAGGTGATAGGTTCAATAGGCGCTTCTGTAATAACAATGGGAGCATTAATTTCCACTCTGGGTGCTATGAATGCAAATGTATTAACGGCTGGCAATATAGCGCTTGCTGCAGCCAAAGATGGACTATTTCCTAGTAGTTTTTCAAAAGTATCTAAAGCTAAAACACCAATGCATGCATACCTCATATCAGGTGCATTTATAACGGTATTATTAGCTCTAAATTACACCAAAGGGCTTATGGCAGCATTTACATACATGGCTATGTTATCCACCCTTTCTACATTAATAGCTTATGGTTTGTGTGCTATTTCAGATATATATGCTGTAAAAAAAGATCCTGCTGCTCGGTTCAAGTATATCGCCCTCTTTTTATCTGCATTAACCCTTGGATATGTATGCTTTACAATTTGGGGTTCGGGACAAGAAGTTATTAACTCTGCTTTTATACTGATTGCTATAGGCATACCTATCTATATTTTCTTAAAAGGACTGATGCAATCAAAGTAATACTCTATGTCTTTAATCAATCTGCATCTTCTAATAATTCAGACATTTGGGTAAATAGCAAGACAACATCTTCTCTAACCTGTTCACCTTTGAATTCTCTATATAATGAATTTACATTTACCGCTATCCTCTCAGCATCTCCCCAAGAGGAAAAGGGTCGCATATCTATGTCTCTGCAAGCCTCCATGGGTTCCATGCCATCATCAAATCTTAGTTTAGCTTCATCATGTAGGTAGATAAGATAATCCTTTACAGCATTTACACCCTTTTTATCTGTTATCGGCCCATGACCTGGCACAACAAATTCGACATCTAGAGATATTATTTTATTGCATGCTTCTATCCAATTTCTAACTGGTCCAGCCCATATAATAGGATGTCCCTCTATAAATAAAATATCTCCTGTAAAAACAACTTTGTCTTTAGGTACATAGGCTATGATGTCTCCATTAGTATGAGCAGGTCCTACCTCATATAACTCAACTATTTTATCACCCACCTTTTTTGTAGTTTCTTTAGTAAAGGTTTCATTTGGTAACTTCCGAGTGACTCCTTGAAAATCAAATTTACCGAAGCACCTAATAAAGTATTCTCCTAATTTTCCTAATGATGGGGCTTGCAATAAAAGGCTAGCCATCATCTCAGGAGATTCATGTTTCATCTCCTCTAAAGATGCTTCACTCGAGATAATTACGTCAGTTTTGATACAACTATTGCCATTACAATGGTCCCCATTTGAATGACTATTTATTAATGCAACTGTATTTTTTAGCGCTTCAGGTTCAGCCTTCTTCATGAAGGACAACATTTCCATGGTAAGGTTTTCATCAAATAGAGTATCAACAATCAATGACTCTTCTCCATCACAAATTAAACCAGCATTACTCCACCCCCATCCACCGTCTGGTTGCAAATAAGCATAAATATTTTTTCCAATTTCTATAAGACCCTTGTTATAAGGCCTTATACCTAGATTAGAATAATCTTCCTGTTGGTGATTCATGATTAATAGAATTTCTTTTTACTCATTGTATTTAAGATCTTGATAAGTATCTATATAATTTCTTTGCTTTGAAAATTTGTAAACCTCTGAAACATAAATAGGTCCAAAGATACAACTCAAAAAAAAGTTAATCCATATTTAATATGTTATGCATGCCCTTATAATAAATTGACTGATGGATAAAAAATATAAGAGCTTGCCCAGCTGGACATACAATAGTGAGGCTTTCTTTGAGCTAGAAAAAGAACATCTTTTTTTATCAAACTGGCAATTAATTTGTCATACATCTAATATCCCCAATCCAGGAGACTACTTCACTTTTCAAATTTTTGATGAACGTTTAGTAGCGATCAGGGGTGAGGATCAGCAGGTTAGAGCATTTCATAATGTGTGTGCTCACCGAGCTTCTCGCATTCTAGATGGTGATTATGGGAATTGTGGAAAGCGGTTAACTTGTCCGTATCATGCTTGGAGTTATGATCTTAAAGGTAACTTAATCAAGGTGCCCTATCGCGATCAATTTCATGACCTTAAAGAATCTGATCATGGCTTAAAAACTGTTGAAATGGAAATATTTCAAGGGTTTATATTTGTTAAAGTCTTACCGAGCGATTGTCCTAGCGTTGAAGAACAATTTTCACCTTACATAGAAGAAATATTGCCTTATCAATTTGAAAACCTCCAGCCAATGTCACGAATCACATTAAGACCTAGAAATGTTAATTGGAAACAAATTGCAGATAATTATATTGATGCTTTGCATATCCCTGTTGCTCACCCTGGTTTAAATTCATTAGTCGGAAAATCTTATGGTTTAGAAGTAAGTAAGAATGGTGGTTATATTCATAAGATGTGGGGTGATATCCAGTCAACCCTACCAAATAACTTATCTAATCATTTATATACGCAATTCTTGCCTAACGTAGATTACCTGCCGAAAGCCAATCAAAAACAATGGATGTACTATCGCTTGTGGCCTAATCTTGCATTGGACGTGTACCCAGATCAAATAGACTTCATGCAGTTCATACCTATAAATGCAAAAACTACTCTTATTAGAGAAATCCCATATGCGCTTCCTGATGGTCGCAGAGAAATGCGGGCGGCCAGATATCTTAATTGGAGAATCAACCGTCAAGTGAATGCAGAAGATACTAACCTAATAAATCGGGTGCAAGAAGGAATGAATTCGAGTGGATATGAATCAGGACCTCTCGCAAAAACAGAAGTATGTTTAATGGACAGCGCTCAAAAAATCCGTGAATCGATACCTGTTGCTAATCTCAAGACCAAGCCAGATGAACTGGATATGGGAAGGGTCAATAACGAGATTAGTCTTTAAGTATCTCCTTGGCTGCATTTCTGCCAGGTAACCCGCTTACGCCTCCTCCAGGATGCGTCCCAGCCCCACACATATAGAGCGATTTTAAAGGACCCCTATAATCACCATAATTAAGCAAAGGTCTAGCCGCCCACATTTGATCTAAAGTCATTTGTCCATGCATGATGTCTCCATCAATCAGACCAAATTTTTCTTCAAGATCTTGGGGTGAGAGAATCATCATACCCAAGATAGATTCTCTAAAGTTAGGTGCATAATTATTAACAGTATTAATAATGGTTTCTGCAGCAGCTGATCGATAGTCATGCCAAGATTTACCATTCTTAAGTACAGGAGAAAACTGTTGGCAGAATAAAGAAGCCACATGTTTTCCTTCAGGTGCTAAAGTTGTATCTACTGTCGATGGAATTAAAATCTCCACTATGGGTTCCTTTGACCACCCATACACTTTTGCATCTATATAAGCTTGATCCATATAATCCAGGGTTGGGGCGATAACAATACCAGACTGATGATGTTCTGCCGCTTCGTTTCCTGGAAGACAAGTGAAGTTAGGTAACTCTGATAATGCAACATTCATTCTAAATGTTCCTGACCCACACTTGTATCCATCCATACGCTTCTTAAAGCCATGATCAAGATGATCATCAGATATCATGCGATTAAAAAGAATCTTTGGATTTACATTGGCAATTACCTTGTTTGCCTTAATTAAGTCTCCGCTCTCTAATCTGATACCTACGGCTTGACCATTTTGAACCTCTACTGAATTAACTCCTGCATCCGTATATATACTAACTCCCAGCTCCTCACATGCTTCTTTCATAGCTTGTGTAATAGAACCCATGCCGCCTATTGCATGACCCCATGCACCCTTTTCACCTTCAACCTCTCCAAATACATGATGAAGTAATACATACGCAGAACCTGGTGTATCAGGGCTGGCATAATTACCAACAATGGAGTCGAATCCAAATGCGGCCTTGATATGTTCGTTTTCAAACCAACCATCAAGAAATGATCTTGCGCTTTTTGTAAATAAGTCATAGATATCTCTATGCAATTGATTGCCTTTTCTAGCAATAGGCCATAGTTGCAAGGCAGTTTTTAAAATTGCCTTAATACCTTGTTTCGGATTAGGAGGAGTTGTGGTTGAAAGTTCTCTTAAAACATCGGCAACACTTTCAATACGATCGTAGTAGTCAGGAAGTCGTGCAGCATCCTTTTTTGAAAATTTTTTAAATTCAGTTTGAGTTCTTTCAAGCCCTC
>CAYFFR010000053.1:0-4804 GCA_964342675.1 uncultured Gammaproteobacteria bacterium
TGGGTAATAGCACTGGATGTGCTCGTAATTCAATTTCATGATTATTTTGTTTAGCAACAGCAAGATGTTTTAAAGTGTAGCCAAACTGGTCAGCATATTTAAAATCATCTTCGGTTATATCTTCAATGCCTTCAATATGAAAATCTGAAGGAGGTAAGTCTGTATTAAAGGCTAAAGCGGATAAGATACCAATCTTATGAGCGGCATCTGTTCCATTTACATCAAGACTTGGGTCTGGTTCTGCATAACCCTTGTCTTTGGCAATATTTAACACCTTTTCGTAACTATCACCATCTTCCATGCTGCTTAAAATAAAGTTTGAAGTGCCATTTAACATACCCGAAATCTTGCTAACATCATTTGCACCTAAATCATTGGAGAGTAATTTAACGATCGGTGTGCCTGCGCAAACTGCAGCTTCGAATAATAATTCAACATTATTCTTAATGGCTAAACTAATGAGTTCGTTACCATGTTCGAATATAACGGCTTTATTTGCAGTGATGACATGTTTGCCTGCATTAAGAGCTTTTGCAATTAATTCCTTAGCCGTATCAGTACCACCAATTAATTCAACAACAACATCAACATCTTGATCTATAACCTCAAAGATATCTCTAACAACTTTTACTGTGCCAGGATCGCAATTTGGGTTATCACGTCTAGCCCCTATGCAAGTGATGACAAATTCAATACCTGAAGTCTGCAAAGTAGAATTTTCATGCAATTGTTCGAATAACCCTGTTGCGATATTGCCCCAACCACATATACCTAATTTCAAGAGATTACTCATAACTTTTTAATCTCAATAATAGGTCGTCAGGTGGTAAATACCCTGGTAATAAGACCCCTGACTCAGTAATGATAGCTGGCGTTCCTGTTACTCCTATCCTCTGACCCAATAAATAATGTTCTTTTACAGGGTGATCTTTACAAAAGAAGGTATCGGGGTTATTTCCAAGTTTCTGCTCAGTAAGAATCTGCTTTGGATTAACAGAACACCAAGCGCCAACTATCTTGTCGTAAGACTCTGTATCAGGACCAGATCTTGGAAAAGCAACATAATTAACGCTAATTCCTAATTCATTATAGTCATTAATTTCGCTATGAAATTGCCTGCAATAACCACAATCAACATCTGTAAATACAGTAATAGTATGCTTGGGATTAGCAGCTGGGAAGCTTATAAAATCTTTATTGGTTAAGTTAGAGCTCATGATTTTAGCTCTCTTAGAACTCTTATCTATATCAGTAATATTTTCTATCTCTGTACCATTGATTCCATAGAGGGTGCCATAAAAAAAATACTTTCCATCATCCGTAACATAAATAGGTTGCATATCACCAATATCAACAACTTTAATCCCATCAACGGAAGAGTCTGATATAGATTCAACCTTCATACCTTCAGGTAGAACATTGTTAACTTGCTCTTCTATTGGATCAGCTATCAAGGCTAAAGATGCTGTCAATAATGGCGTATACAATAATTTTTTATAGTTCATGTTTATCCTCTAGGATGATGCTTCTTCATCATTTCACTCAACCTTTGTTTTGCAATGTGAGTATATATTTGTGTGCTTGAAAGGTCACTATGTCCTAATAACATTTGAACTGATCTTAAATCTGCACCGTTATTTATAAGATGTGTTGCAAAAGCATGTCTTAAAGTATGTGGTGATATTTTGAAAGATAAGCCTATCTCTTTTTGATATACATTAATGCGTTGCCAAAAAGCCTCACGGGTTATCTGTGACAGTTTCTGACTAATAAAGAAGTATTTGCTATTCATTGATAGGTTATTTTCTCTTCTAAAGTTGATATATTGATTTAACCAATAAAGGGCATCATCACCAAATGGAACCATTCTTTCTTTAGAGCCTTTCCCGAAGACTCTCAACACACCTCTTTGTAAATCAAAGTTAGAATCCTCTAAACCCACCAGTTCAGATACTCTTAGTCCAGTGGCATACATGAGCTCAAGCATAGTTCTATCACGCAAACCAATAAACGAATTAACATTGGGTGCATTTAAGAGCTTTATAACTTCATTACTTGATAATGTTTTTGGGAGAGTTTTTGGAATTTTTGGAATATTAAGATCATGAAAGGGGTTATCTTGAATAAAAGATTTCTGTTTTAAAAAAGAAAAAAATGACTTTATGGAAGAAACCTTTCTAGCAATTGAAGACCCCTTAAAATTTCTGCTAGTAAGATCTTTTAAAAGCTTTTCTGCTTGTTGAATGTTATTAAAATCTTTTATTTTGAGTTTTTCACTATTGGCCCAACGCAAAAAATCCTCAACATCGGATTGATATGCACCAATTGTGTTTCTCGATAATCCCTTCTCTTGTTGTAAAAACCTCAAAAAAGAATCAACTGCTTGACTCTCATGAAGATTAGAATTCATTGTATTTATTCTAGACGTTCTTTAATTCTAGCAGATCGGCCTGATCTTTCTCTTAAGTAATAAAGTTTTGCTTTCCGAACATCACCTTTACGCTTAACTTTAATAGAATCAATTAAAGGGCTGTGAACTTGAAAAGTTCTCTCTACTCCAATACCGCTTGAAATCTTTCTGACTATAAAAGAAGAATTGAGTCCAGCATTTTTAATATGCATAACCACACCTTCAAATGCTTGAAGCCTTGTTCTGTCTCCCTCTTTTACTTTTACAGAAACAACTACCGTATCACCAGGCCTAAATACAGGCACATCATCTTTTAGCTGAGATGACTCAAAATTTTGAATAATTTGAGCGGGAGTAAGCTCTTCTAGCTTAGCTACAATTTTCTTGTCTTCCTCTTCTGCTGGGGACTCTTCCTCAGCAGGTGATTCTTCTTCGGTTGGAGTCTCTTCAGGTGCATCCGTTTCGGCAACAACCTCTTCTTTTGATTTCTCTTCTGCTGGGGACTCTTCTTCAGCAGGTAATTCTTCTTCGGTTGAAGTCTCTTCAGGTGCATCCGTTTCGGTAACAACCTCTTCTAATAGCGCTTCTTCTTGAGATGTTTTCTGACTGGAGCCATCTATTTTTGCATTAAACTCTTCAATCATTTTAACTTTAGTAAGCTTTGTATCAATATCTAAACCAAACTCCTTTGCAGTCTCAGCAATATCAGCTTTTTTCATTCTATTCAGCTGAGCACTTGTTGGAATATTAGTTGACTTACTAGAGCCTTCTGTCTGAGGTTTTTCTTCTTTCTTTTTAATTTCAGGTTCTTGGGTTTTGATTTCAGATTTTTCTTCTTCAACAACAGATGTATCAGCCTCAGGTGTCTTGCTTTGAAAACCACTGAAGAGTTTTGAAAAAAATCCTTTCTTTTTCTTATCTTTATCTGCCATTCTTTTGCCTAAAATGTGCTATAGGATACGCTTAGAATCCAATTCTTCCAAGAGCTTTTTTTGTTTTTTTGTAAGTTTTATTTTATCAAATATTTCAGGTCTTTTCTCAAGGGTAGTTTTTAATGACTGTAATGCTCTCCAATTAGCTATTTTTTGATGATTGCCTGATATAAGAACCTCAGGAACTACTTCTCCATCATGGTCTTCTGGTCTTGTATAGACTGGTCCTTTTAACAAACCTTTATATAAAGAATCTTTCTGATAAGAAGCTTCTTTGCCTATTACTCCTTTAACTAGTCTTGAAATTGAATCAATGAAGACTAGGCAAGCTAGATCACCATTGCTTAATACGTAATCACCCAAAGAAATTTCTAAATCAACATGTTTATCTATAAACCTTTGATCTATGCCCTCATATCTTCCATTAATGAGAACTAGTTCATTTTCTTTAGAAAGTTTTTTTAAAAGCTCCTGATTTAATAATTGACCTTGAGGAGAAAAATTTATGACTGGATTTTTCTTATTTGTATTGATTGATTTTAAGGCATTTTCTAATGGCTCAATTCTTAAGACCATCCCTTCTTCTTCTCCATATATTTTTCCATCAATCTGTCCATGCTTGTTAATGGCAAAATTTCTTAACTGAATGGTATTTAAACTAATTAGGTCTTTTTCAATAGCTTTACCCAGAACTCCAAAATCTAATTTAGAGTAGATTTCAGGAAATAAAGTTATAACATTAAAGATCATTTTTTATGAATAAGAATGGTACCAATCTACTTGAATTGTTTTATTAGATCGATCAATTTCAAAAATTGTTCGATTTCTAATAAATGGAATTAATAAAATTTGTGTACCTGATTTAACTTCAATAATATCGTTTGATCCATAATTGGAAATACGTTCTATAACTCCTAAATGTGTTTGATCTAAGTTAATAACTTCCATTCCTATCAATTCATGCCAATAAACACCATCATCATCTAATTTAGGTAATTTAGATTTAGGAAGATATAAATCTTTATTTTTATAAATATCAGCTGAATTTATATCATCAATATTCTTAATTTTGGCAATAATTTTGTTCTTATAGGCTTTTAAATACTCAAACTGGATGCCTACTAAACCTTTCTCATGAAGATAATAAAAGTCTCGATAGGATAAGAAGTTTATGAGGTCATCTGAATATGGATTAACAAATATTTCACCTTTTAGGCCTCTTGGTTTACCTATTGTTGCTATTAAAACAAAAAGAGATAAATCTAATGAATTATTTTTCTTTGTCATCTGAAGATTTATTATCTTCTGTAGCTTCTTCCTCAGCTGGAGCCTCTTCCTCGGCTGGTGTTTCCTCTTCAGCTGGAGCCTCTTCCTCAGCTGGTTTTTCTTCCTCGGCTGGAGCCTCTTCCTCAGCTGGAGCCTCTTCCTCAGCTGGTTTTTCTTCCTCGGCTGGAGCCTCTTC
>CAYFFR010000054.1:0-4397 GCA_964342675.1 uncultured Gammaproteobacteria bacterium
ATGAGATAGTCATCAAAGATGTTATTTGTGATGCTTTTTTACAACAAATTCTTACACGACCTAAAGAATATGATGTCATAGCGACTATGAATTTAAATGGTGATTATATATCTGATGCCTTAGCTGCATGTGTTGGAGGTATTGGAATTGCACCTGGAGCTAATATAGGAGACTCTGCTGCTTTATTTGAAGCAACTCATGGAACTGCTCCCAAATATGCTGGTCAAGATAAAGTTAACCCTGGATCATTAATGTTATCAGCTGAAATGATGTTAAGACATCTTGGTTGGACTGAAGCAGCTGATTTAATAATCACTTCTATGGAAAGAACTATTGAAGATAAAATGGTTACATATGATTTTGAAAGATTAATGGATGATGCGACTCTAGTTTCATGTTCATCATTTGCAAAAGAAATGATCAAAAGAATGTGATTATTTTTTCAATAGAAAATAATAAAGATACAGATCAAGATTTAGGAGTTGTAACGCTCGAGGACGAACCTCAATTAAAAGAACCACCTTTATTTCAGGTAGTCTTGTTAAATGATGACTATACACCGATGGAATTCGTGGTATATGCTATTCAGACAGTCTTTGGCTATGAACATGAAAGAGCAACTCAAATTATGTTATCCGTTCATACAAAAGGGAAGGGTGTATGTGGTATATTTCCAAAAGAGATTGCTGAAATGAGATGTAACGAAATAAACAAATTAGCAAGGGTGCATGAACATCCTTTATTAAGTGAAATTGAGCCGTTGAGTGATTAATTAATGTTTAGCAAAGAACTAGAACAATCTATAGCATCGTTATTTGATCAAGCTCAAAAATCTGAAATCGAATATATAACAATTGAGCATTTATTATTAATGATCTTAGATGATTATGAAGTTAAAGATGCACTCGAATCAAATAATCTTAATACTTCTAATTTAAAAGATTTGTTAGAAGAGTATGTTAGAGATACAACTCCAAGAAAAAAAGACAATAATAAACCAGTTCAACCGACATTAGGATTTCAGCGTGTTTTACAAAGATCAGTATTTCATGTCCAGTCATCAGGAAAAGGAGTAGTAAAGCCAATTAATATATTGGTTGCTATTTTCTCTGAAAAGGAAAGTCATTCAGCATATTTACTTCTCAAGCATGGCATTTCTCGATTAGATATTGTTTCCTATTTATCACATGGTAAAAGTGATACTAATAAACCTAAAAAGAAAAAGATTACTACTAATGAATCAGAATTAGATGATAAAGATGGTGCTCTTATTGAAGAAAACTCTTACTTAATAGACCTTAATAACTTAGCTGAGAATGGTAAGATTGATAAATTAGTTGGCAGGGACAAAGAGATACATCGTTTAATCCAAATCTTAGCCAGAAGAACTAAAAACAATCCATTGTTGGTTGGCGAATCAGGAGTCGGTAAAACAGCAATAGTAGAAGGATTGGCTCATTTAATTGTTAATAGTAATGTCCCAAATTATTTAAAAAACTACAAAATATATTTATTAGATATAGGAGCTTTAATTGCGGGTACAAAATATAGGGGTGATTTTGAAAAAAGACTTAAGGAAGTATTAAATTTTCTTAATGATGAAGATAAATCAATATTATTTATTGATGAGATTCATACCATTATAGGCGCTGGTTCTGCTTCAGGTGGTACTCTAGATGTTTCAAATTTATTAAAACCTGCACTTGGGAAGGGCACATTAAGATGTATAGGATCAACTACCTTTCAAGAATATAGAGGAATATTTAATCAAAATCAGGCTTTATCTCGAAGATTCCAAAAAATTGATATTAATGAACCTAATATTGATGATTCAATTAAAATCCTTGAAGGTATAAAGAAACTTTATGAAGACCATCATAATGTAAAGTACGATAAAAAATCACTTACATCAGCAGTCGAACTATCACAAAAGTTCATTAATGATAGGTTTTTACCTGACAAAGCAATAGATGTTATAGATGAAACTGGGGCATTATTGAATGTAAACAGAAAAAATAAGAAAAAAATTACCGTAAATGAAGAACATATAGAAAAAACTATATCAAAAATAACAAAAATACCTGAAAAATCTATAAATAAAGATGAATCAAAAAGTTTAAGAAATCTTGAAACTGATTTAAAGAGAGTTATTTTTGGTCAAGATCAAGCAATAAAGAGCCTAAGTAATGCAATAAAGCTATCTAGAGCAGGGTTAAGAGATGAAAATAAAACTATAGGTTCTTTTATATTTGCAGGTCCTACAGGAGTCGGCAAAACTGAAATAGCTAAACAATTAGCCTCAATTATGGGAATTGAGTTAATTAGATTTGATATGTCTGAATATATGGAACGACATACAGTTTCAAGGCTAATAGGGGCTCCTCCTGGATATGTTGGCTTTGATCAGGGAGGTTTATTAACAGAATCTATAGTCAAAAATCCTCATTCAGTCCTTTTATTAGATGAGATTGAAAAGGCCAATCCAGATATATTTAATCTCTTATTACAGATCATGGACAGTGGTGTCCTGACAGACAATAATGGTAGAAAAGCAGACTTTAGAAATATTATTCTTGTTATGACGACAAATGCAGGTGCTGAATTGTTAGAACAAAAAGGAATTGGTTTTAAGCAGCAAACTAATGAATCTGATGCTTTAAAAGCTCTAAATAAGATCTTTACACCGGAATTTAGAAACAGAATTGATGAAATCATACAATTTAATTATTTACCAAACAAAGTAATACTTTCAGTAGTGGATAAATTCTTAACTAAACTCCAAGCCCAATTAGATGAACGTGGTATAGAACTTATCTATTCAAAGAAAGTTATTAATTGGATTGCTTCTGAAGGATATGACAGGATTATGGGTGCAAGGCCAATGGAACGATTTATTACAGACAATATTAAGAAACCGTTAGTGGATAACGTTTTATTTGGTGATTTAAATGACGGCGGTCAAATTAAGGTAGATTTAATAAAGAATAAGATAGTATTTAACAAAAATATATCGAAAAATAAAAAAACAGAGAAAGTTTAATTTATCTGCCTCTAAAAGTAATTCTACCTTTAGTTAGATCATAGGGAGTCATCTCAACTTTAACCTTATCACCGGTTAAGATTCGGATGTAATGCTTTCGCATCTTTCCTGAGATATGAGCCTCAATAATATGGTCGTTTTCTAGCTTTACTTTAAAGGTTGTATTAGGAAGTGTCTCAATAACTTCTCCTTCAAACTCCAAATGGTCTTCTTTTGGCATATTCTTATTTTACACTTAATTGTCGTACTTATATAACACTTTAATATAATATAATTTAACATAATATATATTATGCGAAGTAGTAGATTATGAATATGCTATATATGAGCTGCCCTAACCTTACTTAAACCTGATCTATTAACGATAAAATGCATTCTGTATAAGTATCAGTTCCTTCTTTTAATCCTTTCTCTTTACAAATATCTGGTATGTAGTTCCCTTTTAAGAAATAACCGTCTTCAACACGTCCGTTTTCAAATGTGTAAACACCTTTACCATGAAATTTACCATCTTTAAAACCACCTACGTATAGATCACCATCTCCCCAAGTATATGTTCCTCGGCCATTAAATTTATCATCTTTGAATTCACCTACGTATTTATCTCCATGGCTCCAAATGGTCTCCCCCATTCCATCTCTTTTTCCATCGATATATTGACCCACATGTATCGATCCGTCTGCAAAAGTGTAAGCACCTTTACCATTAGCTTTATTATCTTTAAATTCACCAACATATTTATCGCCTTTATTTAATCCTTCACCCCAAGTGTAAATTCCTTGACCATGAAATTTTCCACCCCTAAATTCACCTACATATTTATCTCCATTTGCAAAAGTACTGTAGGTACCATGGCAGTCATGCCATATTTCAACTTGTGTAACAGGACAGTCTGGTAATGCATAGAGTGTAAGAGTTATATGAAAAGTTATTAAGGATAGGATTATTCTCATTGATTAAATTTTATCGATAAGCTTTAGAATGCATTCTCCATAAACATCTGTGCCCTCTTTTAAACCCATGTTCTTACAAAGACGTGGTATAAATTCATTATTTAAAAAGTAGCCTTGTTCTTGAATTCCATTAGCCGAAGTGCTAGTGCCTTGGCCGTGTTGTTTGCCGTCTTGGAATTCACCGACGTATTTGTCTCCATTAGCCCAAGTGAAAGTGCCTTGGCCGTGTTGTTTGCCGTCTTGCCACTCACCAACGTATTTGTTTCCATCAGCATAAGTGGAAGCTCCAAAACAAGCACGATTTGGATATTGTTTAGGGTTATGCCATGGATCATTTAGACAATCGGGTAAAGCATAAACATAAGTTGTTATAGAGATAGTTATTAAAAAAGATATTTTTTTTA
>CAYFFR010000055.1:0-4397 GCA_964342675.1 uncultured Gammaproteobacteria bacterium
ACAAAATAATCATGAAATTGAATTACGAGCACATCCAGTGCTATTACCCAAAAGATCAAGACTGTCTAATCTAAAGGGCGTGAGGAACGGCATTCAGGTTGATACTAATTTAGTAGGTGAATTTAATATAGCAGGCTCAGGAGCCGGGAAGGAATCAACTGCCTCAGGCTTAATTTCTGATTTGATTGCACTAGCTAAATTCAAAGATGCTAATCCAATGAAATATCCTAGTTTTGATAAGACGTCTCAGATTGCTTCTTTTCATGATTTAAGTTTCACATATTATTTATATTTAGAAACGACAGATGCATCTACTGATATTGATGAGATCAATAATATATTCTCAGAGCAAGGTGTAACTTTAGATCAGATCATCAAGCCAGATAAAGACTCAAATGGCAATACTACTATTGTAGCTTTTACTAATTTAGCTAAAGAAAAGGATTTACAGAAAAGCCTTGCTAGGCTTAATGACGTTCAAGGTGTAGTTAAATCTAAAGTTATTAGAATCGAAGAATAATTATGTTATTTCATTCCACAAGAGGAGGGGATTCAGATAAAGACTTTGCTACAGTTCTCATGCAAGGTTTGGCAGGCGATGGTGGTCTGTTTATGCCAGATCAATGGCCACAAGTAGATCTTCATCAAATTAAATTAAAAAATTCTTTTGTGGATGTTGCTAAATATATCGTACCTTTATTTACAAGCTCATCTTTTTCTGAAGATGAGACTATAACTATAGTAGAAGATGCATGGCATGATTTTGAGCATCAGGACTTAGTTGGGATCCAAACATTTGATAATGTATCCATCTTAGAGTTGTTTCATGGACCAACCGCTGCTTTTAAAGACTTTGGTTTGCAATTAGCAGCAGCATTCTTTAATGAAGTGCTTGAAGCAGAGGATAAAACTGCAATTGTATTGGGAGCGACATCTGGTGATACTGGTTCTGCTGCTATAGATGCGTGTCAAGGATACCAGCGGATTAAAAGTTTCATTATGTTGCCTAATGGCAATATGTCTGAAGTACAACGTAGACAAATGAGCACCATTAATGCTAATAACGTATTTGCTTTAAGAGTTAATGGTACATTTGATGATTGCCAAGACCTTGTAAAACATGCCTTTAAAAAGAGGGATTTCTTGCATCCAAATCAATATCTTTTAGCTGTGAACTCAATTAATTGGACACGTATTATTGGTCAGATTTGTTATTATTTTTACGCTTACAACCAATTACATAACAAAGGTAATTTAAGCTTTTCAGTACCTACAGGTAATTTTGGTAATGTCTTTGCTTGTTATTCTGCTCATAAGATGGGATTACCCATTAAAACTATATGTATTGCAGTTAACAATAATGATATCCTCCATCGATTCTTTAATAAGAATGACTATTCAAAACAACAAGTATTGGAAACTTTATCTCCAAGCATGGATATAAGTGTTGCCAGTAATTTTGAGAGGCTGATCTATGATTTCTTTTTAGATAGAGATGCTACAAGCTGTGCCGACTTATTTAATAATTTCCCAGACCAGTCAATTAAATTAGACCCTAATCTTTGGAAGAAAAAGAATCAGCTTTTTACTTCTAGTAAGGTCAATGATTTAGATACCCAAGAAGCAATACAAGACTTCTGCAATACTTATAATTACGTTATTGATCCCCATACAGCAGTGGCCATAAGAGAAGCGATAGATAAATCATCAGAAAGCAATCATTATGCAGTGCTTGCAACAGCTCATCCTGCCAAATTTCCAAATATTTATGATGACATAGGGATAGAGATTAAGACTAACCCAGTTGCTTTAGAAGGTCTTTATGAAAAACAAGAGCATCTTTATAATTTTAATGCTAACTATGATGAAATTTCACAATTTATAAAGAAAAATAACTAGTATGCCTTCACCAGTCATCATTAAGGCCAAGTCAGATGCCCAGGAACAGCTTAAAGGGGTATTGAAGCTTGGTTTTTCCAGCGATGCTCTTCTGAGATGGATTTTTCCAGATGCACGTCTTTATTTAGAGAGCTTTGATTTGTGGATAGATGAGTTTTCTAAACTAGCGTTTGAGCATGATATATTTTTTGCTGAAGCGACTTACGCTGGAGCATCTATTTGGCATCCCCCAGGAGCTGAAGTTGATGAATCAACATTGGAGCCTACTTTTTTAAATATTCCTGAAGACAGAATAGAGTCCGTCGGACATTTATTTGAACAATTTAATGAGTATCACCCTGAAGATGCATGGTATTTGCCTGTTATTGCTGTTGATCCCTCAAGACAAGGTCAAGGCATAGGATCATTTTTATTAAAAGAAGCTCTTAACATGATTGATGAAAGAGGTGATAGAGCATATTTAGAGGCAACTAGCGAGCGCAACAAAGCTTTATATGAAAGACATGGTTTTGAGATGATTGGTAAAATTCAAGTAGGTAATTCACCGCCAGTGTATCCAATGATTCGAGAAGTCTAGCTATTAGCTTTATTATATTTTCCATAATTTATTTTTTAGCTTGGCATGAAACTTTTAGCCAATACTTTTGTCACAGATATAGTGACACGAATATTATCTATACTCTTATTGACGCCTTTTACTTTTGCAGAAGTAAATATTTCAACATTATCAGGTTGGGATATAGATGACTATGGTGAAAATGCGCTCTCTGTATCTAAAATTACAGGAGAAACAATATTTTTATTTTATGTCCATCGTCCTCATTGCATATCTGAACTGCCCACATTAATGATGTCGAGTGAAATGGGAGCTTTTAGCGATGGAGATAAAGTTCATGCTGAAATAAGAGTAGATAAAGGTAAATTTCAATCCCTCAAATTAAAACGTCTTTTTGCTTTTGAAAATAATGGAAAAGAAATAAATACATTTAAAATGCTTAACTTTCCGGCTTTAGATCAATCTCAACTAATAGAGGTTAGATTTAAATCTCAAACTCCTTTGAAAGGCTTTAGTTTAACTACAACAGGGATAGAAAAGGCTATGTATCAAGCTGAGCAAATCTGCAACAGCTCGCATGTAATCAAAGAGGTTTCTGAAGATAGAGCATGATAATCAAAAAAACTCATTCTTGTAATAGAATTATTAGCTTCTATCAAGGCCTAAAACATGGGCAACCCTACCCATACCCATCCAGCCAGCAATACAGTAAGTTAAGTCCGTAATTTCTCCATCACTAAAGACTTTTTTTAATTCATCCCAGAATTTGTCATCTTGTGCCAACTTTTTTGGTTCATTTCCCATAGCTTGAGCATATTGAAAAGCCAGTCGCTCCTGATGATTCAAGTTACTTAGGTCGTTGTTAAGTAAGTCTTGATAAAATTGATCATCCGGTGCCTCACCATTCTCAATTACACCACCCTTAATTCCCATTTGCTTAATATCTCGCTTGGATTGCCAATTCTTGCAGATTTCACATCCGTTAATCATTGCTGTAGCTAACCTGCCAGCTTCGAAAACTCTTAAGGGTAGCTTGCTGTGTTCATAAATAGCATACGAAAAAGCTGCTCCAGCAGTCGATATCTCTTTTGCATAAACATCACCTGGCCCACTCATTAACTCATCAGATTGATTTTTTATTTTGATTCGCATAGGTTTTAATTAAAGCATATCTAAAAATTATTTTACAGGAGTAAAAATATAGATGAAATTTTACTTAGCGAAGTAAATCTTTATTAAATAAGTGTTTCATAGGCTTCTTAAAGGTATTAAAATGCGGGTTTATGGAATCAGGTGAATTAAAGACAAGATTGTTAGACCTCAGAGATCGAATAACAGATCTTAGGGGGTATCTTTGACGTTGCGAATAAAGAAGAGTCTTTAAACGAGATTAATATAAAACTGGCAGATGAATCTACCTGGTCAGACTTGGATCTATCTCAATCTTTAAACAAACAAAAAGTTGAATTAGAAAAATTTCTAAATGCATTTATTCTAGTAGAAACCAATATTAATGATAATTTAGATTTATTTGAGATGGCTCAAGAAGAATCTGACCAAGACGCTATCTCAGAAATTGTAGAAGAAGTAACCAAATTATCTGACCAAGTAGCTGAGTTAGAATTTAATAGGATGTTTAGTCAGAAAGCTGATCCGAACTCAGCTTTTATTGATATTCAAGCTGGATCAGGAGGTACAGAAGCACAAGATTGGGCTGAAATGTTACAGCGCATGTATCTTAAGTGGGCAGAATCTAAAGGTTTTGGAGTAAAAGTAGTAGAGTTATCCCCTGGCGATGTAGCAGGGATAAAATCAGCCTCTCTTCATATTAATGGATCTTATGCTTATGGATGGTTAAGGACTGAAACAGGCGTTCATAGGTTGGTAAGAAAATCTCCATTTGATAGCGGCAATAGGAGACATACATCTTTTGCATCCGTTT
>CAYFFR010000056.1:0-4040 GCA_964342675.1 uncultured Gammaproteobacteria bacterium
AAGGATATAATGCGAAAATGAAAAGATTAACCGTCCTATTTAATACAAGCGGCTTACTAGTTTCAACTGTCTGTTTGACTCATTGCTTGTTAGTTCTGTTAATATTTTTTGGTCTAATTAATATTAAATCTGGGTTTATGTCATTTCTTGATAATGATATAAATCATCTCGTACTTATTTTAATTGGTTTTATACTAGCCTCCATATCACTAGCCCTGAATTCAGAAAATGATAATAACTATCTGAAGATATTATGGGCAACTGGAAGCATCTTTCTATTCGGTTCATTCTTTAGTAACGAAACTATTGAAGAGATATTAATTATTGCTGGAGCATCTTGTCTAATAATGATGCACTTATTTAAATTAAAATCTTTTGAATAAGTTATATCAACCAGTAGGGGCTACTGGATTTTCTGGTTCTGATTTGTCCAATTCTTCGTTCTGAGAAACATTCTCAAATGTGCCGCCACCAAACTCCTGTTTAATGATATATGCTTGGGTGAAACTAAGAATTAAAAATAATGCAGCAATAATAGATGTGAGTTTACTCAAAAAATTTGAGGGTCCTACAGCTCCAAACATGCTATTAGATGATCCTCCACCAAATGCAGATCCCAAGTCTGAACCTTTCCCTTGCTGTAAGATAACAAGAACAATTAATAATATTGCTAAAATTATGCAGGTAACTTGTATAGATATAAGTAACATTGTTCTTTAACCCTTACTCTTTATAAATTCGTTAGCGATTCTACCAAAAGAACCACCATCAAGTGAAGCCCCTCCTATTAATGCGCCGTCAACATAAGGTCCTGAAAAAATTTCTTTGCAGTTTGATTCACTAACACTGCCTCCATAGAGGACACTAGAAGGTTCACAGCCATAATTGGCTTTAAAAATATTCCTGATTGACGCATGAGTGTCATTAATCTCTGAAGATGTGGGTGTTTTTCCTGTTCCTATCGCCCATATAGGCTCATATGCAACGATCGCTTGCTCAATTATATTTTTATTATCCGGCATAGATTCCATAATCTGTTTCTCTAAAACCTGATTTGTTCTTTGATTTTTTTGATCTATATCTGATTCTCCAATACAAAAAACTGGGATAAGACCAGTATTAGATGCAGAAATAATTTTTTTTTGGATATCTGATGATGTTTCATTAAATGCTAATCTTCTCTCAGAATGTCCAATAATTGAAAAGATACCCCCTAATTCCTCTATCATATTTGAAGATATTTCACCTGTTCTAGCTCCTAATTCTTCATAATCTATGTTTTGTGCTCCATAGGAAAGTCCTTTCGATTGAGATTTAAAGTAGTCTATCAATGTATATGGTGGGGCAACTCCAATAAAATCATAATCACTACCACCCGTAAAGGTTTTAAAGAATAGGTCTAGCCATAAATCTATCATGGATTTTGAGCCATTTAATTTCCAATTCGCAATTAAATTCATTGTCAAAAATTATGCAAATAGGCTAGCTATATCAGAAGCATATTTTTTTGCAGTTGGTTCTGATTCAGATTCAACCATAACTCTAATCTTATTTTCAGTGCCAGATGGTCTTACTAAAACCCTGCCGACAGTTAAATCAGATTGAATTTCTTTAATTTTTGATTGGATTTTTGAATCGTTAACTATATCTTTATTCTTAACCACAACATTATTTAAGATTTGAGGAATTTTTGTATAATTTTCTAATACTTCTTTGGCTTTCTTTTCTAAAATTAATAGTGAAGAAATCGTTTTAAGTGCAGCAATCGTTCCATCGCCTGTACTAACCAAATCTCTACAAATGATGTGACCAGAAGGTTCTCCACCTAATAACCATCCTTCCTTGTGAAGCTTTTCTATTACAAACTTATCGCCTACATCAGCTCTCTTAAATTTATACCCTAATTTCTTCAAGCCATCTTCAAGACCAAAATTTGACATATGAGTACCAATAATTCCTGACCAAGGACCAGACCTGTTTGGGTTAGAAAATCCTAGAATATATAAGATATCATCGCCATCAAGGACATTACCTTCAGAGTCTATCAAAACAACCCTATCCCCATCTCCATCCAAAGCTATTCCATAATCAGCTCTATGCTTAACAACTTCTTGTTGTAAATATTCTGGGTGTGTTGATCCGCACCCCTCATTGATATTAAATCCATCTGGATTGCACCCAATCTCAATTACCTCTGCACCAAGCTCTCTAAAAACTGAAGGCGAGACTTTATAACAAGCTCCATGAGCACAATCAATAACAATTCTTAATGAACTAAAAGATACATCTTGAGGCACAGTAGATTTACAAAATTCGATATATCGCGCTCCAGACTCATCAAATCTTTGAGCCTTTCCCAAAGAAGAAGTTTCTACTGGTTTAAGGTCCTGTTTTAAAAGCTTTTCTATTTTAACCTCAATATCTCTTGGAATTTTGATGCCATCGGAAGAGAAAATTTTAATACCATTATCTTGAAAGTTATTATGTGAAGCACTTATAACAACTCCAAATTGCTCTCTCAATGATTTTGTTAAATATGCAACGCCCGGAGTTGGTAATGGTCCTAATAATCTAACATTAACGCCTGCAGCTATAAATCCTGCTTGCAATGCAGATTCAAGCATATATCCAGACACTCTAGTATCTTTACCAATTAAAACAGTGCTCCATCCCTCTTCTTTTAAAACCAGTCCAGCAGCATGACCAAACTTAAGGCATACTTCGGGAGTAATTTCACTCTCAACTGGACCCCTGATACCGTCAGTACCAAATTGAATATTCATATTAAATGATTATAACTCTTCAGCTGGGCCTTTAATCGAGGTTTTCTTTTTAGATTTAGATTGGGGTTCTGAGGGCTCATCCCAATCTTTTGGAGCTCTTGGTTTTGCTCCAGCCATAATATCATCAATTTGTTCAGCTTCTATGGTTTCATACTTCAAAAGAGTATCAGCCATAACATGAAGTTTATCGAGATTATCTTGGAGAATCTTCTTAGCATTGTTATAACATTTATCAATAATCTTTTTGATCTCTTGATCAATTTTATTTGATGTATCATTTCCAAATGTTTGATTCTGTAGAGCAGCAGTTTTGCCCAAAAATGGATTGCTGTCATCTTCGCCAAACTTTAACGGTCCTAAATCTGAAAGACCCCATTTAGTTACCATATTTGTAGCTATTCCAGTAGCAACATCAATATCATTTGCAGCACCTGTTGTTATTCCTTTATCACCATTAATAATCTCTTCAGCAAGTCTCCCACCAAACAGTGCAGCAATTCTACTTAATAAATATTGTTTAGATTGCATATACTTATCTTCTTCAGGTAGGAACATCGTAACCCCTAATGCTCTACCTCTTGGGATAATTGTTACTTTATAAATAGGATCATGTTCTGGCATTAGCCTGCCTACGATAGCATGCCCTGCTTCATGATATGCAGTAATTCTTTTTTGTTCTTCGGTCAAAATCATTGATTTTCGTTCGGGACCCATCATAATTTTATCTTTGGCTAAATCTAAATGAGATTGGTCAACCTTTTTATCGCCATATCTAGCAGCAAACAAAGCAGATTCATTAACAAGATTGGCTAAATCCGCTCCTGAAAATCCTGGTGTGCCTCTAGCAACAACTAATGGGTCTACATCAGATGCAAGGGGTATTTTTCTCATGTGTACTTTTAGGATTTGCTCTCTACCCCTTAAATCAGGTAAATCAACAACCACTTGTCTGTCAAATCTTCCCGGTCTTAATAATGCTGGATCAAGGACATCAGGTCTATTAGTAGCAGCAACAACAATAATTCCATCATTACCTTCAAACCCATCCATTTCAACAAGTAATTGGTTGAGTGTTTGTTCTCTTTCATCATGGCCACCACCTAAGCCAGCCCCTCGATGCCTTCCAACAGCATCAATCTCATCAATGAAAACGATACATGGAGAATGTTTTTGTGCTTGATCAAACATATCTCTTACTCTTGAAGCGCCAACACCAACAAACATTTCTACAAAATCTGATCCAGAAATAGAGAAAAA
>CAYFFR010000057.1:0-3678 GCA_964342675.1 uncultured Gammaproteobacteria bacterium
AGCATTATTAGCAACTGCTTTAGGGCTTTTTGCAGCTATACCAGCCGTTATTGCTTTTAATCGATTTACAGTCCGTACTGATGCTCACATCAAAAGATCTTCAGTATTTGGTGAGGAGCTTGTTAGCATTTTAAATCAAAGAACTTGAATAAATTTTGATCTACAAACCATTACACAAAAGAAAACTAAATGCCGAAATCAATGTAGTACCTTACATTGACGTAATGCTGGTGTTACTAATTATTTTTATGATTCTTTCACCTTTACTAATTCAAGGTGTTGATGTGAATCTACCTAAGACTGATACAACTAAGATGTCCTTAGAGAGTGAGCCGATGGTCATTTCCATTAATGCAGGAGGGCAATATTTTATAAATTTAGGAGATGAGTCTTTACCAATATCATTATTTGATTTAAAGCAGAAAGTATTGGTAATTTTTGAAGCAAATCCGGATATAGAAGTTGTTATTAAAAGTGATTCTAGTGTCCAGTTTGATTATGTTGCTAAAGCGATTGCTAGCATTCAAAGTGTAGGTGTTGAGAGGGTGGGTATCATTACAACTGGCTATGAATAGCATCATAAACTATCTTAATGCGGCACTAATATCATTTTTAATCCATGCTAGTTTTTTTGTATATTTTTATGGAATTAATAATTTTGGTAACAATAGCAATTTAATAACTAAGCCCGTTTATATTGATTTATCATTCGAAATACCAGCACAAAAAATAAAGAAAGAGTCTTTACCTCTTGTAACAAATGACTTAGATAATCAAGCATCATCAAATAGAGACATTGTTCATGAAACCAAAACTTTTCCTGTTATTCCAGTGTCTAATCTTGATGAGCTTATAAACCAAGAAAAAGCATTTGATTTAAATGAGAAAGAGTTAGCAGAAGCAAAATTTTCAGTGCTGATTACCAACAACATTGAAGATGCATGGAAAAAACCAAGGAACATACCTGCAGGATTAGTAGCTCATTTAAGGTTAGTAATAAATAAGGGAGGCAGGATAGTTAAAATGGATTTAGCAAAAAGTAGTGGAAATTTTAGATTTGATAGTTCAGCTCTCAATGCAGTACGGAGAGTTGAAACATTTAGTTTTTTTAAAGAAATACCAGAAGATCTATATACAAGTACATTTAGAGTAGTAAATGTTAAATTTAACCCAGAAAAAATATGAAATATAATCTACTAGCCTTTTTAATGTTAACGTTACCCCTTCACTCTGAATTGTTAATTGAAGTAACAAAGGGATCAGACAATCCAATTAATTTTGGTATTTATTCACCAAACAATAATTTTACTAGCTCTAATGAAGTGCTAGAAATTATTAAAAATGATTTGCTAAGGACTGGCGAATTTAATTTTATTAAAGGGATAGATCTAATTTCTTTGCCCCAAGAAGAGGGCAAAAATTTTAACTATTCAGGCTGGAAGATGCTTGGTTTAGATTTTGTAATCATCCCCGAATTCATTCTTCCAGACAGGAATTCTATTAATCTCAATTATAGGGTATTCGATGTATTGAGCATGAAGGAAATACGTTCTTCAAAAGTATATGGATTAAGAAATAATTTAAGACAAATAGCTCACTATGCTAGTGATGGTATTTACGAGTCTATAACGGGAATACCCGGAGTTTCTTCTACTAAAATCCTTTATGTTAATGAAACAAGGAACAGGGGTAGAAGTAATTATGATCTGATGATTTCTGATGTAGATGGAGCAAATGAAAAGGCTTTATTGAATAGTTCCGAACCTATAATTTCACCTGTATGGTCACCAGATGGTAAATCGGTAGCATATGTTTCTTTTGAAACAGGGATAGCAAATGTTTATATACAGGAAGTTGCTTCCGGTAAGAGAGAAGCAGTTCTATCTCAAGAAACACAAATTAGCTCTCCCGCATGGTCTCCCGATGGCAAATACTTATCATTAACTCTTTATCAGGACGGGAATGCAGAAATCTACATACTTAGACTAAGAGATAAAACTCTGACAAGATTAACAAAACATTACTCAATAGATACAGAAGCATCATGGTCACCAAAAGGAAGAAAGATATTATTTACATCAGGTAGGTCGGGTTCTCCACAGTTATATGAAATTAGCTTAAGAGGTTTAAGCACTAGACCTAAAAGGGTTACACACGAGGGGGATTATAATGCCAAGGGTTCTTTCTTACCTGATGGCAATGGTTATGTTTTTGTTCATAGGTCAGAAGGTAAATTTCATATAGCATTGAAATATAAAGATGAAAAATTTATCAGAGTTTTAACTGATGCTCGCATGGATGAATCCCCTAGTGTTGCACCAAATGGAAATATGGTAGTCTATGCAGTATCTGAAGAGGGTTTAGGTAAGCTTGCAATTTTAAGTCTTAATGGTGCAAGATTTAATTTACCATCCACGGAAGGTGAAGTTAGGGAGCCAGCATGGTCTGGGTATGTACGATGAATTATAGGAGGTATTTATGACAATATTAAAGAAGAATACATGGTTTAATGCTGTATTTGCAATAGGGTTAGTTTTTGTTATCTCAAGTTGTAGCAGCATACAAAGAACAGAAGAAACAGTTTCTTCTGATGGCGTGAGAGGAGTAACAGTTTCTAAGAAACCTGCTGCTGCTCAAGCTGTTCTTGCTAGTGCTACAGTTTATTTTGAATATGATTCTTCACAATTAACAAGTAAATCTATTCAAGCACTAAAAAGCGTAGTCACACTAATGAAAAATAATAGGAATATTACCCTTTTGCTTGAAGGACACGCTGATGAAAGAGGTACTAGAGAATACAATTTAGCTTTGGGTCAAAGGAGAGCAGAATCTGTTACAAGTTATTTAGTTGCAAATGGTATCAACAAATCAAGATTGCAAACCATAAGCTATGGTGAGGAAAGGCCGGTTGCACTGGGTTCAAATAATGCATCTTGGTCTAAAAATAGAAGAGTAGAGATTAAGTAAAAAAGTTGTATAAAAGTATTCTTCTTTCATTAGGGTTAATCGTTCCTGTTTTGGATGTTTTTTCTCAAGAAACTTCTTCTGAAGATATTTTGTTTTTAAAAATACAAGAGCTTGAAGAAGAGATTGCATTTCTACGTTCTGAATTAGAAAGCCAATCATATATGATTGAAAAATTGATAGATGAATCTGTTGATGAATCAGATAGTTATTCCAGTAGTGAGCAGATAAGTGCAAATGACACTTTTAGGTTTGATGGTATCAATGATGCTGAAAGTATTGATCAAATATATGAGAAGGGCATCAATGCTTTAAATGAAGGTAATTATGGCTTAGCAAGTGAGCAATTTACTTATTTAAAAGATAAATTTGCTGATGATGAAAAAATTCCTTTAAGTTTGTTTTGGCTAGGTGAAATAGCTATATCAGAGATGTCCTTAGATGAAGCTAAAGAGAATTTTACAATGCTTGTAAATGAATACCCTCTTCACTGGAGAACCCCTTTAGCACATAAAAAATTAGGTGATATTCTTCTAGCTCAAGATAAAACCGAACTTGCAAAAGCTAAATATCAATTTGTTATTAATACGTACCCCGATAATGCTGCATCACCTTTAGCCTTGCAGATATTGGAGAATATGGAATAATCACATTTTTTTGTTATGTGGATTTTTGGGTCGCTAGCTCAGTTGGTAGAGCAGTTGGCTTTTAACC
>CAYFFR010000058.1:0-3330 GCA_964342675.1 uncultured Gammaproteobacteria bacterium
GAAAGGATAACCGCTGAAAGCATCTAAGCGGGAAGCCTCACCCAAGATTAGATCTCCCAGAGACTTCGGTCTCCTAAAGAGTCGTCAGAGACTATGACGTTGATAGGCAAGATGTGTAAGTGTTGTGAGGCATTGAGCTAACTTGTACTAATAACTCGTGAGGCTTGATCATGTAACCTTAAAATTGTTGTTACGTGAAAAGATAATAACTTAAAGCGTTTTTGTGGTGATAGTTAATTACATACCAGTTTGCCTGATGATAATAGCAGTTTGGTCCCACCTGATCCCATCTCGAACTCAGAAGTGAAACGAACTAACGCCGATGGTAGTGCAGGGTCTCCCTGTGTGAGAGTAGGAAATTGTCAGGCTTTTTATATATTGGGCTTTCAGAACTATCTGAAAGCCCTTTTTTTATATTAGAATTCATATGTGGATATAAAAGAAATTTCTGATAGGTTGGAGATTGAGGATATTGTAACCAATTATGCCAATATTATTGATTCAGGAGACTTTGATAAATTAAGAGATATTTTTAGTAAAACAAGAGATGTCTTTATTGATTACACTGCTGTTGGTGGAATATCAGGAGATCTTGAAACAATTATCGTATATCTCAAAAAAGCTTTAGCAAGTTTTCCAAACTATCAACATCTTATTTCTAATATAGCTCTTACTAAAGTTAGCGATCATAGTTATTCTGGTAAGGTGATGTGTTTTAACCCAATGGAAACCCAAGAGGGTGAAGTGTTCTTTTTGGGTCTCTGGTATCAAGACACATATATTAAAGAAGAGGATGAACAAGGGAATTTTGTTTGGAGGATTATGTCTAGGGTTGAAGAAAGCTCATGGAACTATAATGTTCCTAAAAATATTAACGTCACGAAAGAATAATGATCATTGGATTAACAGGAGGAATAGGATCAGGCAAATCTCTTGCAGGGAATTATTTCTCTGCTCAAGGCATCGATGTTATTGATGCTGATAAAATATCAAGATCTGCCTTAGATGACAATTCAAATGCTTCTAAAATTGTTATTGAAAAGCTTGGTGAACAGATCCTTGACAATCAAGGATCAATTGATAGAGAGAAATTACGAACGCTTGTATTTAATTCTGCTAGTAAAAAAGAAGAGTTAGAAGCCATTGTCCATCCTATAGTCGCTCAAGCAATCGCCTCAGAAGTTAGGAGCTCTTCATCTGATTACTGTGTGATCGAAGTGCCTCTTATATACGAAACTAATTCTATGAATAATTATGATCGAATAGCGGTTATTGATTGTGATGAAGCGACCCAAATTTCAAGAGTGATGCAAAGAGATGTTGTAGATCAAGACAGTGCCAAACAGATTTTAACTAATCAATGCTCTCGAAATGAAAGATTAAGTATTGCCAATGATGTAATTTTAAATAATGGTTCTAAAGAAGAACTAGAGAATAGAATTAAAGAGTTACATGATTATTATTTACAAATTATTAGTCGATGAACAATAAAGACCTTTGTCCCAACTGTAATAAACAATCAGACCTATCGAGCAGCAATGACTTTCGGCCCTTTTGTTCAGAGAGATGCCAGCTCATTGATTTGGGTGAATGGGCCAATGAAGATAATAAGATTTCAAGACCTATTGAATCCGAAGATTTTTATGAAGATTGATTAAACATTCTAATCCCTGCTATTCCTGCAGCATTATGTTTTCTTGCATCCTCTTCGTCATCAAAACTCAAACCACCTAAGGCAAATACGGGCAAAGGTATTTTTGAAACAAGCATTTGAAATTTCTCCCAGCCTAAAGATGGTACATTGTCATATTTACTATAAATAGGGCTGAGTAGGCAATAATCTAATTCTAGCTCAGTAGCATGATCTAATTCTTTTTCATTATGGCATGAAGCCCCAACTAAAAATTTAGGCTTACTATCATTAAAATGAAGATATTTACTATTAATAAGTAGATCCATATCTTTTTTTGTTGTATTTAATAAATCTTTGCTATTTAAATGAAACCCTTGTACACCACCCCCTGATACTAAACAATATTTATTGTAATGGACCTCACCAGATAGATAGTCTTGAACATGTCCGTTTGTATGCAGAATTAAATATGTTGTTTTATCGATATATATATTTTGTTCAATTTGAGTAGCTAAATATGCTAATTCTTTTTTATTAAGACTGGTGTCTCTAATGATTAATAAATCAGGTTTTGGATGTATAGAAAGATTATTACAATGATCTGGAGTAATTGCTACATATTTCATTTGCCATGACATTGTTTGTATTTTTTACCAGAACCACAGAAACAAGGTTCGTTTCTACCAATCTTTGGTTGGCCTCTAGTTACTTGACTAGGTGTCATTTGATTTTGTGGTTGCCTAATAGGCGCTGCATTATCTAGTTCATCCACTGGATTTTGTTGAGGTTTTGATAATTTAATCTTTTGTTTTTTCTGTTCCTCTAATGCTTGAGCTTCAAGTTCTTTTATTTCATCTTCAGATACTAGCTCAAGGTTAAATAAGACTTTAATTGTCTCTAAATTAATTGTATTCAGCATCACTTCAAACATTTCATAAGCTTCTCTTTTGTACTCATTTTTAGGGTTTTTTTGTGCATAAGCTCTTAGTCCAATATTTTGCCGAAGACTATCCATTTCTGATAAATGATTCTTCCAATGATTATCTAATACCTGCAGCATTACTTGCCTTTCAAGAATTTTCTTATTGCCACCCATATGACTATATTTTTTTTCATATGCATTTTCTGCTTCGTCAACAACCATCTTTGCAACATCTTTTGGCAACATTCTTTTATTGGTTTTTAGTGGAGATTGGATATCCATTTCAATTTTAAATATATCCGCTAGATACTTTTCTAAATCTTGAACTTTCCATTGTGATTCAATTGAATCAATGGGGATCGAATCGTAAGTAATCGCAGTAAATTCCTCTGTGATAATTTCATCTATATTGGTTGAAATATCTTCTTCTTCTAATAATTGATCACGAAGTGAATATATTGCTTGTCTTTGATCATTTGCAACATCATCATATTCCAGTAAGTTTTTTCTTAGATCAAAATTTCGATTTTCAATTCTCTTTTGAGCATTTTCTATCCCTCTTGATAACATGCGGTGTTCAATATGATCATCTCCCATGCCAATCCTTTCAAATAAAGCTCTTCTACTATCAGATATAAATAATCTCAGCAAATCATCCTCCAATGATAAGAAAAACTTTGAATATCCAGGATCTCCCTGTCTACCAGCCCTTCCTCTAAGCTGATTATCAATCCTTCTAGATTCATGTCTTTCAGTTCCTAGAATATGAAGACCT
>CAYFFR010000059.1:0-3120 GCA_964342675.1 uncultured Gammaproteobacteria bacterium
ATTGTTTTAATATATCAGGCCAAACACAACCTTCACCATAGGTTTTTTCTGGTATGAGATCATCAACTTTTTGTTTGATCTCAGGAGAAAGACGATCATAAGCAGCATCACAAATTAACGCATGCCCAGTATCCCACCAAGCATGAATATTAAGAGTAAAGAGATTGCATAAAATAATTAAGAGTGCTTTATTTATCTTCATTTGGTGATACCTTTGCTGCTTCTTTAGCAATTGCTCTGAACATAGCAATATGTGCATCTTTTGAATATTGTCGCTCTGAAGTGAATTTATAATTTGATGAAGTTTTAGCTATTACTACTTCGGTTACAGGATCAACGTATATGTATTGATTATAAATACCTGCTGCTGTGAAGTCAGTCTCTGGAAAACCAGGCACCCACCATTGATAACCATACCCCCATGAGTCTGATGAATGTGGATTATCTCCAGGTATCAAATGGTCCTCATCAGCTCTGTGGGATGCATCAACCCAATCAGCAGGAACAATTTGCTCTCCTTCCCAATTACCTCTGTTTAAATATAACAATCCAAATTTAGCATAGTCCCTTAGTGATGCATTTAAACCCCCTAATGCAACTTCCATACCTGTATCGTCCAATAAATAATATGCATCGAACTCCATGCCTAACTTATCCCAAATTTGTTCTTGCAGTAAATCTGTGATGGACTCCCCTGTCACTTTAACAAGTAACATAGCTAACATTTGAGTATCAATGCTCACATAATGATGAAAAGTGCCTGGCTCTTTATGGTTTTTTAATGACATTGCAAATTCTTTCATCGATGTGCCTAATGAAATAGCTCGACCAAAACGATTAATATCAGAATCATAATCTCCATAGTCCTCATTAAATTGAATTCCAGAAGACATTTGTAAGAGTGCTTTAATAGGAACACCATCGTAACCAGTTCCTTCGAATTCAGGTAAATATTTTGTAATTGGATCATCAAGGTCATTAATTAATCCATCATTAAACGCTATTCCTATCAATGCTGATAAAAAAGACTTAGCAACAGACCAAGATATGTGTTTGCTTTCTTTGGAATTACCTTGCCAATAATTCTCATATAACAAAACATCATTTCTTAAAACTATCAAGCCATCAGACCTAAAATACTCCAAAGCATCCTCCAGGTTATGCTCTTCATCATCCAATATAAATGTTTTTGGTAATGTAAATGGGCTCTGTTTAAACTGAAATTTATTTTCAGATGCTGTTAAATGGGAAGTCTTAAATATCTTATCTAAATTAATAAAATTGTATGAGATATTTTTTTCATCATATAGATGAACCATTCTGTAAACTCTTAATGCTTTTGGTCCAAAGATAACCAATGCTAATACAATGATTGATACAAAGACAAATAAAATAATTTTAAAATTCATAAGAAATTATCATTGAAACTTAGCTCTTTTAAGGGCATCCAGATATTCATCTGAGATGCTTGCTATAGTTTCGTGGAATCCTTTATGTGTAAAAATATAAAAATCATTATTCTCAATACCTTCAAAAATTGCTTCTGCAGCTTGGATCGGTGAAATAGCTAGACTCTTGCCCTCAGAGTCATCTGCTGCAATATCAAGTAAATCTTGTGAAGTATCAGGTTTTTGAGTTTCAACATCAGGATGAGCAGATTCAAAAGTTGAGGCAACGATATTGGTGTCAACTTCACCTGGGCAAACAATACTCACATTGACTTTTGTTTTTTGAAGTTCATTTCTAAGTGATGACATTAAACCTCTGATCCCAAATTTTGAAGCAGAATATAAACCTAAATTTGGATAGGCTACAAACCCAGATGTTGAACATGTAGAAACAATATGGCTTGGCTCATTAGAATCAAGCATTCTATTTAAAAAAGCATGTATGCCATTAAAACAACCTCCTAAATTAATATTGATTAGCCAATCGTACATTTCGCGTGTAGTGTCTTTAACTGGATTGGGTCCTAGAACACCTGCATTATTAAATAAAAGATGGCACGATCCAAATGTTTCATAGGTTTCGCTCGCCAGATTGAGCATTGCATCTATTGAACTTACATCTGTTTCTCGGGCTATAACTTCTACTCCATTAGATCTAGTTAATTCTAGAGTTTCATTAAGACCTTCTGCATTGATATCAGCTAAAACGACCTTCATGCCTTTACTTGAGGCCATTTCAGCTAAACCTCTACCAATACCGCTTCCTGCTCCGGTAATAACAGCTGTTTTATCTTTAAATTCATTCATTAGTTAAACTCCTAAAAGAATTTTAAAGATTTAGTGTATGGTAGTTGAAGTGATAAACAAAGACTTCAAGCTAAATTGGTAAATAATAATTAAATTTAAACAATAAGATTTTTGATTCGTAAATCAAGAAATATTTGATAATATTTAATGATAAGTGAGGCACTAACAATGGATGTAACAGAAGCAACAGTGAAAAGGCATTCAGTCAGATCATTTCTTTCTAAACCGGTAGATAATAAGTTACTTAAAGAGTTGCTAGAGAAAGCTTCGAGATCACCCTCTGGAGGTAACCTGCAGCCTTGGAAAATATATGTCATCAATAAAAGTTCTATGGAAAGATTTCTTAAATTTCAGGCTGAATGGGATAAGCCCGAAACACCAGCTTATGATATTTATCCAAAAGACCTCAAAGAACCTTATAAATCTCATAGTAAAGAAGTGGGCGAGTTAATGTATGGAGCATTGGGCATTAGTAGAGACGATAAAGAGGCAAGATGGGATCAGGTAAATAAAAATTTTGAATTTTTTGGTGCGCCAGCAGCTTTATTTTGTTTTATTGATAGGCAAATGGGCCCTCCACAGTGGTCAGATCTTGGCATGTTTCTGCAAACCCTGATGTTATTAGCACAAGAAGCAGGTCTTGATACATGTGCCCAGGAAATATGGTCTATGAGGGAGGCATGTGTATCCAATTTTTTAAATACTGATCCAGAGTTTACTATTTTTTGTGGTATGGCTATAGGATATAAAGATGAAGAGGCTCCGATAAATAATTTTCGGACAACACGAAGCTCTATTGATGAGTGGTGTAAATTTATTGATTAATCTTCTAGATTATTTAGCTCTTTTTCTTGCTTCCTTTCTA
>CAYFFR010000060.1:0-2969 GCA_964342675.1 uncultured Gammaproteobacteria bacterium
AAGACGTGTTACCAATGCAGAATCCGCGATTGGAAACTTGTTGTAGCCATGAAGGATAAAACTAATTCCAAGACTAAATCTTAATAATAAAGGAGCTAAACTTTGAAATGGTTTAGCTAAATCATCTAACCAAGAAGACACATTCATAAAATACTCCCGATTACTAAATTTATCATAATAATCATTATAAAGATGTTAAATGATTAAAGCTCCCCATCTTCTCTCATTTTACTTCTAATCTTCGTTGCGCTGATACTGCTAATAGCATCATCAAATATCTCTTCTTCAAAAACATAACCAACATTTCTACCGAATGTAATATTAATAATATTGGGGACCAACATGATTTCATACTCTCTTCCTCGCTTGAAACCATCTGTAGCTAGATTTTGCTCAATACTTGAGCAAATGTCCTCCCAATTAAATGGGTTATCATCTTGTCCAGGTCCAGCTGAAACACCTTCAACATCTCTTACTTGAATAATAACTTGCCCAGTTTTAGCTACACACCTTTTAAATAATGCTTGGTGTCCTTTATGCCAAGGCTGCCACCTTCCTAACATCTGAACTGTAGGTTTCTTCCAATCAAACATTTTTTAGAATCTTATCTGCTATGTCTTTATGATTATGGTCGTTCCATTCTGCGATATGGAAGTCTACTTTGTTTGGGGTTTCAAACATATCATTTGTGTCCTCATATCGACCGCTCTTTATTGTATCAAGCCAAATAACAATATCTGGATCAAAAGCTTCTCTTGTTTCTTTCGTGGGGCATACAAAATCACATACCACAAAGCGATCATGTGATTTTTCAAAGTCGGCAAAGGCTCTCATCCTTTGACTCTGTCTGACTCTACCTTCCATAGAAAAATCCCAATCATTCGCCATACCTCTTACCCTATCAGCGTTATACCAAGCAGCTTCTAACAAAGGAACGAGTCGTTGAGTGAGATATGTTTTGCCGCTACCAGGAAGGCCCATTACCAAGATTTTCATGATATTTATTGTATTTGATTTTTGATCAGATTGGTTTATAAATTAAAAAGGAATTGTATTAATTATATACAATGTAGACTAATCAATAGGGAGATTGCATGAGCACAGAAAATAAATTATTGGTGGAGGATTTTTTTAAGGCACTAAGCGAGGGTGATCCAGAATATATGGATTACTATACTGACGAAACTATACTATGGACTGCAGGTGATAATGCCATTGGTGGAACAAGGACTAAAGCTGAAATTAAAGAATTTGCAGATGGTGTTTTATCAACTTTTCCAAATGGAATTAAGTTTAATATCGTTTCTATGACTGCAGAAGATGACAGGGTGGCAGTAGAAGTGAGGGGTGAAGCAATGCACGCTTCTGGGAAAGAATACAATAATCAATATCATTTTCTTATTAAAATTAAGGATCAAAAAATTTTAGAATTGAGAGAATATATGGATACTCAGCTAGCAGCAAAAGTACTGCTTGGAGAACAATGAGACTATTCAAACAATTTCTGATCATTCTTTGCTTCATCATCGCTCCGTTTAACATAGCTGATACAAAATTAATTATTCTAGGCTCTGGGACACCTAACCCTGATCCAGATCGTGGAGGTTCTGGGTATGCAGTGATTGTTAATAGTCAGATCTTTTTAGTTGATTTCGGTGTTGGTATTATTAGAAATGCAGCAAAAATATCCACCAATTGGGGTGGGTCAATTGAAGACCTCAGTGTGGTTAATATTGAACATGCATTCTTAACGCATATTCATTCTGATCATACTATGGGTTTGGCTGACCTATTACTCACCCCGTGGGTGATGGGTAGAAGTAATCCAGTGAAGTTATTTGGGCCAGTTGGTTTAGAAGAGATGGCAAAGAATACAATTGCGGCTTATCAAGAAGATATCAACTATCGAATCAATGGAACTCAGCCTGCTAATAAAACAGGTTTCTTATTTGAATTCAATGAACTCAGAGAAGGAATAATATTCAGCAATCAAGATATAACAGTTGAAGCCTTTAAGGTAGACCATGGTGATTTCAACGATGCATATGGCTTTAAGTTTACAACCCAAGATAAAGTCATTGTGTTTTCTGGAGATACAGGAGTATCAAAAAATCTAGAAAAATATTCTCAAAATGTTGATATTCTTGTTCATGAAGTTTATTCACAGGCTGGCTTTGAAAAGAAAACACCTGATTGGCAAAGATATCATCGAGCACATCACACATCTACCCTAGAGTTAGGCGAAATAGCCAATCGAACTCAACCAAAGAAGCTTGTTTTATCCCATATATTATTTTGGGGATCTTCTCCTCAAGATATATTGAATGAGGTTGCCGGTGTGTATCCCGGTCAAGTAATAATTGCCGAAGATGGAATGATTATAGAATAACCTATTGATTTAGATCTTCTAACATACATTCAGTGGTCGCTTGAGTGATCTTATAAGACGCGCTTAAAGTTACGGTCAGATCCTCTAATTCCTCAAAATCTCTCTGAAATGCTCGAAGTTCTTTTAAGGTCATTGCTTCAGTCGCTCGATCATAAGAGCATGCACAGACTTTTTTAGTGGTGACTGAAGCTTCTAAGCATCCTTCAATGAATTCAGCTTTGTGGTTAGATTGATTATTTTGACTGCAACTAACAAAAACAAAGCCACTAACTAGAAGTAAGCAAAGTATGTATTTCACAGATTAACTTATAGGTCTCCCATATCAAGCCCACATTCTCCAAGACTAGTTACAAAAGCTAATCCTTCTTCCATGCCAAATTGGTCTACAGGAGGCTCACTGCCTTCTGCTAAAGCATCTACTAACGCATTAAAACTATCTGAGTTTAAAGTGTCTTCCAATGAATTAATAAAGCATGTACATACTTCTTTGTTCATTGGTCCACCATCCATAGAACAAGCATCAATTGCTGCTTGCTTATTAGAATTAGAGCTACCACCACAACTAGCTATTAAAAAGCTA
>CAYFFR010000061.1:0-2543 GCA_964342675.1 uncultured Gammaproteobacteria bacterium
CATAATCACATTTTTGTAAAAGCTTTTGAATAATATTTTCTACATCTTCACCAACATAGCCAGCCTCTGTTAAGGTTGTAGCATCAGCAATAGTAAAAGGAACATTTAAAATTCTTGCTAATGTCTGAGCAAGAAGAGTTTTGCCACTTCCTGTTGGGCCTAATAGCAAAACATTGCTTTTCTGAAGCTCAACGGTATCCTTTTTTCCTTCATTTCTAAGTCTTTTATAATGATTATAGACAGCTACAGATAGAACTTTCTTGGCTTTTTCTTGACCAATGACATAATCATCTAGCTGATTAAAGATTTCTGCTGGTGATAATAATACTCCAGATGGATCAACCTCATTAGATTTTACTTCTTCTTCAATAATATCGTTACACAAAGCAACGCACTCATCACAAATGTATACGCTTGGGCCAGCAATGAGCTTAGTTACATCCTCTTGGTTTTTGCCACAGAATGAACAATTTAATTGTGTATTTTCGCTACTTTCCATCCTCAGTAATCCTTTCTTCTAAAATTTCATCAATGATGCCATAGGACTTTGCCTCCTCGGCATTTAAAAAATTATCCCTGTCAGTATCTTTCTCAATGATCTTAAGATTTTTTCCGGTATGTTTTGCAAGAATCTCATTAACTTTGTTTTTCATTAGCATGATTTCTTTAGCATGGATTTCAATGTCAGAAGCTTGGCCTTGAAATCCACCCAAAGGCTGATGAATCATTATTCTTGAATTTGGTAAAGCAAACCTTTTACCTTTAGAGCCTCCTGTCAGCAATAAAGCTCCCATACTGGCCGCCTGTCCAACACATAATGTTGTAACCTGAGGAGTTATAAATTGCATGGTGTCGTATATTGCAAGTCCTGATGAAATGATTCCTCCAGGAGAGTTTATGTAAATGCTGACATCTTTTTCAGGATTCTCAGACTCTAGAAATAATAGCTGGGCAATAACTAAGTTCGAAATATAATCATCAACTGGACCAGTAATAAAAATTATTCTTTCTTTTAGAAGCCTAGAATAAATATCAAATGCTCTTTCTCCTCGTGGTGTTTGTTCAACCACCATTGGGACTAATCCTGAATTAAAGATGTTGGTTTTGTTATCTTTCATATTTTTTAATCTGTTTTAGCTAAATCTTTAAAATTTATTACCTTCTCCTTAGATTTAAGCTCTTTTTTTAGTTTTTCAATAAGTAAATCCTCTAAAATGATCATTTTATAGCTTTCTAGCTGTTTAGGTTGGGATTTAATCCAAGTTTTAAATTGTTCTGGGTCCTTGTATCTTATTGATTCCGATTGAACAAATTCGTCTAAGTGGCTCTTTTCAACTTTTAAATCAAACATTTTAATAAGTTCTGCAAATAATAAATCTAACTTAACTCTCTTAAGGGCGTTCTCGTAAAATGATTCTACTGGAAATAAATCATCAGGAGCATCTTCTTCGTTTTGCCCCACCCTCATTAAAGAATCTTTTCTCATAAGAGTTGACTGCTCATTCACAACTGCAACAGGTACTTCAAATTTATTGGTTGCCAAAACTGCTTCATAAATTGATTCTTTGATTAATGATTGTTCTTGCTGAGACACCTCTTGTTTCATTCGTTCATGAATTTCATTTCTAAAATCATCCTTATTCTTTACACCTTCCATTGCTAACTGTTTATAAAGATCCTTGTCTAACTTAGCATCATGTTTTTCTTGGACATTTTGAAGATCAATCGAGAATTCTGTTTCCTTGCCCGCTAAGTCTGATTTAAAATAATCTTCCGGAAAATTTACTTTAAATGTAAATTGATCATTAATTTTTTTGCCTATAATTGCATCTTCAAATCCTGGGATCATAGAGTTTGATCCTAGAACTAAAGCATAATCTTTTGCAGCGCTTCCTTCGAAAACTTCATTATCTATTTTACCTTCAAAATTAATAATAACCTGGTCGTCCTTCTGAGCAGCCCTATCAATATCATGCCAATGACCATACCTTGATAGAATATCTTTTACAGCTAGATCTATATCATCCTCATCAATATTAATCGAAACTTCATCATACTTAGCCCATCGGCTAATTTTGGGTTTAAACTCAGGAAATACCTCAAATTCAGCTGTGTATGAAATGCCTTTGTTGGCATCTTCAGACTTAATGTTGATTTTAGGAGCAGAGGCTGGTTTTAAATTCTGAGACTTGATCTCAACTGGATAAGTTTCCTGAATAAGCTCGTTTAAAACTTCATAATGTATGGTCGGTCCGTGCCTCTGGATAATCACATCTTCAGGTACCATACCTTTCCTAAAACCATCTATCTTTGCATTTTTCTTAATGTTATTTAGCTTAGATGTATATTTATGATTATAGCTTTTTGTATCAACGCTAACGGTGAGTTTTCTATTAAGATCTTTTAATTTTTTTAATTTGCTAGTCATAAGTATAAATTCTCAATGGGGCGAGCGATGGGTTTCGAACCCACGACCTCCGGAGCCACAATCCAGCGCTCTAACCAACTGAGCTACGCCCGCCATACAGAAAGCAACACATTAT
>CAYFFR010000062.1:0-2255 GCA_964342675.1 uncultured Gammaproteobacteria bacterium
AGAAAGAGAGAAAAATGGAACTTTTGCCTCACCAGCAACAGCTCTAGCTAATAATGTTTTTCCTGTACCAGGAGGACCAACCATTAGAACGCCTCTAGGTATTTTACCTCCTAGCTTCTGAAACCTACTGGGATCTTTTAAAAACTCAACTAATTCAAGAACATCTTCTTTAGCTTCTTCACAACCTGCAACATCCTTAAAAGTGGTAGTAACTTTCCCACCTTCCATGAGTTTTGCTTTACTTTTACCAAATGCCATAGGACCGCTTCTTCCTGAAACACCTCCTTGCATCTGGCGCATAAAGAAGAAGAAAATTGCTAAAAGCAATAAAATTGGAAAAGCTCCTACCAACAATTGGGACCAGATAGATGGTTCTTTGACTTTTTCATATGTTGTAATAACTCCCTTATCTCTAATCGCCTGAGATAAAGAGTCATCTCTATCATAATATGGCAGAATAACTTCAAATCTAGTGCCATCATGCCTTATACCATGGATTGTTTGTTGATCTTCTTTAAACGTAAGGGACTGCACCCTATCGCCTATTACTTCTTGATAAAACTGATTACTGTCTATTGGACTTCTTCTGTTATTACCTGAGCTATCAATACTATTAAATAAATATATCAAAGACGCTCCCATGATGATCCACACTATTGCATTCTTTAGTAAGTTTGACATTAACTACCTTTCTCCATACAAATAAATCTCAGCTGATGTTTTTTTTGAAGCTGCAGGCTTGCAAGTTTGCACCAAACTAAAGATTTTTTCCATTTTTGACCTAAAAAATTTCATATTACTATTTTGAAATGTTTTTATGATGAATCTGCTCATACTATCAGATAGATAACTATCTGCTATCTCAAGAGTTAATAAATTTAACTCTAGAACATTTGATTCATCAACTAAACTTATACCACTTATATTTGGGGCTAAATCAGAAATTACAAGGCTAAATGAGCCCTTAAAAGATGTAAGGGTCTTATTATCATTAATGTCTCTTAAGTCTTGTTGAAAAAAAGTAACGTTTTGAATCGGATCAATTGGAAGGATATCAAGAGCAAAGATTTGTATGTTGGGGTATTTGATGGATATATATTCAGACCACCCCCCTGGAGCAGCTCCTATGTCTAAAATTATATCGTCCTTTTGAATAAGAGAAAATTTTTTATCTATCTCCATTAGCTTATAAACTGCTCGTGATCTATGTCCTTCCTGCTGTGCTTTAATAGCCCATGAATCTTGATGCATTAAATATGATTAACCTTGATTATTTCTATTTGAATATCACCAGAGGGTGTTGATACTTTAACTTCATCGCCCTCTTCCTTGCCTATTAAAGATTGAGCAATTGGAGTATCAATTGAAATGAGTCCAGCTGATGGATCTGATTCAAGATTACCAACTATCTTATAAGATATTTCGTTATCATTGGTTATATCATAAACCTCTGTCGTTGAACCAAATACTACCCTGCCCGTATAGGGGATATCATTGATGTCAATAATTTGTGAATTAGCTAAGGTTGATTCAATTTCAGATATCTTTTTCTCAATGAGTCCTTGTTGTTCTTTTGCAGCATGGTATTCTGCATTTTCTTTTAAATCACCATGAGCTCTAGCCTCAGCTATAGCTTGAGATATTTTAGGTCGTTCGACGGATTTAAGTCGTGCAAGTTCTTTTTTAACTTGCAGCTCACCATCTTTGGTCAGAGGATGTTTATCCATATTTAAATTATACCAATCTAGAATTATTAATTAATTTCTTGGATAGATAAAAAGTTCCAATTTGATTGATCTGATTTCAGTGCATCCATCAGTGCAAAAGCACCAAAGATTGTAGTAGTGCAAAAAATCTTATTTGCTAAAGCTGTCTGTCTTATAGATGAAGAGTCCTGGATAGATTGTCTGCCCTCAGTGGTATTAATTACCAAATCAATTTTTTTATTTAATAATTCATCTCTTATATGAGGTCTTCCTTCAAGAACTTTATTAATCACTTCTGTATCAAAACCAAATGAACGAATTGTTTCTGCTGTGCCTCTTGTAGCAATAAGATTAAATCCATTTTTGATAAGCAATGGTACAAGCTCTTGCAAATATTTTTTATCAGAATCTTTAACGCTTATAAATGCTTTTCCACCTTTCACTATATTTTTTTTAGCACCAACCTGGGCTTTTGAGTATGCTTCTCCAAAAGTTCTTCCAATTCCCATAACTTCACCGGTAGATTTCATTTCTGGACCAAGGATTGGG
>CAYFFR010000063.1:0-2173 GCA_964342675.1 uncultured Gammaproteobacteria bacterium
AACCTCCATTTCTCCAAATCTTTGACCACCAAACTGTGCTTTACCACCTAAAGGCTGTTGGGTAACAAGACTGTAAGATCCTGTAGATCTAGCATGCATTTTGTCATCTACAAGATGGTTCAGTTTTAACATATACATGTAACCAACAGTAACAGGTCTCTCAAATTGCCTGCCTGTTCTACCATCAAAAAGTATTAATTGTCCTGAATCTGACAGATCTGCTTCAGCAAGCAGATTCTTAATTTCTGATTCTTTAGCACCATCGAAAACAGGAGTTGCAATTGGAAGCCCATCAACTAGATTTTTAGCTAAAGTTAATATCTCATTATTTGAAAGTGAGTCTAGGTCCTCTTTTATGGTTGCTCCACTATTATAAAGTTTTTTTAGATAAGCTTTAACCTTATCAACCTTAACTTTCTGTTCAAGCATCTTATTTATCTTATGACCAATGCCTTTTGCAGCTGCCCCCATATGAGTCTCAAGCACTTGACCAACATTCATTCTTGATGGAACTCCTAGAGGATTTAAGACTATATCTACAGGCTCTCCCTGATCATCATATGGCATATCTTCAATAGGCATAATTTCTGAAATCACACCTTTATTACCATGCCTTCCAGCCACTTTATCACCAGGCTGTATTCTTCTTTTTATAGCCAAGAAAACCTTAACTATTTTAATTACTCCAGGCTGTAGATCATGTCCTCGAGTAATCTTCAGTTTTTTCTCTTCATGTCTTTGTTTGATCTCTTTTAAATAAGCCTTGAGTTGTAATTCAGCTTCTTCGATCTTTTTATTTGTCGCTTCTTTATCAATTCTTATTCCTAATAAATCATTAAGCTTACAATCCCTCAATTCATCAATAGATGGTTTATGGCCTTTCTTGAACCCTGCTCCCTTAACAACCTTATTATTCTTTATTAGATCAATTACTCTAATTTTTGTTGCCTCTTGGACAATTCTAATTTCATCATCAACATCTTTCTGAGCATCTGCTAGATGATCAGATTCAATAAGCTTTGTTCTATCATCTTTTTCAACCCCATCTCTTGTAAAGACTTCAACGCCTATTACTGTTCCATTAGTGCTTGAAGGCACTCTTAAAGATGTATCTTTTACATCAGATGCTTTTTCTCCAAAAATGGCTCTTAATAGTTTCTCTTCTGGTGAAAGTTGAGTTTCACCTTTTGGTGTAACCTTCCCAACCAATATGTCCCCAGCATTGACCTCAGCTCCAACATACACTATTCCACATTCATCAAGCTTGCCTAGTGACCCTTCTCCTACATTTGGAATATCAGCCGTTATTTCTTCTGAACCAAGCTTCATATCTCTAGCAATACAGGTAAGCTCTTGAATATGTATAGATGTAAATCTATCTTCTCTAGCTACCTTCTCTGATACTAATACTGAGTCTTCAAAGTTATATCCATTCCAAGGCATAAAAGCAATTCTTATATTTTGACCCAGTGCTAATTCGCCATTATCAACTGAAGGACCATCAGCTAAAATATCTCCAGTCACTACTTTATCTCCGATGCTAACAAGTGGTCGTTGGTTTATGCAGGTATTTTGATTTGAACGTGTATATTTAACTAAGTTATAAATATCAACAGCATCAGAAGATCGCGCATCAGTTACACGAACAACAACCCTAGCTGCATCAACACTTTCTACTATTCCAGCATTACGTGCTACAACACAAACCCCTGAATCACCTGCTACTACCGACTCAAAACCAGTACCAACAAGAGGTTTTTCAGGTTTTAGAACTGGAACTGCTTGCCTCTGCATGTTCGATCCCATTAATGCCCTATTTGCATCATCATGCTCTAAAAAAGGTATCAAAGATGCTGCTACTGAAACCACTTGTTGTGGGGCTACATCCATTAAATCAATCCTGTCTGGAGTCATCAAACTAGATTCGCTGTTATATCTGACTGGGATTAGATCATCTACAAATTTATTAGCGCTAGTTAAAGCAGCATTAGCTTGTGCAATAACATGCTCGCCTTCTTCAATTGCAGATAAATAAATGATTTCATCAGTAACTTTACCCTTATTTACTTTTCTGAATGGGGTCTCAATAAAGCCATAAGAATTTGTTCTAGCATAACAAGCAAAAGAATTTATTAAGCCAATATTTGGTCCTTCTGGAGTTTCTATAGGACAT